>DBPQ01000105.1:3143-3666 GCA_002304945.1 Actinomycetales bacterium UBA1416 | reverse complement strand
GTAGTCCATCTCGTAGAGGTGCTCACGCCACTTGCGGTCCATGACCGCCAGGACGACGCGCCGCTCCAGCTGGCGCATCACCTCCCCGCCGACCTCCTCCTCGCGCTGCTCGTACGCGAGGTGGATGTCGGAGGTGATCTCCCGGACGAGCATCTCGGGCTTCACGCGGTTGACGCCGCCAGCCTCCTCGATGATGTCCTCCGGGGTGATGGTCACCGGGTAGAGGTTGCGCAACTCCACGAACAGCTCGTGCAGGTCCCACTCCGAGGAGTTGGCGCCGGGCGTGAAGGCGGTCACCATCTGGCCCACCTCGAAGTCCATGAACCGCTGGACCATGTCCTCGATGTCCTCGCCCTCGAGGATGCGGCGCCGGGTGGCGTAGACGACCTCGCGCTGCCGTGACAGCACGTCGTCGTACTTCAGGACGTTCTTCCGGATCTCGAAGTTCCGGGCCTCGACCTGCGACTGGGCGGAGGCGATCGAACTGGAGACGAGCCGCGACTCGAGCGGCATGTCGTCCGGG
>DBPQ01000105.1:0-3083 GCA_002304945.1 Actinomycetales bacterium UBA1416 | reverse complement strand
CGGAGCTGGTTGTCGATGCGGCGGGACTCGTGGCGTTCCGTGCCGAGCACGTAGAGCCCGCCGAGGGCCACCACCTCGTCGTGCTCCGCGGCCACGGCCTCCTGGGCCGCGTGCAGCGCATCGGGCCAGGCGGCCTCGTACTCCTCGGGCGTCTCGGCCGGATCGAGGCCCCGGCGCCGCAGGTTGTCCACCGCGATGTACTCGGCGTTGCCGCCGAGCATGATGTCGGTACCGCGGCCGGCCATGTTCGTGGCGACCGTGACCTGGCCCTTCCGGCCCGCCATCGCCACGATCGACGCCTCACGCTCGTGCTGCTTCGCGTTCAGCACGTCGTGTGGGATGCCCCGCTTCTTCAGCAGGGCGGAGAGGATCTCCGACTTCTCCACCGATGTGGTGCCCACCAGCACCGGCTGTCCGGTGGCGTGCCGGTCCGCGATGTCCTCGACGACGGCGTGGAACTTGCCGGAGACGTTCTTGTAGACGAGGTCCGCGTTGTCCCTGCGGATCATCGGCTTGTTCGTGGGGATCGGCACGACGCCGATCTTGTAGGTGTTCAGGAACTCGGCGGCCTCGGTCTCGGCGGTACCGGTCATGCCCGCGAGCTTGGAGTAGAGGCGGAAGTAGTTCTGCAGGGTGATCGTGGCGAGCGTCTGGTTCTCGGCCTTGATCTGCACCCCCTCCTTGGCCTCGATGGCCTGGTGCATGCCCTCGTTGTACCGCCGGCCGGGCAGCACACGGCCGGTGTGCTCGTCGACGATCAGAACCTCACCGTTGCGGACGATGTAGTCCTTGTCCCGCTTGAACAGCTCCTTCGCCTTGATGGAGTTGTTGAGGAAGGAGATGAGCGGGGTGTTGAGCGACTCGTACAGGTTGTCGATGCCGAGGAGGTCCTCAACCTTCTCGATGCCCGGCTCTAGGACGCCGATGGTGCGCTTCTTCTCGTCGACCTCGTAGTCCTCCTCCGGGCGCAGCCGCATCGCGATCCGGGCGAACTCCCCGTACCAGCGGTTCACGTCCCCCGAGGCGGGGCCCGAGATGATGAGCGGCGTGCGGGCCTCGTCGATGNNATGAGGATGGAGTCCACCTCGTCCACGATCGCGAAGTTGTGGCCCCGCTGGACCGTCTCCTCCAGCGTCCAGGCCATGTTGTCGCGGAGGTAGTCGAAGCCGAACTGGTTGTTCGTGCCATAGGTGATGTCCGCGGCGTACTCGCGGCGCCGCTCGTCCGGCCGCTGCCCGTCGAGGATGCAGCCGGTGGTCAGGCCGAGGAACCGGAAGACCCGGCCCATCAGCTCGGACTGGTAGGAGGCGAGGTAGTCGTTGACCGTGACGACGTGGACGCCCTTGCCCTCCAGCGCGTTGAGGTAGGCCGGCAGGGTGGCGACGAGGGTCTTGCCCTCACCGGTCTTCATCTCGGCGATGTTCCCGAGGTGGAGGGCGGCGCCGCCCATGAGTTGCACGTCGAAGTGGCGTTGGCCCAGCGTCCGGCGGGCCGCCTCCCGGACGGCGGCGAAGGCCTCGGGCAGGAGGTCGTCCAGGGACTCCCCGTCAGCCAGGCGCTCACGGAACTCGTCGGTCTGGCCGCGCAGCTCCGCATCCGTCATGGCCTCGAACTCCGGTTCGAGCGCGGTGACCTGATTGGCGATCCCGTGCAGCTTCTTGACGATCCGCCCCTCGCCCATCCGCAGGATCTTGTTCACCAGTGACGCCACAGGTACTCCATTCGTCCACGACAAGCCGGCCAGTCCACGGCCTCCATCGTACGGGGAGGGTCGGGGGACGGCGGTGCGGGGGGCGGATTTTCAGCCCTCGGCGCACGGGTGGCGCTCACCGCTGTTCCGGCACGACTCCTCGCCACGGACTCCGTGGCGAGGGCGTGCACCGAGGCGCGGCGCGGGGAGGCCTGCCGAAACCCTCACCGAGATGAGAGCACGGCTGCGGGAGGCTCCCCCGCGCGCGAGGCGGGTCTCAGGCGACGACCGTGTCCAACCGGATGACGCCGTAGGTCCACCCGCGCCGGTGGTAGACCACGCAGGGCTGCTTCGTCTCGGAGTCGATGAACAGGTAGAACGGGTGGCCGACCAGTTCCATCTCGTACAGCGCCTGGTCGATGGTCATCGGCGAGGCCTCGTGCAGCTTCTGGCGCACCACGACGGGCGAGTCCCCGAGTTGCATCTCGACTGCCTCCCCGGCCTTCGTGGGGGTGCCGTTCGGCTTCGGGGCGGGTGCCTCCTCGGCAACGGGGACGGCGGCCGGGACGGAGACGGGGGGCGGGGTCTCCCCCGGCCCTGCCTTCCGGCGGTCCTTCTTGCGGTCACGTGCCCGACGGAGCCGTTCCTGGAGCTTGGCAACAGCGAGGTCCAGCGCACCGTAGCGGTCCGAGGCGCTGGCCTCGGCACGAACGACTGGTCCCTTGCCCCGCAACGTCAGTTCGATCCGTTCCGCATTGTCCGCCAGCCGCGGGTTGCGCTCGTGAGTGAGTTCGACGTCGATGCGCATGGCCTCGGGCGCCAGCTGCTCGATCTTCTCGAGCTTCTCCTCCACGTGGGTACGGAACCGTTCGGGGATATCGGTGTTGCGTCCGACAACGGCAATTTCCATCAGGACCTCCTGGGAGATGTGGGGTGGTGCCGAACCCGGGGGTCCGGCGAGAGTCGTCCGCGGCTGCCAGCCGCCCGCCCATCACCTCCTCACCGGAGTTTTCTCGTGCCAACATCCTAGTCACCCGGGCATGATCCGCATCACATACCGCGCCGTCGACTTCGCGGCGGGGTGGCCGCGAGCGCGAAGGCCACGGTCACCTCCCTGCCGCTGGCCTCGGCGAGCGCCCCGGCGGCGGCGCGGAGTGTCGCGCCGGTGGTGACGACGTCGTCGACCAGCACCCAGGAGTCCGCCACCGGCAGGGGGCACACCCGCAGCGCGGACGCGGTCCGGGAGGCCGCCCGCGCCCCCACCCCCAGACCCGCGAGGTGGCCGGTGCCGGGCCGGCGCAGCACGTCCGCGACCGTCGCCACCGTCCCCGGGCGGGCGACGGCGAGCGTGGCCGCCACCGCCTCGGCCAGCTGGGCCACCACCAGGAGCCCC
>DBPQ01000022.1 GCA_002304945.1 Actinomycetales bacterium UBA1416 | reverse complement strand
CTCTCACCGAGCGCAATATCCAAAGAGGCTGAGCGGGCAGAACTGCACAAGACGATCTGGCGGATCGCGAATGACTTGCGCGGCAGCGTGGACGGGTGGGATTTCAAGTCCTACGTGCTCGGGATGTTGTTCTACCGGTTCATTTCCGAGAACCTGACTGCGTACCTGAACGAGCAGGAACGCAGGGCGGGGAACCCGGACTTCGACTACGCCTCGCTCGGTGACACGGAAGCCCAGTACGGGATGGCCGAGACGGTGAACGAGAAGGGCTTCTTCATTTTCCCGTCGGACCTGTTCGTCAACGTGCGTGCCCGGGCCCGTCACGATGCGAACCTGAACGAGACCCTGAGCCAGGTGTTCCGCAACATCGAAGCCTCTGCGAAGGGTGCGGCCAGTGAGGACGACTTCAAGGGCCTGTTCGATGACTTGGACGTCAACAGCAACAAGCTCGGACCCACGGTCGCCAAACGCAACGAACGGCTCGTGAAGCTGTTGGACGCCATCGGGGAGTTGAACCTGGGGACCTACACCGACAACACCATCGACGCCTTCGGGGACGCGTATGAGTACCTGATGGCGATGTACGCCTCCAGCGCCGGGAAGTCCGGGGGTGAGTACTACACCCCGCAAGAGGTCTCCGAACTCCTGGCACGCATCACCGTGGTGGGGAAGACCGAGGTCAACAAGGTCTACGACCCGGCCTGCGGTTCCGGGTCCCTGCTGCTCAAGTTCGCAAAGGTCCTCGGCAAGGACAAGGTCCGGCAGGGGTTTTTCGGTCAGGAGATCAACCTGACCACCTACAACCTGTGCCGAATCAACATGTTCCTGCACGACATCAACTACGAGCAGTTCGACATCGCCCACGGCGACACCCTCACCGACCCCGTGCATTGGGACGACGAACCGTTCGAGGCGATCGTGTCCAACCCGCCCTACTCCACCAAATGGGAAGGCGACGCCAACCCGCTCCTCATCAACGACCCGAGGTTCGCCCCCGCCGGGGTGCTAGCCCCGAAGAGCAAAGCCGACCTGGCGTTCACCATGCACATGCTCTCCTGGCTGGCCGTCAACGGCACCGCCGCGATCGTCGAGTTCCCCGGCGTGCTCTACCGCGGCGGGGCCGAGCAGAAGATCCGCAAGTACCTCATCGACAACAACTACGTCGACACCGTCATCCAGCTCCCACCGGACCTGTTCTTCGGCACCACCATCGCGACCTGCATCATCGTGCTGAAGAAGTCCAAGCATGACAACAAGGTCCTCTTCATCGACGCCTCCGCGGAGTTCGTCCGCACCGGCAACAAGAACAAGCTCACCGCCGTCAACCAGGACCGGATCCTCGAGGCGTTCACCCAGCGGTCCGACGCCGACCACTTCGTCCGGCTCATCGACAACACCACCATCGCGGACAACGGGTACAACATCGCCGTCACCTCGTACGTCGAAGCCGAGGACACCCGGGTGGCCACTGACATCACTGCTCTGAACGCCGAGATCGCCCGGATCGTCGCCCGCCAGCAAGAACTCCGCGAGCAGATTGACGCCATCGTCGCCGACCTCGAAAGCGCAGACGTATGAGCCCGATCGACGACCTCATCGCCGAACACTGCCCGAACAGAGTCGAGCAGGCCCCGCTGGGTAGCGTGGGCCGCTTCATTCGCGGTGGCGGGCTGCAGAAGAAGGACTTCGCACCCAACGGAGTGGGCTGCATCCACTACGGGCAGGTCTACACCCACTACGGGACCTGGGCGACCGAGACCAAGTCTTTCGTCAGCCCTGAACTTGCGCAGCGGCTTCGGAGAGCAGCCACCGGAGACCTGGTCATCGCGACCACTAGCGAGAACGACGCCGACGTCTGCAAGGCCGTCGCGTGGCTCGGACCCGATGAGGTCGCGGTTAGCGGGGATGCCTACATCTACCATCACTCTCTGGATCCGAAGTATGTGGCGTATTTCTTCCAGTCGGAGCACTTTCAAAAACAGAAGAGACCGTTCATCAGCGGGACGAAGGTGCGCCGCGTGTCCGGCGACGCCCTCGCGAAGATCCGCATCCCGGTGCCGTCTCTCGAGGTGCAGCGGGAGATCGTGCGGNNCGGAGCTGGAAGCGGAGCTGGAAGCCCGCCGGCAGCAGTACACGCACTACAGAAGGGCACTCTTGCGCTTCGCCGCCGATGAGAGCGTTACCTGGTCTCCTCTGGGATCGCTGGCGGTGAACCACGATGCGAGGCGAAGGCCGGTGACGAAGGCGGCTCGGACGCCCGGTGACATCCCGTACTACGGCGCCTCGGGCGTCGTCGACTGGGTCAGTGACTACATCTTCGACGGGGACTACCTGCTGGTTTCCGAAGACGGCGCGAACCTCCTCGCACGATCTACTCCGATTGCGTTCTCGGTCTCAGGGAGGACCTGGGTCAATAACCACGCCCACGTACTGGAGTTCGCTTCCTACGAGGAGCGTCGGTTCATCGAGATCTACCTAAACTCGATCGACCTAGCGCCATACGTCTCGGGCGCGGCCCAGCCGAAACTCAATCAGGCCAATCTCAACAGGATTTCCATTCCCGTCCCGCCCGAAGGCGAGCGGGATCACATCGTGAAGACACTCGACGCTTTCGATGCGTTGGTGAGTGACTTGTCGGTGGGTTTGCCGGCAGAGTTGGCGGCGCGGCGGCGGCAGTATGAGTTCTATCGGGATCGGTTGTTGTCGTTCGAGGGGGCCGCCTCGTGACCAAGGTTCTCGCCTCCGCGGTCGCGTATGAGCCGATTGCGTTGAGTGCGGAGTCGACGGTGGTCGCGGAGTTCACTCCCGACCCGGCGCGACAGGACGGTTACCAGTCGGAGGCGGACCTGGAGGCGACGTTCATCGGCCTGTTGCAGGAGCAGGCGTATGGCTACCTGCAGGTGCACTCCGAGGCCGCACTGGTGGCGAACCTGCGGACCCAGTTGGAGGCACTTAACCAGGTCACGTTCACGGACGAGGAGTGGCAGCGGTTCTTCACCGAATCGATCGCTTCGGCGAACGAGGGGATCGTGGAGAAGACCGCGAAGATCCAGATGGACCACGTCCAGGTGCTCAAACGCGATGACGGGTCGTTCAAGAACATCTACCTGCTCGACAAAACGAACATCCACAACAACCGGCTCCAGGTGATCAACCAGTACGAGGTCCCCGCCGCCGGACCAGCACCCGCAGGCCCCGGCGGGTTGCACGCGAACCGGTATGACGTGACCGTCCTGGTGAACGGGTTGCCGTTGGTGCACGTGGAGCTCAAGCGCCGCGGGGTGGACATCCGGGAGGCGTTCAACCAGATCAACCGGTACGCCCGGGAGTCTTTCTGGGCCGACGCGGGCCTGTTTGAGTACGTGCAGCTATTCGTGATCTCCAACGGCACATTGACGAAGTACTACTCCAACACGGTCCGGGACCAGCACCTGGCCGAGGCTGCCGGGCGGAAGGGCCGGCGGAAGTCGTCGAACAGTTTCGAGTTCACCAGTTTGGATATTGCGCTCGGTGAGAG
>DBPQ01000095.1:3096-3258 GCA_002304945.1 Actinomycetales bacterium UBA1416 | reverse complement strand
CGGCGGCCGCCACCCCCACCCGGCCACGCGCCGCGAGCCGCTGGCGGCCCCCCCGCCTGCTCGCCCACGGCGGAACGGTTGGCGCCCCGCCCGCGCGCGCCGGACAATCGAACCATGCCCCCGGCCAGCCCACTTCCCGCCCTCCAGCTCGCGATCGCGCAC
>DBPQ01000095.1:0-3001 GCA_002304945.1 Actinomycetales bacterium UBA1416 | reverse complement strand
CTCCATGTACGTCGGCGGCATCCGTGCCCTGCTCCTCCAGTCCCTCCACCCGCTCGCGATGGCGGGGGTGGCCGGCCACTCCGGCTACAAGGGCGACCCCTGGGGCCGCCTCCAGCGCACCAGCGAGTACATCGCGGTCACCACGTTCGGGCGCGTGCAGGACGCCGAGCGCGTCATCGCCCGCATCCGCGGCATCCACCGCCGCGTGAAGGGCCTCGCCCCGGACGGCCGCCCCTACGCCGCCTCTGACCCCCACCTGCTGAAGTGGGTGCACATCGCGGAGATCGAGTCCTTCCTCACGGCCTACCAGGTGTTCAACCCCCACCCGCTGAGCCCACAGGATGCCGACACCTACGTCGCCCAGACGTCCCTGATCGCGGAGAAGCTCGGCGTCGTCGACCCGCCCCGCTCCGTCCAGCGCCTCTACGACGACCTCTGGACCTACGGCCCCGAACTCGAGGCCACGCCCGCCGCACGCGAGACCGTGGAGTTCCTCATCTACGACCCACCGCTGCCCCCGAGCGCCAAGCCCGGCTACTGGCTGCTAGCCGCGGCCGCCATCTCGATCCTCCCGTCGTCCGCCCGCCGCATGCTCGACCTCGGTGACTGGCGCCTCACCGACGCCCTCGTCGCCCGCCCCGCCGGGGACCTCTCCACCCGCCTCGTGCGCTGGGCGTTCTCCCACCCGCAGATGGCCAAGCCCCGCCCCGACGACGTCACGGTCCTCGCATGATCGCCGCGCCGGCCGCCGCTGTCGCCTCCGCCATCCCCGCCACCTCAGTGTGGACCGACATGTTCACCCTCGAGATCCCACCCATCGAGAAGGTGCTCCGGACGGTCCTGGTGTACGTCGCGATCGTCCTGGTCCTGAGGATCGCGGGGAAGCGGCTGCTCGCGCAGATGAACGCGCTCGACCTCGTCGTCGTGCTCCTCATCTCGAACGTGGTGCAGAACGCGATCATCGGTGCGGACAACTCCGTGGTCGGGGGCGTGCTGGGGGTGATCGTGCTGATCGTCGTCAACGACCTGTTCGACCGCCTCGCGCAGCGCTTCGCCTGGGCGCGCTGGCTGCTCGAGGGCCGTTCCACCATCCTCATCTCCGACGGCGTCATCGACGAGCCCGCCGTCCGCCGGCTCGGGCTGACGGACCACGACGTCATGGAGGCACTCCACTCCCAGGGCGCCGACAAGCCCGCGGAGGTGCGCTCGGCCGTGATCAGCCCTGGTGGTCGCATCAATGTCGCGATCCACCGGGATGACCAGCCCGCCAGCTACGGCGAGCTCCGGGCCGCGATCGAGGACCTCAAGCGCCACATCGACACGAAAGGGGCGTGACATCGTGTCCTTCGCACGTGCACTCGCGGCCGCTGCTGCCCTGGCCCTCCTCGCCGGGTGCGGCACCTCCGACGCCGGGTCCGGGGCGACGACGACGCCTCCGCCCGCGACGACGTCCCCCGCCCCCACGCCGGAGCCGACCACGCCCGCCGCCACGGCGCTGCCCGGCCCCGAGCCCTTCGTCGCCGACTACCTCCCCGACCTCCCCGCCAGCCTGTACGTGCCCGAGGGCGTGACAGCGGCGCCGCTGGTGGTCATGATCCCCGGCGGCTCCTGGTACACCGCCGACCCCGCCTCCCTCGACGCCCTCGCCCGCTATCTCGCGGAAAACGGCATCGCGGCCATGCCGGCCAAGATCCGGGCGGGCGCGAACGGCGTCCTCCACCCCGTCCCCGTGCAGGACATCCTGTGTGCCACGGCCTATGGTTTCGCCGCTGCGGAGGAGCAGGGGCTGGACGTGGGGCCGGTGGTGCTGCTCGGGCACTCGTCCGGCGCCCACCAGTCCGCGCTCGCCACCCTCACGCCGGAGGCGTGGGCCGACGCGACCGGGACGTGCCCGTGGGACCCGGCAACGCCGGAGGCACTGATCGGCGTCGCGGGGCCCTACGACATCTCCCTGATCCCCGAGGTGGCCGCGCTGCTGCTCGGCACCCGGCCCCAGGACGACCCCGCCGGCTGGGAGGCCGCCAACCCGCTGCGCCTCGCCGGAGCCCGTCCCGAGGTACCCGTGCTGCTGGTGCACGGCACGTTCGACCGCGTGGTGCCCGAGTTCTTCTCCGAGGACTTCGCCGCGGCGCTGGAGGCCGGCGGGCACCCCGTCACGGTCGAGGTGATCGAGGGTGGCGACCACTCGGACGTCCTCACCCCGGCCGTCTCCGGTGAGATCATCACGGCATGGGTGAAATCGCTCTGAACCCGCGGGGCGCGCAGGTGTACGACCTGCTGTTCCCCGTCGTCACCCGCGAATGGGCGTGGCGCCCGCGGCTGATCTCCCAGCTCGTGGCCGGCCTCCCGGTCACGACGACGGCGCCCAGCGAGGCCGCGTCGTCGCCCGTGATCCTCGACGTGGGGGCGGGGACGGGCACGCAGGCCCTCGCGATCGCGGCGGCGGCGCCGCACGCGCGGGTGGTGGCGGTGGAACCCGGGACGTCGGTGCACGCGGCGCACCTGAAGCCGAACCCGCACGGCGTGGTGTGGGTGCGGGCGGACGCGGCGGCGCTGCCGTTCGCGGACGGGTCGGCGGACCGGATCGTGATCTCGCTGGCGTTGCACCACATGTCGGGGGAGGTGCGGCGGTCCGCGCTGCGGGAGTTCCGGCGGGTGCTCGCCCCTGATGGACGGCTGCACGTGGTGGAGTTCGGACGCCCCACGGATCCGTTCATGCGCGTGATGAGCGCGGTGGGGCGCCGCCTCGATGACTACGACGGCATGCGGGACCCCTACGCCGGCCGCATCCCTGCCCTCCTCCACGCCGCCGGCTTCCACGTGCGGCCGGGGCGACGACGCCGCACCCCGGGCGGGGTCATCGAGGTCACGGAGGCGTGGCCGCGGGAGTGAGCCACACCTCCCGCGCGCCTTCCCCGATCCTGTCGGCGCCCGCCGATAGGGTGGCAGGGTGCTGGGGTACGCGGTCGTCGACGTTGAGACCACTGGCTTCGCCGCCCGG
>DBPQ01000086.1 GCA_002304945.1 Actinomycetales bacterium UBA1416 | reverse complement strand
ACCCATTTGAAGGCGGCGAACTGGCCGGAGATCCGTTCCATGAAGTCCGGGAGCCCACCGGTGTAGTCGAGTTCCCGCATTCGGGCGTCGGCCTGCTCCGGGGTCAACCTCCCGGACTGCACATCCTTGATCGCATCCATCCCGGCCTGGACCTTCGGCGGCAACTCCTTGATCCCGTACCCCTGCATCGCATACCCCTCCCGGCAACACTCCAGGGTGTGCAGCGACTTGTCCGCCTGCCGGTAGGCATCCAACACGTTGCCCTGGTAGTAGGACTCCGCCACCTTCGTCTCATACGTCTTGCCCAACCCATCCGGGTCCAACAGGGTCGAATGACCGTTCTCGACCATGATCACGTTCGGAGTGACCTGGGTCTTCTCCCACGACCGGGTCGCCTCGTTCCACACCGTCGCCTGATCCGCCATGTCCACACTCGCCTCCCCGTGATACATGTCCGTGGCCAACTGCTGGTGCTCCTTCGCCCAGTCCCGCGCCCCCTGCCCGTCGGCCGGACCCCCGGTCTCCTCGGCGAAGATCTCCATGCTCTTCTGCGCCCACGCCTCCTTCTTCAACTCGATGAACCGCCGGTTGCCCTGCGCGTCCGTGACCACGTACCCGGCCCGGTAGTCCCGGTCCACCCCATCCTTCGTCCCGAAACTCTCGATCTCCACCCTCCGGCCCCTGGCCTCCGGCACATTCCCCTCGATCCACTCCACCAGGCGCCTGTCATGACCGTCATAGATCTTCTGCCGCGTCTCATGGAACTCCTTCCACAGATCCGGACGCGCCTTCTTCAACTCCCGCATCGCATCCGGATCCCGCAGAATCCGCTCCACCGTGGCCTTCGAGACCTTCCCCCCATCGGCCGTCTCGGCCGCCAACTGCCTCGCCATCGACTCCGCCCGACCCCTCGGACTCCCATCCCGCACAGGCGGCACCTCCGGCGGCGGCACATCCCCCTCCGGCTTCGCCGGCGGAGCGTCCGGCTTCGCAGCAGGAGCATCCGGCTTCGCGGTGGGCGCATCCGGCTTGGAGTCGGGCCCATCGGGCTTTGCCGCGGGGACGTCCGGCTTCGCCGCCGGCGCATTCGGCTCCGGCTTCACGCCCGGTGAATCCGGCTCGGGCTTCGCGGCTGGGGCATCCGGCTTCGCCGCAGGAGCGTCCGGCCTCGCAGCTGGCCCATCCGGTTTCGCAGCTGGCCCATCCGGTTTCGCGGCGGGCGCGTCAGCCCGGGGCCGGGGTGGTGGCGGTGGCGGGCCATCGGGCTTCGCCGCCGGGCCATCGGGCTTCGCCGTGGGAGCGTCGGCCGTCGGCTTGCGGCTGACGCCCTTCATCCCGACGATGTACTGCAGGAAGCGGACGAGCCCCTCGTCCCGGAGCTGCGCCCCCACCCGCTTCATCGCGTTCGTCACCGAGAGTTGTGGATCGTTGTACAACTCCTTGGCGAAGTAGTACGCGATGAACAGCGCCCAGGCGAGTGCCTTCTTCTCTCCGGTCAGCTTCATGAGCACGTCCGGATCCGTCAGTGCTCCCTCCGCGATTCCCACCAGCGCGGTGGCCTGCCCGGAGAGCCAGTCCTCCAGGGAACCTCCGTTCACCCACGTCGTCATCGCCGAGACCAGCAACGGCTTCAACATCCCGAGCGCCGACATCCCGATCACGCCCACGTAGGACCCGCTCGCCACCCCCATCGCGATGTCCCCACACCACGAGATCCACTCGAACGTGCCCTCGATCTGCTCGATCCACCACGCCTCATCGAGGTGCTCGTGCCTCTCCTTGACGATCTGATTGTGGGCGAAGGTCCACAGCTGCTCCCGCATGACGAACAGGCCCTCGGCACCCATGGTCAGCGAACGCTCGTTCAACAGTGCCCGGAGATTCTCCCGGTACTCCAGCGGAACGAACTCGTCAATGACCAGCCGGCACCCCTGGAGCTCACGCTCCCACTCCGCCGAGAACGGCTCCATGTCCACGCCCCGCAACCGAAGCGGCACGCCGGCCGTGAAGGCACTCTCCCCGTAGCCGGGCACGGTGGCGCGGAGTGAGGCCGTCACCAGATCCGACCCCGTGGGCAGGGTGTTGGGAAGGTGGATCCGGAAGATGGCGGACGGGTTGTTCCCCGGCCGCACCCCGGCCGGCGTCACCTGGAAGCCACCTGCCCGCAGACCCGCGTGGCCCACGCTGGTCTCCTCCCCACCGGGCTCGAACTCCACCTGCTGAGCCAGCGCGATGTCCGGCACGATCTCGTCGGTGGCGGGGTCCCGGACGTAGACCCGCAGGTCGAACTCGGTCGGCACCGCGCTGCCGTCCGCCCGCACGAGGAAGGCATTCGTGGACGGATCCACGTTCGTCCGGCTGACGAACAGCCCCTCCCTCTCCACGATCACCGTGATCTCCCGCTTGAGCGTCTCGAAGCCATCCGCGGTCGCGACGACGACGAGGGTGGCCGAGGTCTGCCGCCGACCCGGATCGAGGTCCTCGGCGCTCTCGGTAAGCGTGAGGGTGGCGGTGGCCGAGCCGGTGGCCACGATGTCCGGGGTGGCGAGCAGGCGGGAACCCTCCCGCCACTCCGTGTCGAAGTGCCACGCCGTGCCCGTGGAGTTGGAGATCCACACCGACACCTCGGCGCTCGCCCCCGACTCGGCAGCGAGCGTGACCGTGTCCGGGCGCGCGTCGATCTCCGGCGGCGCCGCGAGCTCGACCTGCACCGTCTCGGTCAGCCGCTTCTCCCTCACGTACGCGGTGACCCGGACGGGGACCGACTCCGGCGGCGTCTGGTGGCGCGTCGGGTCGGGTTGGCCGACGACGACGGCGACGGCGGCGCCGTCGCCCCACGGCGTGGGCACAGACAGGTCCGCCCACTCCGAGGACGCCTCGAACGTGAGCGAGCGCTGCACGGCAGCCCGGTCGAGGGTCGGGTCCTCGGCGTCCGCGCCCAACAGTTCCACGGTCGCGGCCAGCGTGGCACGGCCACCCATGTGCAGCGGCGCCGCCGGCTCGAGGCGTGCCACGATCCGGCTGATCCCGGCAACGGCGACGGCCACCGAGGACGTCGTCGCGCCCATGGGCGCGCGCGCCTCGACGGTGATCGTGGACCCGAGGGCCACCTCACCGATCTGGGAGACCGTGGTGGTGAGCGCACCGGTGGCGGTGGACGGTTGCGCGACCACGCCCGCGGGCAGGCCCAGCTGGATGACAGCTCTCGACGAGGGCCGGACGGCCCCGTTCGGGAAGACGTCGTAGGCCTGCACCGTGAGCGGGGCGCCGTGGGCGTCGCTGACCGTGACGCGGTTCGTCGAGAGCTGGAGCACGTGGCCGACGGGCTGGTCCGGCGGTGGTTCCTCCTCGCCGCGCTTGGTGCGGCCCCTGGCACGCGCCGCGGCGAGGGCGACGCCGGCGGCGGCGACAGAGGCGGCCCCTCCGGTGACGGTGCGCCACGGCTCGTCCTCACCCGTGTCCGTGCCCGGGACAACAGGGGGAGCGGCGGCAGCGGTGCTGCCCGCGACGTTGAATCTCAGGGACGCGAGCGCCGCCTCAAGGTCGTTGCGCATCGTGTCGGGCATGCCCGGGGGCAACTGACCGCCCATCGCCGTGACGGTTCCGGTCACCGCGATTCCGGCGCCGTCGAGGGGGATCCAGTAGACGTGGACCACCTGGGTCCAGGGGTACCCGGAGGCGTTCTGCCAGGTCCCGACGTTGCCCCACGCGTCCACGCCGCCGAGCGTGGTCTGCTGCGCGCCGGTCCAGGTGTAGGGCTCCTCGTGGCCGGTCTCCCGCGGTTCGTCGGATCCCGGCACGTCCACGAAGCCGTCGTTGACGAACACCATCTCGTCGTCGGAGCGAGCGGCGAAGTCCTCGAAGGAGGTGTAGAACTCGTACACCCCGTTCACCACGAGAGGGTCGTCCGGGTGGCGGAGGTACGTGTAGACCCCGGACCACCCGATCCAGCCGACGTCTTGGTCGGCCAGGTCACCGTAGGCGCCCGTGGCGACGAAGGAGTCGACGTCGTCGCTCGTCACCGACCACCCGGATGGAAGGGCGTGCTCGATGACGAGGTTCTCCTCGGCGAGTGCGGCGGCGGGGACGAGGAGGGGGACGAGTGCCAGGGCGGCGGCCGCAGCCGCACGGATGAGCCTCATTGCTTCCCCCTGAAGGCGACGGCGGCCGTCCTGACCGCGGTGGTGAGCGCCGAGGCCATCGCCAGCGCCATGGGGGCGACGGCGACGACGTCACCCGTGTCCAGGGCCGCCATCAGGGCGGAGGCCAGGGACGCGACCTGCAGCCCGGCCGTGACCACCGAGGAGAGTCCGGCGAGGCCTCGCAGCGGCCCGCCACGCGAACCGACGAGCAGGGAGAGCAGCGCCGTGGCGGCGCCGGCCGCCACCCGGGGGAAGGCCTCCTCCACGGCCACCGGACCGGCGGTGACCCAGACGACGAACAGGTCGAGCGCTGTCGTCACCAGGAGGGCGAGGCCGGGGTTACGGAGCGAACGGCGCACCGCCTGCTGGGCGAGCGGGGCGCCGGTGCGGGCGAGCAGGGCCTTCAGGTCCGGGGCTTGGCTGCCGACGATCGTCTGCCACGGCAGGCCGGCACCTGCGGTCAGCGCGCCCGCCAGGGACGTCGCGCGGCCCACGGTCGCCGTCGCCGTGGCCGCCGCGGTGGCTGCCGTCGCGGCAGAACGGCGCGGCGGGGGAGGCGGGGGCGGCGAAGCCGGCGACGGTGGGGGCGAGAGCGGCGGCGGCGAGAGAGGCGGAGGCGGGGGTGCGAGCGGGGACGCGGCCGCATGGGCGAGCCCCTGGGACTGGGCCCGCGCGAACTCCTCGGCCAGGCGCGCCTTCGTCGCGGGGACGAGGACGTCGCTCCCGCACCTGGTGCAGTACGCGCTCGCGACGTCCAGGATCTGCCCACAGTTGTCGCAGATGACCGACCGACCCATGCCGACTCCTCACCGACCAGGCGGGGCCCCACTGCCCCTGAACGAACGTTAGCGCCAATGTCTCGCGGGAAGGTGGGCCGATCGGCCCGTGACTTCACCGGCAGAGGCCGTATCTTCGCTGGCAGAGGAGGGTTCCATGACCACACCATCCACGCCCGCNNTGGCGGTACGACATCCCCCTGCTCACGAGCCGCTTCATGCTGTGGGACTTCCTGCGCGTCACGCTGCTCTCTGCGGCCCTGATGTACGTCATCGTGATCGTGGCGGGCCTGGTGTTCGGGCAGGAACTCATCCTGCTGCCCTGGCAGGTGCCGGCGATCATCGTGGGGGTGCTGCTGGGGCTGTTCGTGCTCGCCTCCCTCCTGCTGGGGAACCGCCAGGGGGCCCGGTTCGCGGTGGATGCGAAGGGCGTCGAGTACCACGCCGAGAAGCGCGAGAGCCGGATGAACCGGATCGTGGCGGCCGTGGGTGCCCTCATGGGCAGCCCCACCACCGCGGGTGCCGGTGCGCTCGCCATGTCACGCGAGCACCTGCACCTCGAGTGGGAGGGCATCCGGGAGGTCCGGTACTACCCCTCGGCGCGCGTGATCGCGATCCGCAACTCCTGGCGCACGATGCTGCGGCTCCACTGCCCACCCGAGCTGTACGACGACGTCGCGGCCACCGTCCGCCACCACCACGCGGCCACGCCCCCGGCCGCCTGATCTGACCCCGCGGCTCAGAATCCCGCGGCGCGCGCGAGGCGGGCGGTCAACTCCGGTTCGTGGGGTACCGGGGTGCCGTCGAGGGTGAGCACGGGGCAGATGCCGCGCACCGTGGAGACCAGCCACGCGCCGTCGGCGGCGAGGAGGTCCGCCGGCCGCAGCAGCTCCCGGCCGGGGTTGAGGCCGAACCCCGCGGCCGCCTCGAGGATCACGCTGACGGTGACGGATTCGAGCACCCCGGTCCCGCCGCTGGGGACGGCCAGCAGCCGTCCCTCGCGCGCCACGAGCAGGCCGGAGGTGGGTCCCTCGAGGGCGTAGCCGTCGGTGGAGGTGAAGAGCACGTCGTCGGCGCCGCGGGCGAGTGCCTCCCGCTTCGCTGCCACGTTCACGCCGTAGGAGAGGGACTTCGCGCCGCCGAGCAGCCACGGCGCGGCGGCGAAGACGTCGGAGGCGTACCCGCGGGAGAGCGTCACCACGCGAAGGCCGGCGCGGGCGCGGGCGAGGGTGGCGCCGTCGGCGGCGGTGAGCAGCAGGTAGGACGTCGGGTGGCCGGGCCGGTGCTCGGGGCCACGGGTGAGGACGAGCTTGAGGGCGGCCTCGCCGGGGGTGTCCCACGCAGCGAGTGCCTCAGCGATGAGGGTGCGCCAGGCGGCGAGGTCCGGGGCGGGGAGGCTGAGGGCCGCGGCCGAGTGGGCGAACCGCGAGAGGTGGCGCTCGAGGTGGTCGGCACGGGTGCCGGCGTCGTCGCGGACCACGCGGACGGTGTCGAAGCAGCCGTCGCCGCGGGTGAGGCCGGCGTCGTCGGCGAGGAGGAACGGGGTGTCCGGGTCGACGACGCCGCGGCCCAGCACCGCCACCAGCTGTGTGGTCATGGGGCAAGGGTAGGCCGCGGCGATCCCTGTCGGAATGCGCAAGATGACACCCGGTGGCGACAGAGGAGGGGTACGGAGGGAAGGAGCGCACATGGCGCGGAACACATGGGGGACGCTGGACGCGGCGGCCGGTATCGGCGTGGCGGCGCTGGCGGGGGCGAGTGGGTGCGGCGTGGCAGTCGCGACCGAGAGCGACATCCTCGCCTCGCGCACGGCCATCGGCGGGCTCTGCCCCGACGGCCCCTGCAACGAGGAGCTCGTGGTGCACGACGACGGCGTGTGGGTCTGGGTGGACAACAGCACCGGGCGTTCGCGCGCCGGACTGTTGAGCAGGCAGGACCTCGAGGAGGTCGTCGACGCCGTGGCGGACACCCGGGTGGACGAGGGGCCACCGTTCGAGGACATCTGCGCCATCGCCTACGACGGCATGGAGGTCACGTACGGCTTCGGGGAGGGCTCCGTCTCGAGCTGTGAGGTGGAGGTTAACGTGGACGATCCGCTGGTGGCCGTCCTCGACACGCTGGCCGACGAGGCGCGCAGGTAGGGGCTCGCGCCAGTGACAATCCGGCGCGCGGGGCAAGGCGGCGAGCAGCGAACGGGCCGGGGTGAGTGATCACCCCGGCCCGTCGCCGTGTCAGCGAGTTGTCTTTGTGCCCGTCAGTCGTCGAGGCAGTCCTGGGCCCGCACGCCTGCTCCGCCACCCTGGCAGTACTGGCCACCGGCGCCCTCACCGGCCTGCTGGCCTGCACCCTCACCCTGGCGGGCGTTCTGGCCCGCGCCGTTCTCCTGGAACCACGCGAGTGCCTCACCCTCGAGCTGGGCCTCGACCTTCACCCGGTACTCCTCGCGGTACTGGGCGGCCTCTTCCTGCCGCGCCTCACGCGCGTCCGGGTCCTGGGTGGCCCGGTGCTCGGCACGGAACTGGGTGGCTTCGTCCTGCCGCGCCTCGCGCAGGGCCTGCAGCTCCGGGTTGTTCTCGAAGGCCGCACGGACCTCCTCCGACATCTCGCAGTCACCGGCGCCCGGGGCCCAGTCGTCGCCGGGGGCCGCGTAGGCGCCGATCGGGAGCCCCATCGCGAGGACCAGTGCGCCGGCGGCGATGCCGCGTGTCATGTTCTTCCGCATCATTTCTTCTCCTGTCTCAGGGCCGGGCATGTCCCGGCTTGATACTGAGCAGTCTTGGCGGCGCGTGTGAAGCGTCGTCGGGGCTGGAGATGAAGTGTTCGTGAAGATCGCGGACCCGGCCCCCGCCCGTTCTCACACCCGATCGCTCCTGCGGCATCCGGGCCGCCCGCCGCCGGGTTGGGTCCAGCCGCGCAGGCCGCCAGACGATCACCAGCACGAGCACGAAGGCGGCACCCCTGACCATGGGTCCGAGGGCCCACGGCGGGGCCCGTCACCGACGGTTGAATTGGCCCACAGGTCCCGGCCGGGCAGGGGTGCCGGATCCTGCGACCTGCGAGGAGGGCCCATGCTCCGCACCATCCGCCGCGCCGCCGCGCTCCTGACCATCGCGCTGGCCGCCGGCTGCACGGCGACGGGGCCAGCGCTGGACACGACGTCGGAGGCGCCCGCGTCGTCCTCCAGCACCACCTCGGCAGGCGCAGACGGCACCGCGGAGCCCACCACCATCCGCATCGCGTCCCTCAAGGGCCCCACGACCATGGGGATGGTCAGGTTGATGAGCGACGCCGAGGCCGGCGCCACCACCCACGACTACCGGGTCACCATGTACGGCACGGCGGACGAGGTGGTCCCGCTGGTGGTGCAGGGCCAGGTGGACGTCGCCCTCGTGCCGGCGAACCTCGCGAGCGTGCTGTACAACCGCACGGAGGGTGCCGTCCAGGTGGCGGCGGTGAACACGCTGGGCGTGATCTACGTGGTCGAGACGGGCGAGACCATCTCGGAGGTGGCGGACCTCGCCGGGCGCACCGTGTACTCCACCGGCAAGGGCACCTCCCCGGAGTACGTGCTGAACCACATCCTCACCGAGAACGGGCTGGACCCCGCCACGGACCTCACGGTCGAGTACCGCAGCGAGGCCACGGAACTGGCGGTGCTGCTCGCGGAGTCGGACGACGCCGTCGCCGTCCTCCCGCAGCCCTACGTCACCGTCGTCCAGGGTCAGAACCCGGAGGTACGGGTGGCACTCAGCCTCACCGAGGAGTGGGACGCCGTCAGCCCCGAGAGCGGGCTCGTGACCGGGGTGTTGCTGGTGCGCCGCGAGTTCGCCGCCGCCAACGAGGCGGCCTTCGACGACTTCCTCACCGACTACGAGGCCTCCACCGCCTTCACCAACTCCAGCGTCCCCGAGGCCGCCGAACTGGTCGCGAGCTACGGCATCGTCCCGGCCGCCCTGGTGGCCGAGAAGGCGATCCCGGCCTGCAACATCACCTACCTCGAGGGCGAGGAACTCCGTACCCGCCTGGGCGGCTACCTGGAGGTGCTGCACGCGGCCAACCCCGAGTCCGTGGGAGGTGCGCTTCCCGGCGATGACTTTTACTACGAGCGGTAGCAGGTCGGCAGGGCGCCTCGCGCTCGCCGTCCTGTTCTGGCTGGCCGTCTGGCAGGTGGCCAGCCTGGCGATCGCGCAGGACCTGCTGCTCGTGTCCCCGCTCGAGGTGATCGCCACGCTCGCCGCGCAACTGGGAACGGCGCCCTTCTGGTCCGCCGTCGGCTACTCGTTCCTCCGCATCGTCGCGGGCTTCCTGCTCGCCCTCCTCGCCGCGGTGCTGCTCGCGGCAGCCGCGGGGGCCAGTCAGGTGGTGCGGACGCTCCTCGCGCCGCTCGTGCTCACGATCCGCTCGGTGCCCGTGGTCAGCTTCATCATCCTGGTGCTGATCTGGGCGTCCAGCGGCAGCCTCTCCATCGTGATCAGCTTCCTGATCGCCCTCCCGGTCATCTACACCAACGTGCTGGAGGGCATCGACCAGCGGGACGGGAAGCTCCTCGAGATGGCCCACGTGTTCCGCGTCCCGCTCCTCCGGCGCTGGCGCGCCATCGACGTCCCGGCCGTCATGCCCTACCTCCAGTCCGGATCCCGCACCGCGATCGGGCTGGCGTGGAAGAGCGGCATCGCCGCCGAGGTCATCGGCCTGCCGCAGGGCAGCATCGGGGAGCAGCTCTACCAGTCGAAGATCTTCCTCTCCACCGCCGAGCTGTTCAGCTGGACCCTCGTGATCGTGCTCCTCGCCTTCACCTTCGAGAAGCTGTTCCTCACCGCCCTGCGCCGCACCGCCCTCGCCCTCGGGGGGACCTGATGGAGATCAGCGGGCTCACCAAGCGGTTCGGCACCACCAGCGTGCTGGACCACCTGAACCTCACCCTCCGCGACGGCGTCACCACGGTCATCATGGGTCCGTCCGGCTCCGGCAAGACCACCCTGGCGAACATCCTGCTTGGCCTCCTCCCCCCGGATGCCGGCACCGTCACCGGCCTGGCCGGCGCACGCCTCGCCGCCGTCTTCCAGGAGGACCGGCTGTGCGAGCACCTCTCCGCCGTCGCCAACGTGCGGCTCGTCCTGGACGACGGCGCCCACCGCCAACGCCCGGACGCCGTGCGGGCGGAACTGGCCGCCGTCGGGCTGGCGGGAGAGGACCTGACGAAGCCGGTCGCGCAGCTCTCCGGAGGCCAGCGGCGCCGGGTCGCGATCGTCCGGGCGATGATGGCGCACGCCGACCTCACCGTCCTCGACGAGCCGTTCAAGGGCCTGGACGAGGAGACGAAGGACCGGGTGATGGGCCACGTCCGGGACCGGCTCGCCGGGCGAACGGCCCTCCTCATCACCCACGACCCGGCGGAGGCCGCCCGCTTCGAGGGTCCGCACGTCAGCCTCGGCCCGCCGCGCTAGTCTCGGTCCCGTGCCCGACATCCCCCGCCCCGCCCTCCACTTCACCTGCTCGACGTGGATGAACGACCCCAACGGCCTGCTGTTCCACGACGGCACCTGGCACCTGTTCTTCCAGACCAACCCGGACGGCCCGGACTGGGGCAACCTCTCCTGGGGGCACGCCACCTCCACGGACCTGGTGCACTGGGAGGAGCAGCCCGTGGCGCTCCGGGTGGAACCGGGCGAGCTGGTGTTCTCCGGCAGCGCGGTGGCGGACACGGCCAACACCGCGGGCTTCGCCGGTCCGGGCGAGACCGCCCTCGTGGCGATCTACACCTCCCACCACGTCCCGCCGTCACCACGCTCCGGCACCCAGACGCAGTCGCTCGCGTACTCCCTCGACGGCGGCACCACGTGGACGCGCTACCCCGGCAACCCCGTCCTCGACCTGGGGATGCAGGACTTCCGCGACCCCAAGGTGTTCTGGTGGGAGGCCGACGGCGCGGGCCACTGGGTGATGGCCACCGTCGATCCGCCCGGCCGGCGCGTGCTGCTCCACACCTCCCCGAATCTGCGGGACTGGACCGCAGCGTCTGCGTTCGCGCCCGCGGACCCACCCGGCGGCATCTGGGAGTGCCCCGACCTGTTCCCGCTCGAGGCGGACGGTGAGACCCACTGGGTGCTCGTGGTGAGCGTCAACCCGGGCGGGGTGGCGGGAGGGTCGGGAGCCGCGTACGTGGTCGGCAACTTCGACGGCACCACCTTCACCGCCACCGGCGACTTCGGCTGGCTCGACTTCGGCCGTGACCACTACGCCCCCGTCTCCTTCAGCGGCGTGCCGGAGGGCCGTCGACTCATGGTGGGCTGGGCCTCCAACTGGGACTACGCCGCCGCCGCGCCGCCCACGTCGTGGCGGTCCGCCATGTCGTTCGTCCGCGAGATCGGGCTGGTCACGGACGACGGCGTCCCCCGCGTGGTCCAGCGGCCGGTCGTCCCGCTGGACGACCCGGTCCTCGCCGTGGCCGAGCTGACGGCACCGGTGGTGCCGAGCGGGGTGTCCGACGTCGTCGTCAGCACCGCCGACGGCGCCGCCCGCGTGGTGGTGACCGTCGACGGCGACCGGCGCGAGTTGCGCCTCGACCGGCGCCAGTCCGGCGTCGTCGACTTCCACCCTGCCTTCCCGTCGGTGGACGTGGCGCCGCTCCCGCCCGGCGACGAGGTCGACCTCACGGTGATCGCGGACGGGTCCCTCGTGGAGGTGTTCGCGGCGGGTGGCCGGGTCACGATGGTGGCGCAGGTGTTCCCCCTCGCGCCCCTCACGGAGGTGCACGTGGTGGAGCAGCGCACGTCCTAGACCTGGGCGGTGCGCCACTCCTCGACCACGGCCCGCATGGCGGATTTCCGGTCCGGGGAGGCGAAGGACGCCTCCACCGAGTTGAGGGCGAGCGTGGCCAGGTCGTCGCGGGCGAGACCGAACTGGGCGGCGAGGGCGGCGTAGTTGTCGTCCACGTACCCGCCGAAGTAGGCGGGATCGTCCGAGTTGACGGTGACCACGAGGCCGCGGCGCATCATCTCGACGAGCGGGTGGGCCGCCAACGAGTCGACGGCGCGGAGCCGCACGTTGGACAGGGGGCACACCGTCAGCGGCACGCGTTGTTCGGCCAGGCGGACGACCAGCCGGGAGTCCTCGACGCTGCGGATGCCGTGGTCGATGCGCTCGGCACCGAGCAGGTCCAGGGCTCCGGTGACGTACTCGGGTGGGCCCTCCTCGCCGGCGTGGGCCACACGGTGGAGGCCGAGGGAGGCGGCACGCGCGAACAGGTCGCGGAAGAGGACGGGCGGGTACCCGACCTCTGCGGAGTCGAGCCCGATGCCGAGGAGGGGCGCCTCGAGGTCCAGCAGCTCGGTGAGGACGGCGTCCGCCTCCGCAGCCGGCCGGTCACGGAGGAAGGCGGCGATGAGGCCGGTGGTCACCCCGAGTTCGCGCTCGCCGCCGGCGAGGCCGGCCGCGATCCCCTCCACCACCGCGGCCAGGGGGATGCCGCGGCCGAGGTGGGCCTGGGGGTCGAACATGATCTCGGCGTGCATCACCCCGCCATCCGCCGCGCGGCGCAGGTAGGCGCGGGTGAGGTCCGCGAAGTCCTCGGCGTCCCGCAGGACGTCCGTGTTCGCGTAGTAGAGCGAGAGGAAGTGGGAGAGGTCGGTGAAGTCGTAGAGCGCGGCGAAGGCGTCCACGTCGGGGGCGGCGGGCGTGATCCCGTGCTTCTCCGCCAGGGCGAGCACCATGGCGGGTTCGAGGGTGCCCTCGATGTGCAGGTGGAGCTCGGCGCAGGGTGGGGTGGACAGGAAGGCGGCGGACACGGCGGACATGGTGCCCATCGTCTCACCGGCCCGGCCCGATCACCGGGAATCCGCGCGATTAGACTTGCGCTTCATGTACATGCGCCACGCCCTCCCGGTCCGCCGGGCACGGCTGTGGCCCCGGACGCTCGGCCACCTCACGGCCACCCTCGTGCTCGCGGCGATCATCCTCCTGACACTCGAGACGGTGCACGCCGTGAACGACCCGTGGGTGGGGACCACGGAACGACTCGCGGCGCTCAAGCTGCCGGTCCTGGCGGTGAGCGGACTCGCCGTCTGGGGATTCGTCGGCCTGTTGCACGCCCTCACCGGGCGGCTGTGGCTGACGACCGGCCTCGCCCTGGCGGGCACCGCCTTCATCGCGTTCGCCGACTTCTTCAAGATGGAGTTCCGCAGCGAACCCCTCTTCCCCACCGACGCCACCTACCTGAAGGAGGCCGGCCTGCTGGCCGACAGCCTCGGCGCGGGGATGGTGGCGGCGCTGTTCGGCGGCCTTGTGGTGATCGTCGCCGTTCCGTGGGGTGTCTCCCGTCTGCTCCGGTGGGTTCGCCGCCGTCAGGGGGAGGGCCAGGCGCCGACGACGGCGCGGGCCGCCGCCCCCCGGGGGCGTGCGCTGGCGTTGCGCACGGGGCTCGGGGTGGCAGCCGGCCTGGTCGCGTTCACGGCGGTCACCTTCAACCAGGACGGCAACGTGCTGCGCCGGGCCTACGACGAGGCGGGCGTCTACTGGGCGCCGTGGAGCCAGCTCGACAACTACGCGAAGAACGGCTTCGTCGCCGCGGTGCTGTACAACCTGCCGGCCACCGCGATGGACGAGCCGGAGGGCTACGGCCCGGAGGCCATGGGGGAGCTGGTGGCCCGCTACCGGACCGCCGCCACGGCCATCAACGCTACCCGCGACCCGGCCGCGCTGGCCGACACCAACATCGTCCTGGTGCTCGCCGAGAGCGTCACCGATCCGACGATCCTCCAGGGCGTGGCGCCCTCCGAGGACCCGCTGCCCCACCTGCGCGAACTCATGTCGGGGAACACCTCGGGGGACCTGCTCGTGTCCGGCTACGGGGGTGGGACGGCGAACGTCGAGTTCGAGACCCTGACCGGGCTCGCCATGGCCAACTACCAGGCGCAGGTGCACAGCGCGTTCCAGATGCTGGTGGCGCAGCGGGACTCGTTCCCCTCCCACCTCGCCCGGTTCCCCGACCACGCCAGCCTGACCATCCACCCGTACGTGGCCTCGTTCTACCGCCGCGAGGTGGTCTACCCGGTGTTCGGCTTCGAGCGTTCCGAGTTCATCAACGACATGGGGCACACCGAGAAGATCGAGTCCGACCGGTACGTGTCCGACGCCGCCCTCTACGCGGAGGTGATGGATGAGCTGCGCGCCTCGGACCGGCCCCTGGTGGTCAACGCCGTCGCCATGCAGAACCACGGCCCGCAGACGGGGTACGCCGAGCCGATCGAGGCGGAGGGACCCTTCAGCGGCGCCCAGGCGGAGCAGGTCGGCCAGTACCTGCGCGGCCTGAGGTACAGCGACGAGGCGCTCGCCCAGCTGGTCGCGGACCTGGAGGAGTTCGAGGAGCGCACGATCGTGCTGTTCTACGGGGACCACAACGTCCCCATCTGGCCGCAGTCCGTGCTCGACCAGAACCCGCCGCAGGCCCAGTTCACGACCCCCTGGGTGGTGTTCGCGAACTTCGACACGTTCGAGGTGGATCCCGGCGCACAGGTGACCCCCAATCTGCTGCTGAATCAGCTGGTCACAGCGGCCGGCGCCCCCGTCACTCCGCTCGAGGCCCTGCTCACCGCCCTCCAGGAGGAGGTGCCGGCACTGGGGACCTCCATGGTGCTGGACCCCAGCGGCCGGATCGCGGAGACCGAGGACCAGCTCTCCCCCCGGGCGCGCGAACTGCTGGCGGACTACCGGCTCGCCCAGTACGACCTCACGGTCGGCGAGGGGTACGCGGCCGACGCCCTGTACGCCGTCCCGCCCGTGGGGTGACGGCCGCTACGGGCTGACGGGTCGGTCGAAGGCCGCCTCGAGGAAGGCGATGACGCGGTCCCGCCACTGACTGCCCACCGCGGCGAGCGCGCCGGTGTGCCGGGCGCCCGGCACCTCCCACGTGCTCACCGTCCCGGGTGATCCGGACCGGATGTGGACGGCCGCGTACCGCTCGTCCGGAACCGTGCCCGCCACGATGAGGAGGACGGGGCGCGGTGCCGCCGCGATCGCGGACTCCCGGAGCGAGGACGGGGCGGGTGCGTCCGTCAGTTCCTCCACGACGCGGTGGCGAAGGCCGTCGATCCGCTCCTGGAGGCTGCCCCGGAACCCGTACACGTCGGAATACCACGCGTTGTCGGCCGCGGTCCGGCCCGTGGCGCCCTCCGCGACGACCACGCGGATGCGGGGGTCGACGGCGAGCGCCCCAATCGCCTGCTCGCCGCCCATCGAGAGCCCGACGACGCCGATTCGCGCGTCGTCGATCTCCTCGCGCGCGGCCAGGAACGTCACGGCCGCCGGGACGTCCACCTCGCCCCACCACCCGAGGTCCATGGCTCGCCCCTCACTGAGTCCGTGGCCGCGGGCGTCGAGGAGGAGGACACCGTAGCCCCGCCGGTTCAGGGCGGTGGCGTGCTCGAGCACCGCCGAGCGCGTCGAACCGGCGCCGTGCAACAGCACCACGCCGGCCCCGTTGGTGGAGGGGAGGTACCAGCCGGACAGCCGGACGCCGTCGGCGGTGGGGACGGACACGTCCTCGTACGCGAGCCCACGGTGGGTGGGGGTGAGGGCCTGCAACGAGGCGCGCGGCACCGTCGTCGCGGCGACGGCGGGGCCGAGGCTGAGGAGGACGACGACGACGGTGGCCGCCAGGACGGCCAGCGTCACCGGGATGCGCCCCCACCACCGCAGCCGCACCGCCAGGGTGTGCGTCCCGACGGCCAGCAGCGCCAGCCCGGCGAGCAGCGCGACGGTGCCCCACGCCGTCGTCGCGGACATGCCGCCGCGGGTGAGGTGCGTGACCGCGATCCCGGCGCCCGCCGCGAGGGCGACGGCGCCGAGGGCCACGGCGACCAGCCCGCCGACGATCCGGGCCGGCCGCCGCCAGCTCACGGGACGCTCCGGAGGAACGCCTCGAGGATGGGTCCGGCTGTCTCGGTGCCGAACTCGCCCTCCTCGACGAGTACGGCCACGGCGAGGTCACCCTGGAATGCGATCATCCACGCGTTGGTGAGGACCTCGTCGGTGCCGTACTGGGCGGTGCCGCTCTTCGCGTGCACGGGTTCCCCGGGGACGTCGCCGAGGAAGGTGGACGTCCCGCTCTCGACGACTCCGCGCATCAAGTCGCGGAGCAACTCCGCCTCGGCCGCGGTCAGGGGCGTGGCGGGGGCGACGACGTCGGCCTCCTCCCCCGCGACGAGGACCGGCGTCACGGTGTGGCCGGCCGCGACGGAGGCGGCCGCCACCGCCATCGCGAGCGGCGAGGCGAGTACGTCGCCCTGGCCGATGAGGGCGGCGGCGTGGGAGGTGCCGGTCGCGTCGTCGGGCACGGAGCCGGTCGCGTACGGGAATGGCCACGTGCCGGGGGTGCCGATGCCGAGCGCGGCCGCCGCACCCGCCACGTCAGCTGCGGTGAGGAGGCCGTGCTGGGCGATGAGGGCGGTGTTGCAGGACTGGGCGATGGCCTCGCGCAGGGGGATCTCGCCGATCGAGCCGGCCGGGTAGCCTGGGTAGTTCTGGAACTCGCGGCCCTCCACGGTCACGGTGGGGGTGCAGGGAATCGGGGTGTCCGCCGTGAGCCCGGCCCGCAGGAGTGCGAGGGCGGTGGCGACCTTGAAGGTGGAGCCCGGCGGGAAGAGTCCCACGGTGGCGGTGTTGAGGCCGCCCCCGCCGGGACCGCTCGCGGCGGCGAGGACGGCGCCGTCGGAGGGACGCACGGCGACGATGGCACTGGCCGACTCGATGTCCGCGAGCAGGCCCTCCGCCTGGAGTTGGTACGGCTCCTCGAGCGTGAGGACGAGATCCTCCCCGTCGGCGGGCTCAGTGGCGTGGAGTTCCTCCTCCACCTCGCCGGTGACGAGCGCGACTGTGATGCCGGGGTTGCCACGCAGACGCTCGTCAAAGGTGCGCTGCAGGCCGGAGAGCCCGACGACGTCCCCGGCGCGGACCGCACCGCCCGAATCCTCGACGATCTCGGCGGTGGCCTCGCCCACGGTTCCGAGCAGGGGACGGGCGAAGGTGGCCGTGGGGGCGAGGGGGATCTCGTCGGACTGCACGAGAACGCCCGGGAGGGCGCGGAGGCCGTCGACGTCCCAGCGTTCCGCCTCCTCGGCCCGCACCGTGATGGCGACGACGTACGCCCTGGGCCCGGCCGCGGCGACGCGGGCGGCGAAGGCGTCGACGTCGTCGAACTCGAGGCGGGTGGCGAGGTCCCGGGCGGCGGCCTCCGCGGCCTCGGGAGTGTCGATGTGGGCCTTGTCGATGCCGATGCGGAACACCGGGCGGTCCGTGACGATGGGGGTGCCGTCCTGGGAGAGCACATCGCCGCGGGTGGCCGGTGTGGTGGCGAGGAGCAGGGTCGAGTTCGCGGCGGCGTCGGGGTGCACCAGGGCGGGGGACCACCGGGTGACCCACTCCCCCTCCACGAGCTCGAGCGCGGCCGTGGTCCCGACCGTCCACGGGTCGTCGCCACCCAGGTCCCAGGACCAGGTCAGCGGGACGGTGGTGGCACCGTCCTCGACCTCGGCGGGTTCGCCGGCGGTCACGGTGCGCGGGAGCCCGGCGAGGTTCCCGAGCAGGGTGGCCAGTGCGGCGTCGGGATCGGGGGGCGCGTCGGTGAACTCGGCGACGTCGAGGGTGCCGTCGGTGAGGTCGGCGGCGAGGACGGCGGCCTCGTCCGCGGGGTCAGGTGGGGTGGAGCACCCGGCGGCGAAGGGCAGGACCAGAGCAGGCAGGAGCACCACGCGGGCTACGGCGGTCCAGCTACCCAGACCCGGTCTCCGGCCTGGCCGCACCGGCCGGCCGGACGACGAGTTCCCCGCATGCCCTCGGGAAGCAGCGCTGGACGGCGGGCCGGCAGCGCTGGACGGCGGGCCGGCAGCGTCGTCGTCGGGCATCACCTTGTGTTCTCCTTCCACAGGTTCCACGGCAACCCTAGGTCCCCGCGCCCATCCTGTCCGCTCGCATGACGGGGCCCTCACCCGGTGCTGCACGAGACCTCGCCACAGACTCTCCACAGACACTGCGGCGAGACTCCGTGCTGACGGTCAGGGGTCTGCCCCTCGCCATCAGGATGCATCCTCGCCACAGTGTCCGTGGCGAGGATGCGTGCAGGGCGCTCCCGGTACCGATGCACCCAAGCCGACCCCGCGCTCCCGGCACCACGCACCAAGCCGACCCCGCGCTCTCGGACACCGGCCCGCCGGAAACGCACCTTGACTGGGCGTTGCCCACAGGTGCCTCGGCGCTGCGGAGTCCACACACCCTGTAGACACTTTTCGTTGCAATACCAACGGAAAAGGGGTTGCGGGGTGGGGTGGGCAGGAGTAGAATCAAACACATGTACGAAGGGGCAGGCACCAGGCACGGCGACACCGCCGGCACCCCCAGGCGTGTCCCCACCCCGGACCCCGGCCCGCCGTCACTGGACCTGACCGGCCCGGCCCTGACCGTGATGGAGGGGTTCACCCGGTGGGTGGCCACCCTGCCCCCCGCATCGTCGGAGGGGGAGAACCTGGGCCGGATCACCGCCCTGGAAACCCTGAAGAACGCCTGCGCCGCCACCCAGGCCCGCGAGACCGT
>DBPQ01000013.1 GCA_002304945.1 Actinomycetales bacterium UBA1416 | reverse complement strand
CCCTTACAGACCCACGCTCCTAGCACGTCGGCCACCCGGTCGGAGGTCTCCACCACGTTCGCGCTGGGGGTCTGCGTGATCGAGATGGCGAGCGACGGCTCGCCGTTCAGGCGGGAGAACGACGACGCCGCGGCCTCGCCGTCGACGACCTCGACGACGTCGCCGAGCCGCACCGTGGTGCCGGCCTCCGTGGCGAGCGGGAGGTCCGCGAACTCCTCGACCGAGGTGAGCGGGGTGCCCACCTGCACGGACAGGGTCTGCTCGCCCTCGGTGAGGGTGCCGGCGGGGAGGCGGACGCCGTTGTCGTCGAGGACGGACAGGACTGAGTCCGGCGTGAGGCCCGCGCCGATCAGGGCGGGGAGGTTCACGTCGAGGAGGATCTCGCGTTCGGCGGCCCCGGCCACGGAGACGCCGCGGACGCCGTCGATGCGCTCGAGGCGGGGGACGAGGGTGGTCTCGACGGCGTCGGCGAGGGCGTCGTCGTCGATGCCGCCGGCCGCGGCGAGTTGGACGACGGGCAGCTGGTCGATGGACCCGGTGATGATCTGCGGGGTGACGTCCTCGGGGAGCTGACCTGACACCTGGTCCATCGCGGTGCGCAGCGCCTGCACGGCGGCGTCCATGTCCGTCCCGAACTCGAACAGCACGGTGGTGGCGGAGATGTTGGACGCGGCGGTGGAGCTGACCTCCTCCACACCGCCGACGCCGCCCACCGCCAGTTCGACGACGTCGGTGACCTGGTCCTCCACCACCTGCGGCGAGGCGCCGGGGTAGACCCCGAGGATCGCCGCGGCCGGGAAGGAGATCGAGGGGATCAGCTCCTGGCGCAGGTTGGCCATGGAGAATACACCGAGCGCGGCGATCGCGAAGGTGACCAGCGCGGTGAGGGCACGGCGGCCCAGGGAGAAGCGGGCGAGGCGGTCCATCGGAGCTCCTGGAGGAGGGGTGCCTCGCGGTAGGCGGGGCTGCCACCAGCCTAATCGTGGGGACCGTCACCGTCCGGCGTGCGAGTCCACGGCGCAGCCGCCGCCTCCACCACGGAGGTGGCGGCCCGCCGTTCTGTCACTCCGCGGCGCGCATCTCCACGGGCGTGCCCAGGGCGATGGTGCGCGAGACGGTGCACAGCCGCTCGTGGGACATCGTGATCGCCTTCGGCAGCATGGCGCGCGCCTTGTCGCCGGCCTCGCCCTCGGGGAAGCGGACGTCGAACGTCACGACGACGTCGGTCAGGTGGTTCCCGTTCTCGTCCTTCACCTTGGTACCCGAGGCGGTGGCGGTGAACTCGGTGGGCTCGGCGCGCTTGGAGGTGATGTAATCCACGTCCACGCCGGAGCAGCCGGCCAACGCCACGAGAAGCAGCTCCACCGGGCCGAAGTCCTCGGTACCGCCACTGCCCACGGTGATGGACCCGCCGCGCTCGTTGTGGGCGGTGTACTCCCCCAGCTCGTTGCGGGTCAGTGTGATCTCGGGCATCGCAGTCTCCTTCAGGGTTGGGCTGCTCCCATGGTGCCGTACCGTCGCCGGGAATGCCGACGCCTATCCGGGTGTTGTACGGCAGGCATACCCTTGGGGGGTATGCGGCGCCGAGAGGAGCGAGTTGTGGAGACCACGCACGAGCACGACGAGAAACGTCCGCAGCAGGCTGAGGAGCACGGGCACCACGACGCCGATCACCACACGCACGGCGGCGGTCACGCCGGGCACGGCGATCACGCCAGCCACAGTGGCCACGGTGATCACGGCGGTCATGGCGGCCACGGCGACCACGCCGTGCAGTTCCGCCGACTGTTCTGGATCATGCTCGCCCTCTCGATCCCGACCGTGCTCCTGAATCGGATGTTCGCGGACCTCCTGAACTACGACCTCCCCGCCGCCATCACGTGGGTCAGCCCGATCCTCGGCACGGTCATCTACTTCTGGGGCGGTCGGCCATTCCTCACCGGGGCGGTGTCCGAGATCCGCGACCGCCGGCCCGGCATGATGCTGCTGATCGGGACCGCGATCACGGTGGCGTTCGGCGCCTCCCTCGGCGCGAGCCTCGGCCTCCTCCCGCACGAGCTCGACTTCTGGTGGGAGCTCGCCCTCCTCGTGGTGATCATGCTGCTCGGGCACTGGCTCGAGATGCGCTCCCTCGCCCAGACCTCCTCCGCGCTGGACTCCCTGGCCGCCCTCCTCCCCGACGAGGCCGAGAGGGTGGAGGGGGAGGGCACCGTCGTCGTGCCGCCGGCCGAGCTGGTGGTCGACGACGTCGTCGTGGTGCGGCCGGGCGGGCGCGTCCCGGCGGACGGCGAGGTGATCGACGGCGGCGCCGCTGTGGACGAGTCGATGATCACCGGCGAGTCCAGCCCCGTGCAGCGCGAGGTGGGGGACCGGGTGGTCGCGGGCACGGTGGCCACCGACAACTCGCTGCGCGTGCGGATCACCGCGATCGGGGACGACACGGCGCTCGCCGGGATCCAGCGACTCGTCGCGGACGCGCAGGCCTCCTCCACCCGCGCCCAGCTCCTCGCGGACCGCGCCGCCGGCTGGCTCTTCTGGTACGCGCTCGGGGCGGCGCTGGTCGCGGCCGCGGTGTGGACCTTCGTGGGGACGCCGCAGGACGCGCTCGTCCGGGCCGTCACGGTGCTCGTGATCGCCTGCCCCCACGCGCTGGGCCTGGCGATCCCGCTGGTGGTCTCGATCTCCACGGAGCGGGCGGCGAAGGTGGGCGTGCTCGTCAAGGACCGAGGGGCGCTGGAGCGCATGCGGACCGTCGACGCCGTCCTGTTCGACAAGACCGGCACCCTCACGAAGGGTGAACCCGGCGTGACCGGGGTTGCCGGGGCCACGATGACGGAGGACGAGGTTCTCGCCCTCGCCGCGGCCGCGGAGGCCGAGAGCGAGCACCCGCTGGCCCGCGCGATCGTGGCGGCTGCGCGGGATCGCGAGCTGGCCGTGGCGGGGGCGTCGGGGTTCCGGGCGAGCGCCGCCGTCGGCGTGCGGGCCGAGGTGGACGGGCGCGAGGTGGCGGTCGGTGGGCCGGCGCTGCTCCGGGAACGCGGTCTCGAGCGGCTGGCCGAGACCACCCAGTGGTCCGACGACGGCGCGACGGTACTCCACGTCGTCGCCGACGGCGAGGTGGTGGGCGCCGTCGCGCTCGCGGACGAGATCCGGCCCGAGTCGCGGGAGGCGGTGGACGCGCTGCACGACCGCGGCGTCCGGGTGGTCATGATCACCGGGGACGCGGAGCCGGTGGCGAAGGCCGTGGCCGCGGAGCTCGGGATCGACCAGGTGTTCGCCGGGGTGCGGCCGGAGAGCAAGAGCGAGAAGGTCGCGGAGCTGCAGGCGGACGGGTTCACGGTCGCGATGGTGGGCGACGGCGTGAACGACGCGCCGGCCCTCGCGCAGGCCGACGTGGGGATCGCGATCGGTGCGGGCACCGACGTGGCGATCGCGTCCGCCGGGGTGATCCTGGCGTCCGACGACCCGCGCGCCGTCCTGTCCGTGATCGAGCTGTCGCGGGCGGGGTACCGGAAGATGAAGCAGAACCTGTGGTGGGCGGCCGGCTACAACCTGGCCGCGGTGCCGCTCGCCGCCGGGGTGCTCGCGCCGGTTGGCTTCGTGCTGCCGATGGAGGTGGGTGCGGCGCTCATGTCCCTGTCCACCATCGTGGTGGCGGCGAATGCGCAGCTGCTGCGCCGGCTGGACCTGCGGCCGGAGAGTGTGGTGGGCCGGCGCGAATGATGGCGCGCGGCTCCGCGGTCAGGTGAGGGGGGCGTCGTCGTCGCCGGCGAGGATGCGGTAGAGCTCCCTGCGGGCTGTGGCGAGCACCTCGGTGGCGGCGGCGTACTGGGCCGGGCTGCCGACCCGCACCACCTGCGCGGCGGCGTCCTTGAGCGCGAGGATCTCCTTGCGGATGGCGAGGTCCGCGCTGCGATCGGAGCCGCTGTCCCACGGGGTGCCGAGCTGGGCGCGGTTGTCCTCGACGTATTCGGCGCCGGCCTCGGTGAGGGACGCGGTTCTCCGACCCTCGATCTGGGCGATGGTCACGAGGCCCTCGTCCTCGAGGATCTGGAGGGTGGGGTAGATGGAGCCCGGGCTGGGAGTCCAGGCGCCGGCGCTGCGGTCGGTGATCTCCTGGATGAGGTCGTAGCCGTGGCGGGGCTGCTCATCCAGGAGCAGGAGGATCGCGGCGCGGACGTCCCCGCGGGAACGTCCGCGACGGCGTCGGCCCCCGCGAGGGCCGTCGCCGCGAGGACCACCGCCGCGAGGGCCACCGCCGCGAGAGTCGCGACCCCCGGGGCCGCCGAAGTCCTCGCGGGGATTGAAGCCGTGCCGGGAGCCGCCGCCCGCAGAGCTGAAGCCGTCCGGAGAATTGAAGCCGTCTCTACGACCCGGTCCGCCGCGGTGGTACCGGCGCGAACCGCGTCCGCGACCCGGAATTTCATCGGGCGAGGTGGCCCACTCGGACCGGCGGGATCCGCCGTGGTGGTTGCGCCGGCCGCCGTGGCCGCCGGGGTTGGCGTAGTCGCTGCCGTCGGTGCGGCGTTCTGAGGTGAAGGGGGTTCCGTCATGCGTGTACATGGTGATCCTTTCGAAGATCTGTCTTGAGTGATGCACTCACGATATATCGCGAGTGTCACGAGGTCAAGGGGCTCCGCCTGCGCCTCCGGTGACGTCTCCGTGCGCGGAGGGAAACGGCTCCTCTGTGCCTGGACGTCCCCATCGCCGCCATCGGGCTTCACCACGCAGGGGAATCGCCGAAGGGCTTCACCACACAGGGGACATGAGTTGGGGACGTGAGCTTGGATCCCCACGTGATCCAAGCTCACGTCTCGCGGGAACGCTCCCAACCACCGGCCGGGGACGGAGGCGGAAGAGCGGCGGTTGTGCCTTCACATAGGGGCAGTCCCCTCGGGTGGCGCGGAAGGCCGCGGGCTACGCTGGCATCAGCAGACCACAGGAGGCCACCATGACCGACGACGCCGTCGCCCAGCCGACGCCGGACCGCACCAACCGCACCGACGACGCCGCCGCCGAGCCCACCCACGCCGAGCCGACCCCTGCCACCGAGCCCACCGCCACCGAGCCCAGCCCCGCCAGCCCCCTTCGCATCCGCGTCGTCGGCGCGGTGGCGGCCGGCACCACCGCCGCGACGAAGGCACGCCGGAACGCCCCGGACGCGGACATCGTGCTCTACGAGCGGGACAAGGACATCTCCTACGTCGGCTGCGGGATCCCCTACTTCGTGGGCGGCGAGTTCGAGGACGTCACGACCCTGCGCCCGCGCGGCCCCGAGTGGTTCGCCGAGAAGTACCGCATCACCGTCCGCACCCGCCACGAGGTCGTCTCAGCGGACGCGAACACCCGCACCCTCACCGTCCGCGACCTCGAGACCAGCGAGGAGTCCACCGACACCTGGGACGTCCTCCTCCTCGCCACCGGCGCCTCCCCGGTGATCCCACCCATCGACGGCGTCGGCACCCCCGGCGTCTTCCCCGTCCGTTCCATCCAGGACGCCGTGGCCATCGACGCCTGGATCGACGAACGCGCGCCCCGCACCGCCGTCGTCGTGGGCTCGGGCTTCATCGGCCTGGAGATGGCGGAGCAGCTCGCGCACCGCGGGCTCGCGGTCTCGATCGTGGAGATGCTCCCGCAGGTCATGCCGGCCGCCCTGGACGCGGACATGGCCGAGCCCGTCGCGGAGGAGCTGCGCCGGCACGGCGTCGAGCTGCACCTCGGCCGGACCGTCGAGGCGGTCGAGGGTGACGACGCCGCCACCGCCATCCTCGTCGACGGCGGCGAACGCCTGCCCGCCGACCTGGTGATCATGTCGGTCGGGGTGCGCCCCAACGTGGCGTTGGCGAAGCAACTCGGGGTCGCGTTGGGACCGACGGGCGCGATCGCCGTCGACACCCGGATGCGCACCTCCGTCCCCGGAATCCTCGCGACCGGGGACGTGGTGGAGAACCTCTCCGTCCTCACCGGGGAGCCGATCTGGCGCCCGCTCGGCTCCACGGCCAACAAGACCGGCCGGGTGGCCGGGGACGTGGCCACCGGCGGGGACGCGGAGCACCGCGGCGTGCTCGGAACCGGCATCCTCCGCGTCTTCGACCTGGGGGTGGCGCACACCGGCCTCACGGAGGCCGAGGCACGCAAGCAGGGCTACGACGTCGTCACGCACACGGACACCAAGCCGACGCGGGCCGGCTACCTCGGTGGGAAGAAGGTCACGATCAAGGCCGTGGCCGACCGCGCCACCGGCCGGATCCTCGGCGCCCAGGTGGTGGGACCGGAGGGCGTGGACAAGCGCGTGGACGTGCTCGCCACCGCCATCACCTTCGGGGCGACGGCGGAGGACCTCATCCACCTCGACCTCGCCTACGCGCCGCCGTTCTCCACCGCCAAGGACCCGATCCACTTCGTGGGGATGGTCCTGGCGGCGAAGATCGCGAAGGCGCGCGAGGGCTGAGGGCGGGTAGTGCTCGGCCTGACGGCGGGGGAGTGCTCGGCCTGACGGCGGGGGAGTGCTCTGCCTGACGGCGCCCGCGGCTCAGCCGCCGAGCAGGCTCCCGATCCCGGAGGACCCGGTGGTCTGCCCGCCGCCCTCGGTGACGGATTCGCTGGGCTGGACGAGCACGTGCCCCTGCCCGCCGAACGCCATCTGGAACGTCTCCCCGGAGCCGCCCCGGACCATGGACTTGATGCCGCCGGTGTCCACCCGGATGTCCATCCGCACCCCTGACGTCCAGAGGACAACGGCCTGGGCGTCGGCGAAGGTGGGGGCGCTCGCGACGTCGAGGGCCACCGGCGTGCCCTTGGTGGTCACGGCCACGTACCCGGTGCCGCGCAGGGAGACGTTGTAGAGCCCGCCGGCCATGGCACCGCTGTCGGGAGTCATCGCAAATGAGATTTCTCTCAAGGCTTTGACCGGGTTTTCTGCGCAGTTCATGTCAGTCCACGTGAGATTTTCCGCGGGGGTCCTCAGCCGCTGGGGCCGATGTTGCAACGCGCTCCCAGAGGGCCTGTCATGATGCTGATGTGGCGACAGGGTTCGGTAGCGCACGCTTTGACCGTGCGTTGACGACAACCGGTGCTCAGCGGCTCGACGTGTCGGGCATACACGGGTCGTACTACTGTCATGCGGTTATCGCCAGCGGGGGCCAAGGTGTGGTGTACCTCGCAACCGGGGACCTTATGGCGTTATCGAGGCCGTGCGTTGTCAAAACGTTCCACCATGCAAACCGCGAGACGATTGACCGAGCGCTGCGGAGCATAGAAGTACAGTTGGGACTGGTAGATGCTGGCAGTTCTGGCATATTGCGCGGCCGTCCGTCGATGACGACGAGGTGGGTCCCTGACATCCATGCATGGAATATGTCTGGTGCCCTCGGCCCGTGGATCGCCCAGGAGTTCAGAGGTGCAAACCTCCGCAGATACTTGGCGGCGCACGCCTTGCGCACCAATGATGACGTGGCTACACGAGGGAATCTCCTTACCGATCTTGTCGCGGCCGTGGAGTTCGTCCATGGACAGGGCGTTGTTCATCGCGATCTCAAGCCGGAGAATATTCTTGTAGAGGGCCACAATTACAGAAACGCGCGGATCGCACTTTGTGACTTTGATATGGCTAGGGGCATCGACCAGACAACGCTTACCCGGACCGGTGCAGGGTTTGGCACCCCGGGCTACTCCGCGCCAGAGCAACTATTCGGCCTCGGGCGAGCAACATACGCGAGCGACGTGTACTCCATAGGAATGTTGGCGATCTTCCTCTGTGGTCACCGAGAGCCCTATAACGCCTTCGTTGGGTCTGACTGGACTGATCTGAAGTTGGACGCCGAAGTTGCCGCGAGGCTTGGCGACAAGCGCGAGTGGGTTCAGGGAGCGATCTCGTTCCGGCCGGAGGACCGACCCCATCTCAAGGACCTTCGTCGCGTCCTCCGACACGACAACTACAAGGCGCATAGGTGACACCGGCCTGAGGTCAAGAGAGTGTAGGTCGACGGATTCGGCCCCTTATGTGCCTCACGGCGCTGTGGACTCGGATTCGAGGAATGTTGTCGCGGATTTTCCTCTCAGCGATGTGCGACGCCCTGTCAAGACGACCCACCGCTTGCCGTCTAGTAGTCGTTTCGCGAGCCCTTCGCCCTGCGGCGGGTTCTGGCGCACACCGGACATCCTGAACCGCGAGAGCGGCTCGATACGTCCGCCCGCCACCCGTGGCCACACGCCTCGCACACCCACGCAATCTTCTTGCCGGAGTTGGCTGTCACTTGCTGCGGGGTTGTCGAGTTGGCGCCCGGGGTGTGGTCCCACTCGGCGGCAAGGGCGGGGTTCACCGTGGCGAGGTCCGTTACTCCAGGTCGGGCTACCTTGCCGGAGCAGGCGGGGCACCCATTGCCACACGTGCGGTTGCTCACGGTCGCCTTCCATTGCCAGCCACAGGTCTTGCAGAGCCACCCAACTTTTTGGTTGGAACTGGCTGTCACGTTCTCCGGGGTCTTCGAGTTGACGCCCGGGGTGTGGTCCCACTCGGCCGCCAGGGCCGGGTTCACCGTGGCGAGGTCTGTTACTCCAGGTCGGGCCACGTTGCCGGAGCAGGCTGGGCACCCACTACCCCGCGTGCGGGCGCTCACGGCCGACTTCCATTGCCAGCCACAGGTCTTGCACAGCCACCCAGCCTTGTAGTTGGAGTTGGCTGTCACCACCTCCGGGGTCTTCGAGTTGACGCCTGGGGTGTGGTCCCACTCGGCCGCCAGGGCCGGGTTCACCGTGGCAAGGTCCGTCACCCCCGGATGAACTACCCTGCCCGCACAGGCAGGACACCCCCTGCCCCGCGTCCGGGAACCGATGGTGGCCGTCCATCGGAAGCCACACGACCTGCAGCGCCATTCGAATGCACGCGTGGCCTTCAAGTCTGGGTCCCAAGGAGTGACGGACTCACTTCCCTCCCAATTCCACTCAAGAATCACACCCGGATACTGACCGATGAGTTCGTTGTACTCGCCGTGGGACACGTCAATGATGGCGCCTACATCAACGGCTACCTCTTCCGGATGTGGCGCTTTCCAGAGGGAGTCGTCCACACCGCTCAGGTCCTGCTCGTGGGGCCATCGCGGGGCGCGCCAAGTGGGGTCGTCAAGGTGACGGCGCGCGCGGGCGCGGGCAGGGAGAAGATGTAGCACCATGCGTTCGATGAGGACGCAGACATTGCCGTCGAACGGCAGGGCAGCTGTGAGACGTGCGCGCAACTGCGCGCTGCCAATGGACGGGTCCAGGCAGGTGGCCAGCACGGACGTGTCGGTGAGGAGTTCAGCGACAGCAACGGTTTCCGGGTAGAGCGCCGCTCGTCCTTCAACTTCACGGGTCGCACCGGGCAGGCCCATCGCGTCGGTGAGACGGGGCGACCACGTGTTCGTCTCGGACAGGAAGGCGTTGTCGCGCACCATCTCCCAAGCGCGTTGAGTGAGGAAGGCGTTGAACCTGCCCTCAGCTGTCCACGCTCGGTGACGGCGCTCCGCGTCTCGAAGTTCGGCATCGAATGCGATGACCATGACTGGCTGATGCGTTGGGGAGGTACCTGGACCGACCCATTTCCCGTGCAACAGGCACAGGTTGGCGCGGTCGTGCGGAAACTGTGGTACCGATTGACCGCCGGTGCACCACGAACAGGAGTTGCGGTGGTAGTAGTGCACACCTTCGACTGGCTGGGCGGCGCGCCTCACATTATCGAAATAGCCGGCGGGGAGTCCCGCGCAACCTTCCACAAGTGCCTCAAGTGCACCGGTCTGCGACCATTCTGTGTGCCTGACCCTTGAGCGTTCGACTTCCCGGCTGACGACCTTCTCGCTGATGCCGTTCGCAGCCCACAGGCGAGCCGCGAACGACTCCAACCGCTCGAGTGCGTACGGCTTCACGAGCCGGTGCCGGGGCGCAGGCCGTCGGTATTCAGGCAACTTTCACCTCGTTTCTTGTCCGAGTCAGGGCCTTCAGCCGTCTCGTTGGAAGGATGTACCCGGTCCCGTTGTACTGACCCATACGGGTGATGGCCGCAGCGAGGCGCTCCTTGGTGACGCGTTCGTCAGTGCGGTCGGCGTCTTGAAGGATGACGTCCATGAGGTGGGTGACGAGAGTGGCAACATCGGCAATGCATCCCCCGGTCATGTCGTGGATGACCTCATGGTTCGCGTCCAGCATTCCCGGCCTGTGGTCACAGAGCGGCAGTGCGCTGTCAAAGTCAAGAAGCAGGGTGCGCCATTCCGGGTCGACCACCCGGTGCGGCGACAGGTCAACGACGTCGCAGCGACGGGTGACCTGTCTCCCGAGTTCGGTGCCGAAGGCATCGCTGCTCATCAGGTCCACCCCGCAGAGGACGAATGTCGCTGCACTCTGGTTCTGGAGCAGTTTGATGTGGCTGCTTGCTTCCTGTCCCTTGCCCTGCCCCCGCCGGGCGGCCAGCGTGTGGGCCTCGTCGATGATGACCACGCGGGTGCGATGTGCGTTGAGCCGGTTGACGGCCTCTTCGCGCAGGTCGTGCGAACTCGTGCGGGCCGCAGGCACCATGTCCGGGGCGAAGAACGTCGGGATGGACCTCATCAATGCCTGTGCTGTCGATGACTGCGCCTCGAGCCACACGACGGGTACTTCGCCATCTTCACGGTAGTTCGGGTTCCACTGCTGTGCGATGCCTTCCACCATGTCCGCCAGGTGGAGGGCGAGTTCGCTCTTGCCGTGCAGGGGAGGAGCGGTGAGGATGAGCCCGCGCCGCCCGGAAGGCCGGACAGCATTGTGGCTGAGGGTTCGTGTGAGATACGCAGCGGCCTGTTCAGCCTGCTCCGTTTTGACCCTCAGCCCGGAAATCACCCAGTCGGTCCGGGCGCGGTCGTATCCCATTCGCGCTTCCATGGAGAGACCGAGGTAGTCCGCCATGGTGAGGTGGGGAGGTCGCGGCACCGCGCTGTCGAGTGCCGCCCGCAACCCGGGAAGGGTCGTCTTGCTGAGAGCAAACATCAGGCGTTCCTTCTGGAGAGCAGGCCCCGAGGCTTGAGTTCCGTTTCCGCGCTGCTGATGGGGGCGACGTCTCTGACGGGCGGTTCGGCGGGGATGACGACCTGAGGACGCGGCAGGTTGCTCCGCTGGTCCTGCCGGATGGCTTCCTTGCGGAGCATGTTCTCCTCCGTCTCCGCCACATCCATGAAGGTGCCCTTCCCACTCTCAAGGTCGGGACCGTTCGGGACCTTTCCGTCCGCACGGTCGTAGGCGAGCTGCCGCACCATGGGCGCAGTCCACATGGCGAGGCTCTTGTCGCGGGCCTGAAGGTACTCACCGGTCCGTGGGTCGCGGACGTACACGACGAGAAGGTTGTATGGGTCGCGCCGAATCTCCCACTTTCCGTCGGGGTCCGAACTGGTCCGTTCACGAAGATGGCTGATTGCCTCTGAGTCGTAGAAGCGGTTGCCCCACTGGATTCCTGCGCGGGTGATTCTGCGGCGGTCACTCGGCAGGAGCTTGATGTAGTCCTTTTCCTCGAACGGGATGAAGACGCCACCGGCGACTTCGAACAGGGCGGCGTACTTCTGGGCGGGTGTCCACTGCAGGTCTGGGAAGAAGGGGTCGCGCCTCGACTTGTTGGGTGTGTGCATGTACACGGTCGCGAAGTACAGTTCGAGCATCATGTCGAGGCCCTCCAGGCTCCACAAGCCTTGGACCTTCTTTCCCCGGTTGCTGGTGTTGTTGCCGGTGCTTCCCTTGAGCCACGTGGCGAACCCGTCTGCGATGGTCTTGAATGACCGCTCCACGTGGGGTTTGGCTGTCGGGGTGCGGGGAGGAGCCATGTTGATGGAGATGCCGTACACCTGACAGGCTGAGACGAAGGTCGAACCGCGGAAGTCGAGGCCACCGTCAACGGTGATTTCCTCCGGGAATATCCACGGCATCGCCAACGAGTCATCGGTCAGGTGGGTGTTGATGGCCGTCATGGTTTCCCATGGCAGGACGGCCGAAGCCGCCAAGCGTGTCTCTTCACGCCCCGGATGCGACATGCGAGGCAGGATGGCGCGGGCCAGCAGCAAGGCATGGTCTGCCGCGGTCATCGAGCCTGGTCGCAACGCCCATGCAACTGGTGCGCCGGTCGCGACGTCCAGCATGAGTGTCAGCGTCGGACGGTACGACTGGCCGTCCTCACTGCGAACCAGAACGTCCAGTGGGGTCGAGTCCACTTCGACACGTTCACCTGGCCGAAATCGCGTTCCGGAGCGGTATTGGCGCTTCGGCTGGTTGCCTGCCGTGTGACGCGTCGTTGCATAGCCTGCCGTGTACTTCCCGCGGTCACGTTCTTTGAAGTAGCGCAAGCCTGTCGAATGGCTGAAACTGGCAAGTTCTGGTTCGTCTGGGTAGTTCTTCCGGAGGCGGCGCTGGACTGTGCGGACAACCGTGCCAGCCCTCTTGGAGGATTCGTCCTTCAACTCGCCGATGACGTCGTCGAAGGCGTCAATGATGCGCTCGTCAACGTGGGCCATCTTCATCTTGGGTGCGTCTTTCTGGTGCATTGCGGCGTTCAATCCGGCGTGTCCGCGCTGCTTCAAAGCTGTCCGGTACCGGTACAGGGTGGCGCGGCTGACCTGCATGTCTGTGTCTGCCAGTTCAGACACCTTTTCCTGCACCCGGTCTTCGACGGGCCGGCTTGTCGCGTAAATGGCCCGCAATGGCTTGTCAGGGATTCTTGGAACGCCTTCCCACGTTTCCAGGATGTGCGCAGCCATCCGGGTAACGTCCGGGGGCCACATGTCATCCTCGGGACGCATCAGGTCCGGAGCGGCCGATTCGGCCGGACCAACGAGGCGATAGAACTCGGGCAGGGAAATGACGAGATAGTCGTCGACGGTTCCCTGCTTGTGGAGCTTCACCTCGCGTCCACGGAAGACGCTGACGATGTTCCATGGTTCCCCATCAATTTCGACAACGTCGTCGAAGCCAAACCAGTTGCTCATTTGGTTCCCTCTCCGGTGGTGAACAGTTCAGTGTCGTTGGAGAACACGTCCATCAGACTCATGTCGAGAAGGCGGTGCCACGTCAGGTAGTCCACCCAGACAGTGGCCCGGGCAGGGCAGTCGGGCGCGGCGACACGGCACAGTTCCCCGCGGGTTGCCCCTGCACGGGCATGGGTGAGAATCCGGTCCAGGGCGTCCGCGGGGGGGCGGCACCGTTCGTGTCGGCAGCTCTTCAGCCACGACAGGTTCTGGGTTGCGCGGGGGTCATGACCGGTGAGGACTTCGTACTGCCATCCCAAGGTCGCGCACACCTCGGCGGTCGCGCCGAACTGGGCGGCTGCCTTCGGCGTGATGTCCTCTTCTGGTTTGACGTCGAACAGCCAGAATTGGCCCGAGGCGTCTACTGCGAAAAAGTCGGGAACGTGCCACCGGCCGGCCGTGTACGTGTCGTCAAACGCGATGAGAAGCGGTTGTGACCACACCTGGGTGACTTGATTCTGGTAGTCGAGCCACATGAGTTCATCCCGCTCCGTTTGGGATTCACACCAGACATGACGTCCCGTTGGCTGCCAGAAGTAGAAGGCGGGCGAGTTCTCGCCTCTCGAGGTACCTGCACTGATGCGCAAAGGGTGCAGTTGGAAGGTGTCCCACGGTTGCTTCCCGAGCTTCGGGGTCACGGGGGCCACGTTTTCCGCTTTGGCAGGGTCAGTGCTACTCACCCAGTGCAGTTCGGTGGAGAGCCCGCGACGCTTCGGCGTCACATGTTGACGGATGTCGTACGGCCTCATCACACAGTCCTTCCTCGTCGGGTGCAGCACTTGTGTGTGGGAGCGGCAGGGTGCACGCACCTACCGGGTGTCGGGCGCCCGTTCATGGGCCCTGCGATGGAGGGGCGCCTGGTCTTGGGCTCCCGTGTCAGTGTTCGCATGAACAGTCCTCTCGTTCTGATGACGGAGACTGTGTGTGCGGGAGACAGCCAGTGCGCGCACCAAAGTGTGTGTGAAACGCCAGTCTGGCGCCAATTTCCTACTTTGGTTGTTCTGACCGGGGGAAGGTCCGTACGGTCGAACCATGGAACAGGCGTCCGAGCCGTCAACTGGCCCGCAGTCGGGACAAGCCCGCGACGCGAATCCGCGCCTGTCGGGGCCGCGTGGCTGGCTCGCCGTCCCCAAGGTGTTCGGCAAACAGCCAGGAGCGGAGATGGTCGAGCCACCCAATGACCCCTTCGATCTGGCTGAGTGGAGGGCTGCTCGCATGCAAAACGAGCACGCCGCCCAGATCCTGCAACGCTGCCAGGAGATCACGATGCGCCGTCGGCGAGCTGGCGTTCCCGAACGGTTCACCTTGCGGACGCTCGCTGACCACGAGAGTTTTCCGTACAGTTACGACGCCCTCTCGAAGGGTGTCCGCGGCGTCCAGTGGATGTCGTCCCGCCTGTTGGCTGCCGCCCTCAACACTCTGGACGAACTGGACAGGAGCACGACCACCACGTCGTCCCCGGACACAGGGACTGCCACCAGGCGGTAGTCCCCGCCTTCGGGTAGGGGCGCGACAGCTCGCCCAGGGTTTCGTCCATCAGTGGAACCATCCGAGAGGATCGACGAACGCACCCGCAACCCATGGGGCCACGTGGGGCCGGATGTCGGCTCCCAGGATGGTGGATGCGGGTGCGAGCAGCACCCGTGAGTGGCGTGCCACTGGTGTGAGCCCCAGGGTCAGCCACGCCTTCTCCAGTTTGCGGTACGCTACCGACCGTTCCCGGTCGGACAGGCTCCAGGTCGCCGCAGGTTCGGACAGCAGCAGCACGGGCATGTCGTCGCGTGCGAATGTTGCCGCACGGGTGACCTCCTTGACGAGCAGCCGTCCGAGCCCGGAGCCCCGAACGTGAGGATCTGTCCAGACGTCGGTGACGAGCATGGCCGCGACGGCGAACGCGAACCGAGCGTCGTCGCCGTCTTCCACGTCCACGCGTGCACTCCCGAGCAAGCGCTCAGCGCCGCCGATCTCATCCAGTTCGGGCAGGGCATACCTGGCCCCGCTGGCGGTGTCGACGAGCACCCACCGGACTGCCCCCAGGGGGCGGGGTGCCCGGTCCGCGGACCCGTCAGACAGCGCGGCGGTGGTCTCCCACGACTGCACGAACCGAAGGCCATGCGAGTCCGACGTGGAGGAGTGCGAGACCACCAGGTACCCCGACTGCAGCTCCTCCGCCGTGATTGGTCCCATCCGGACCCCGGGCTCCCCGCTCACCATCTCGTCACCTGATTCCACATTGTTCTCCTCCGGCTAGTCGACGATCCGCGCCATTTCCCGCAGTTGGCGGTGCTCGGGTGTCTCCTCAAGGGGGGCGCCAGCGGCGGCCCGCTGCGCTTGCCGCAACCAGACAGACACAGAAAGCAACGGCAGGGGTTCCCCGTCCCCGAGGTAGGCCCGGCGGCGCCACACGAGCCACGACGCGGCACGCATGAACGGACCCACCGGGTCCGCCAGAGATCCGATCACAGTGGTGACGGCGTCAAACCCCTGAAACGCGGCGACGACGAGACCAACGGCGTCGGTGTCGAGGGGGCGGGCCAGGGCAGCAAGTCCGAGGTCCTCACGGATGCGCACCGTGTCAACGTCGATGAGGTCCGTGCCGTCTCTCCACGTGCCGAACCCGGTGGTGGCGTCGGCGGCCCGCCACCGGTCATCAGCCGGCAGGGAGTCCGCGACATCCGCCAGCACGCCCGCCATCACGATGGTGGCCCGGGCGGTGTGGGACGCGAACTGTGCGCGGATCCGCCCCGCGACGGCCACACGGTCGCCGGGGTCGATGAGCGGTTCGATGAGCCCGACAGCCCATGCCATCCAGTCACCGTCGTCCCACTCAGTCTGCTCCGAGAGCATGGAAACCGACACGTCATTCCTTTCAGCCGGTCGGCCGCGGGCGCCACTCCAACGTGGCTGAATCAGTGCAGAAACCCGCGATGTCGCAGCTACAGTCGCTCTAGCGGCCACCGATGTCAACGGAATCCGGGAATTCGTGGCGAATTCGGGCGCGACACGCCGGGCTCCGGCAAAAACGCGCTCGTCGCAGGGGTAGACGCTACCTCGACGGTGAAGCGGTGGCCGTTTCCCGGCAGCCTGCCCCTTGAGCGAGACGGCGATCCGCGGGGATCGCCGCAGGTCGCGAACTGTCACGTCCAGGACACGTCAAGGAGGCAGCACTCCACCTGCTGTTGGCGGTGTCGTACTTCGCGAAATTTGCAGCGGTGAGCGGCTAACCTGAATGTGGCGGCGCTTTGCCGGCGGGAAAGGGCGGACACATGAGTCTGATCCGGGCTTCGTTTGATGCTGTGAGCGGCGTGGTCGGCGACCAGTGGCGAGACTTCTACACAATTCCTGACAGGCTCGCTCCCACGGCAGCGCTCTTCGCGGCCGTGCCACGCGGAATAGCCGCCGGGCGCGGCTCGAACACCGCGGCATCTCCCGGCGTCAGCGCCGCCACGAGCACGGTCGTGACGATGAGGGAGGGCCAGGACCACCAGGTGGGCGGGATCTCGCGGCCGAACACCGGGTTCGGGATCAGCGCCGTGGGGATGGCCACGAACAGCAGGTAGGAGAGCCCGGCGAGGACCCCGACCGTGATCTGGCGGGAGTCGAAGTCCGGGATGCGGAAGCGCGGCTTCGCGGGGGTCGGCCCTGCTGGGGTGGGCGTTGGGTTCGGCGCGGTCACGAGGCGGCCTCCAGGGTTCGGGCGGGCGTGGCCGCGGAACGGGCGGGCGACGTCGTCGGCGAACCCTCGACGGGCCGGCCGGCCACCCGCCACTCCAGCATGCCGTCCTGCATGCGCGTGGCGTGGATGCCGTTCGCCGCGAGGAGGCGGACGGCGTCGTGGGCCATGACGCAGTGGGCGCCGCGGCAGTAGGCGACGATCTCGCTGTTCGGGGACCAGGTGCGGGCGGCGTCGAGGAGGGTGTCGAAGGGGTGGGAGACGGCGCCGGGAATGTGGCCGGCGTCGAACTCGGCGCGCGGGCGCACGTCGATGAGGGTGACGGTGCCGGCATCGAGGCGGCGCTGCAACTCGTCGTGGCTCATCTCCTCCACCTCCCCGGTGGCGTCGCTGGGACCCCCGCCGCTGCCGAGGTGGGCTGCCAGGGCCTGTCCGACATCCGGCGAATGGGTCCGGGCCACTTTGGACATGAGGGAGTGGAGGGCGGCGACGTCGTCATCCGCGAGGCGGTAGTGGACATGGGTGCCGTCACGTCGGGTGCGGACGAGGTGGGAGAGCTTCAGGATCTGGAGGTGCGCGGAGACGGTGGTGACCCCCATGCCTGTCTCGCGGGCCAGGGCATCCACGGTGCGCTCACCCTGGGCGAGGAGGTCGAGGAGTTCGAGGCGCTTCGCGGAGGCGAAGGCCTTGCCGACCACGGCGAGCTGGTCGAAGAACTCGGCGCGCGTGGCGGCGTGTTGCTCGGGGCGCGGCGTGGCGGCCTGCGTGGTGGGTGGCATGGGGTCCTTGGTTCTCGATCGTGGCGCGACGTGGGATCGGGATGGGCTGTTCCACAAATCCGTGGAATACAAGAACAGCACGACGTGGACGGACTGTCAACGGGTGGTCCGAGTTCCGATGGGTTGCGATACACCGGAATGAAATACACCGAAACGGTCGTGTATATGGTTCCGTCGCCACCCCGGGGCTACGACCACACATGGCGACGGCTCGGGAGACAACGTCCCATGGCAACCGTTTTGGTGTATCGGTTGCCATGGGCTGGAGGGTGAAAGAGTGCTGGACGCGGGCTGGCCGGGCGAATCGGACGGCCTCACACCCCGTTGCGTACCGCCACGAGCTCCGCCGCCACGCTGACAGCGATCTCGGCCGGAGTGTGGCTCCCGATCGGAATGCCCATCGGCGCATGCAGCCATGCCGGCCGCTCCCCACGGCCCGCAAGCACCCGCGCGAGCTTCGCCCGGCTGCCCATCACACCGAGGTACCCGAGCGGCGTGTCCCAGAGCGCGTCCAGTGCGACGGCGTCGCTCTCCGCCCCGGCCGTCACGACCACCGCGAACGTGGCCTCCCCGGGTGGGACGACTCGGCCGAGCTCGGCGAACGGCATCGTGACCCGTCGGTGTGGCCACGGGTTCTCCTCGAACTGCGCCACCCCGGGCCGTTCCTCGGCGGCCACCACCCAGAAGTCGAGCGTGGCGAGCACCCGGGTGAGTGCGAGCCCCACATGCCCGCCGCCGATCACCCACACCTCGTGGCTCGGCCCGGACACCATCGCGTGCGACGACGGCGCCGCCTCCCCGTCCGGCTCACTGACCGCCCAACCCGCCGGCCCACCGAGCGCCCAGCCCGCCGGGCCGATCGTCCAGCCGATCCGCTGCCCCTCCGCCACCGCCGCGACGACGGCCCGCACCTCCTCCAGCCGCGCGGGCTCCAGCGGCGCCCAGGCCACCCACTGCTCTCCGCCGCAGATCAATCCGGAGGCGGTCTCCACCCCCGGCCGGTGGGTGAGCTGGACCTCCCCGGGCGCGAGGTCGCCGGCGCGAAGTCCCTCCACCAGACGCGCGAGCACACCCGCCTCCGCGACGCCGCCGCCCACGGTGCCCGCGAGCTGGCCATCCGTGCCCACGGCCATGAGGGCCCCAACATGGCCCGGCGAACTGCCCCTGCTTCCCACGACGACGGCGAGCGCCACCTCCCGCCCGGCCTCCAGGGCCGTGGCGAGGGCCTCCCAGACGGCGAGTTCGGTCATGGGGTTTCGTGCAGCAGCCCGAACACCCGTTCCGGCGTCAGCGGGGCATGGAACTCGGAGCCCGCGTCCGGCCGCCACCCGGCGATCGCGTCCTGGATGGCGAAGAACCCGCCGAGCCCGTAGATGAGTGGCGGCTCGCCCACGGCCTTGGAGCCCATGAGACCCACCGGGTTCGGCTCCCCGAGCAGGTGGATGTCCAGCTCCGGGGAGGACTGGAGGTCCGGGATCTTGTAGGTGGAGAGGGTGTCGGTGAGGATCCGGCCGTCCTCGGAGTGCAGGATCTCCTCGCTGGTCACCCAGCCGAGACCCTGCACGATGCCGCCCTCGATCTGGCCGCGGTCGGTGAGCTCGTCGATGGGGATGCCGGCGTCGTGGACGGCGGTCACGCGGTCGATGTGGGTGGTTCCCAGCAGCACGTCCACGCTCGCCTCCACGAGCGCCGCGCCGTACACGTGGTAGTGGAACGGCCTGCCGGTGTTGGTCTCGCGGTCGAAGTGCAGGTCCGGCGTTGCGTAGTGGGCGAGGGCCGAGAGCCGCACCCGTTGCACGTACGCCGCGGCGACGACGTCGCCCCACGCCACCTCCGCCGGCGCGGGTTGGTCGGTGGGCGCGGGCTCGCTGGACGCGGGCTCGGTGGTGGGGACAGGCTCGTCGGCGGGCGAAGCCTCCCCCTCGCGCGGGGGCGCGGGCTGAGCGCGGGAGAGCGTCGGCTCCCGGCTCGGGGGTGCGGCCGGGGCAGGGGCCGGCCCGTCAGCCGCGGCGTCGGCGCGGACGCGGGCGACGCCGTCGGCGAACTCGACGTCCTCGGGCGCGCAGCCCAGCAGGCCCGCCGCCACCGGGCGCAGTTCCG
>DBPQ01000056.1 GCA_002304945.1 Actinomycetales bacterium UBA1416 | reverse complement strand
ACGCCCGGGAGATCACCGCGCTGACCGAGTTGGCGGTGACCGTCCTGCCCGGGTGGGTGGGGGAGGGGAACCAGGGCCCCGCCGTCGGGTAGCGCCCGGCGAGGGCCAGCAGCTGGCCGTGGACGGGCAGCACGTGGTCGCTCTCGCCCTTGCCGAGGATCCGCACCCGCCGCTCCGCGACGTCCAGGTACTCCCCGTGGAAGGAGGCCATCTCGCTGACCCGCAGCCCCGCGTACGCCCCGAGCAGGATCTTCGCCCGCGTGTCCGGCGCCAACCGCCCGGCGAGCACCCGCCGGATCTGCTCCCGCGTGGCGGGTTTCGGCAGGTACACCGGGCCACGCGGCTTCTGCAGCCGGTCCAGCGGGCTCGTCTCCCGCCGCCCCGTGACCACCAGCCAGCGCCACCACGCCTTCAGCACGGACCAGTAGTGTTCCCGCGTTCCCTTGCTCCACGGCTGCGCCAGCCACAGGGCGACGGCGTCCGCCGGCGCGTCCTCCGCCCGCGCCCCGACGTCGCGCTCGAACTGGGCGAGCACCCGCAGCCGGTCCGCGACGGTCCGCTCACCCAGCCCCTGGCCGAGCATGTGGACGTGCCACGTCGCGAACAGGGGATTGGTCTCCACTCCGACGACGGTAGGCGACCAGACCCCTCGGGTGGCGGCGCCGTCGTCCCGCCTGTGGACAGCGGCGCGCCACGCAGGGTTGGGCCAGCTGCGATCGTCGCACAGCGTGATGTGACCGTTCGATCACACCACCATGATGTGACCGTTCCCGCACATCACGGCAGCGCCAGCCGGAACACCTTCCGCCAGGCCGAGCCGACCTGCTTCCACAGCGGCCCGGTGGTGTACGGCAGGCCGTAGCGCCCGCACACGTCCCGCACCTTCACGGCCACCTCGGCGTACCGGTTGGACGGCAGGTCCGGGAACAGGTGGTGCTCGATCTGGTGGGAGAGGTTGCCGGTGGCGATGTGCATGAGCGGGGAGCCGGAGATGTTGGCCGAGCCGAGCATCTGCCGCAGGTACCAGTCCCCGCGGGTCTCTCCCTCGATCATCTCCTCGGTGAAGGTGTCCGCCCCGTCCGGGAAGTGGCCGCAGAAGATCACCGCGTGTGCCCACACGTTGCGGGTGGCGTTCGCCAGCGCCGCACCCAGCAGCGCCTGCTTCCCCGAGCCGGTGAGCATCGCCAACCCGGGGGTGGCCACGTAGTCCTTCGCGATCTGGCGCGCGAACTTGGCGCCCAGCAGCTTCAGGTCCGCCCGCAGCGCCGCCTTCGACTTGGTCCCCTCCTTCACCGCGTCCAGCTCCAGGTCGAACAGGGCGATGCCCCACTCGAAGATCGGTGCCAGTCCGGCGTTGACCACCGGGTTCAGCAGGTGGCGCGGCTCCCACGGGATGTCCTCGTCCATCCGGAGGATGTTGTAGCCAACGTCCCGGTCCTTCCCCACCACGTTCGTCCACGTGTGGTGCAGGTCGTTGTGCGAGTGCTTCCACCCCACCGCCGGCGCCACGAAGTCCCACTCCCACGTGGTGGAGTGGATGTCCGGGTCCTTCATCCAGTCCCACTGCCCGTGGAGCACGTTGTGCCCGATCTCCATGTTCTCCAGGATCTTCGCCGCGGACAGCATCGCCGTTCCCGCCACCAGCGCCGCCGGGAAGCGGGCCGCCAGCAGCGTCGCGCGGCCCGCCACCTCCAGTCCGCGTTGCACCGCGATCACCCGCCGGATGTAGGCCGCGTCCTTCGCGCCGCGGCTGGCGAGCACCTCGTCCCGGATGGCGTCCAGTTCGGCGCCGAGCCGCGCCACGTCCTCGTCGCTCAGGTGGGCCGCCGTGGGCGGGCGGACGGCCGGGCCACCCGAGGCGGCCAGCACCGGCTTCCGGGGCGACGACGGCGCCGCCGCCCGCGTGGGCGCGTCACCCGCCGTCGTCGTCGTGTCAGATCGGTCGAGGGTGGTGGTCATGGTCTCCTCCTGGGAACAGGGTGGTCAGGGGGTGGTCAGAGGTCGAGGTGGACGGGGCCGGCGGCGGCGTTCACGCAGGTCTGGACGAGGTCGCCCTCCTCGCCGTGGACCTCCCCGGTGCGCAGGTCGCGCACCTGGCCGGCCACGAGCGGGACGAGGCAGGAGCGACAGATGCCCATGCGGCACCCGGACGGCATGAGCACCCCGGCCGACTCGCCGGCGTCGAGGAGGGGGGTGGCGCCGTCGGCGTCCACCTCGGCGTCCGACTTCTCGAACGTGACCCGGCCCCCCTCACCCCCGGCGCCCTCGAGCAGCACGGGCGCGAAGCGCTCGATCGTGAGCTCGCCGCCCTCGGCCGCCCAGAGCGCCTCGACGTCGTCCACGAGGGACGCCGGGCCGCACGAGTAGGCGGCACGGTCCCGCCAGTCCGGGCAGAGGGCCTCGAGGTCCCCCGTGGTGGTGAAGTCCGGGCGGCGGCCACGCTCGTCGGTGAACCACGGGACGAACGTGAGCCCGGGGAACTGGTCCGCCGTCTCGCGCAGCTCCTCGAGGAAGAGGGCGTCAGCGGGGGAGTGGGCCACGTGGACGAGTACCACGTCCGCGTCCGGGCGGCGCGGGATGAGGGTGCGGATCATCGACATCACGGGCGTGATCCCGCTTCCCGCGGTCAGCATGAGGAGCGGCCGCGGGTGGGTGGGGAGGGTGAAGTCGCCCTGCGGCGGGGCGAGGAAGAGGACGTCCCCGGGCCTCGTGCCGTGCACCAGCGCGCCGGAGACGCGGCCCATCGCGGTCACGGTGATCGCGGGATCGGCGCCCTCGGGGGCGGACAGCGAGTAGGAGCGCCACTGCCGGACGCCGTCGATCTCCACGCCGATGCGCGCCCACTGGCCGGCGAGGTGGGGGTCCCAGCCGCGGCCGGGGCGGAAGCGGATGGTCGCCGAGTCGGCGGTCTCGGGCACGACGGCGGTGACCACGCCACGCAGTTGGCGTGCGCTCGCCAACGGGTTGACGAGCGCCAGGAAGTCCTCGGGCGCGAGCGGGGTCGTGAGCACGGACGCCAGGCGCGTCATGATTCCACGGTTTCCCACTGTTCGATCATCACCGCCGGGGCGGCGCCACGTCTCGTGCACTCGCGTGCGATTCGAGGAGGGAAACTGTCCCGACAGCACAAGAAGTGTGGGAGATGTGATGGATTCGCGGCCCGAGATCACCCCATGGTTGTCACTGCCGGCTGAAGTGGGCCCGCTGATCACGCCGCACCTGCCGGAGCTCGCCCGCCGCGTCATCGAGACCCTCCCCCTCGACGTCCCCGAGTACGCCCGCCCGTTCGAGGGTTCGTTCGGGGCGGGCGTCCACCGTGGGGTGGAGGTGGCGATGGAGCGCTTCGCCGAACTCCCCGGCACCGACAGGCCCGCCCTCTCCCCGGCCAGCCGGCAGGTCTACGAGGGCCTTGGCCGCGGCGAGGTGCGCGAGGGCCGCTCCCTGAACGCCCTGATGGCCGCCTATCGCTCCGGCGCGCGCACCACCTTCCGCATGCTCTCCACCATTGCCGCCGACGCCGGGCTCCCCACCGCCGTCATCGTCTCGCTGGGGGAGTCGATCCTCGCCTACCTCGAGGAGCTGTCCGCCGCGAGCGCGGAGGGGTACGCCGCGGAGCAGTCCGAGCGCGCCGGCGAACGGGACCGGGTGCGCGCCGTCGTCGCCGAGATGGTGGTGCGCGGCCACGGGGACGAGGAGTCGGTGCGCGCTGCCGCGGGGGCAGCGGGGTGGGCGCTGCCGGACCGGCTGGTGGCGGTGACGGTGCCGCTCGGGCGGGCGGAGGGGCTCCGGTCCCGGCTCGGGCCGGCCGCTGTGGTGGTGCGCCGCGAGTCCGACGCCGTCGCCCTTGTTCCGGCGCCGGTGACCGCTGCCGCGCGGCGGGAGCTCGAGGCGGCACTGGCGGAGCGGGGAGCGGCGGTCGGGCCCGTGCGGGGTTGGCGC
>DBPQ01000123.1:25362-30635 GCA_002304945.1 Actinomycetales bacterium UBA1416 | reverse complement strand
GAGATCGACAAGATCGCCCGGAAGTCCGAGAACCCGTCGATCACCCGGGACGTCTCCGGGGAGGGCGTCCAGCAGGCCCTCCTCAAGATCATCGAGGGCACCCAGGCCTCCGTACCCCCGCAGGGAGGGCGCAAGCACCCCCACCAGGAGTTCCTCCAGATCGACACCACGAACGTCCTGTTCATCGTGGCGGGCGCCTTTGCGGGGCTGGAGGACATCATCACCTCCCGCATCGGCCGCCGGGGAATCGGCTTCGGGGCGCCCTTGCACGAGAAGAACGACGACACCGACATCTTCGCGGAGGTGCGGCCCGAGGACCTCCACAAGTTCGGGCTCATCCCCGAGTTCGTGGGCCGCCTCCCGGTCGTCGCCACCGTGACCCAGCTCGACCGGGACGCTCTGGTGCGCATCCTCGTGGAGCCGCGCAACGCGCTCGTCCGCCAGTACCAGCGCATCATGGAGATGGACGGGGTGGAACTCGAGTTCACCCCGGAGGCGATCGAGTCGGTCGCCGGGGCGGCGCTGGACAGGGGAACCGGTGCGCGTGGCCTGCGGTCCATCCTCGAGGAGGTGCTCCGCGAGGTCATGTTCGAGATCCCCTCGCGCAACGACGTCGCGCGGGTGGTGATCACCCCCGAGGTCATCGACGGGACAGCAGAGCCCACGATCATCACCCACCGGCAGCGGCGAGTGGCCCGGGAGAAGTCCGCCTGATGGGGGCGCACGGCAGCCCCGAGGGGCCGGACGTGCCCGCGGAGTTGCGCGAGTACCGCCGCACCATCGACAACATCGATGCCGCGGTCGTCCACCTCCTCGCCGAGCGCTTCCGCTGCACCCAGAAGGTGGGCGAGCTCAAGGCCCGGCTCGAACTTCCTCCCGCCGACCCGCAGCGGGAGGAGCGCCAGGTCGCGCGGCTCCGCCTCCTCGCCGACGAGTCGGGGCTCGACCCGGTGTTCGCGGAGAAGTTCCTCGCGTTCATCGTGGCCGAGGTGATCCGTCACCACGAGGAGATCGCGCGGGACTCCGCCGGGTGAGGTGAAGGGGGCGCCGGGCGGGGAGCCCGGCAACCCGTCGAGCGCTGGCCGCTCAGGCCTCCCCGTAGAGTTCCGCGATCTGCCCCGCGAACCGCTCGGCCGCGGGCCCCCGCTTGATCTTGAGTGACGGGGTGAGCAGGCCGTTCGCCTCGGTGAACTCCTCCGTCAGGACGGCGAACTTCCGGATCGACTCGGCGCGCGAGACGGCCTCGTTCGCACGCGTCACCGCACGGTCGATCGCGGCGAGGACACGTTCGTCCGTGGAGGCCTGCTCCACCGTCATCGCGGGCAGGCCGTGGTTGGCGAGCCAGCCGGGCAGCATCTCTGGATCGAGGGTGACGAGTGCCCCGATGAACGGCTTGCCGTCACCGACGACGAGCACCTGGGAGATGATCGGGTGACCACGGAGCCGGTCCTCGAGCAGGGCGGGGGCAACGTTCTTGCCGCCGGCGGTGACGATGATCTCCTTCGCCCGGCCGGTGATCCGGAGGAAGCCGTCCTCGTCGAGGGAGCCGAGGTCCCCGGTCGCGAACCAGCCGTCCTCGTCCAGGACCGCACCGGTCGCCTCCGGGTTGTTCCAATACTCGTGGAACACGTGCTCACCGCGTGCGTGGATCTGGCCGTCGTCGCCGATGCGGATCGAGGTCTGCGGGAACGCGACGCCCACCGTGCCGATCTTGGTGCGGTCGGGGAGGTTGCAGCTCAGGGGCGCGGTCGTCTCCGTTAGGCCGTAGCCCTCGAGGATGTTCACGCCCATGCCACGGTAGAAGTGGCCGAGGCGTTCGCCGAGCGGCGCGCCGCCGGAGACGGCGTACTCCAGCCTGCCGCCCAGGAGGTGGCTGACCTTGGCGAGGACGAGCCTGTCGGCAAGCTGGTGCTGTGCCTTCAGCGCGGCGGAGGGCCCGCCGGGCTGCTCGAGGGCCCGCGAGTACGCGATCGCGGTCTTCGCGGCCCACCGGAACATCTTGAGCTTGGCGCCATGGCCCGCCTTGGCGTCGGCCGAGTTGTAGATCTTCTCGAAGACGCGGGGGACCGCGAGCAGGTACGTGGGCCTGAAGGTGCCGACGTCCGCGATCAGGTTCTTCACGTCCGGCGAGTGGGCCAGCACGGTGTTCGTCGCCACGGCGAGCACCTCGATGAAGCGGGCGAAGACGTGGGCCAGGGGCATGAAGAGGAGGGTGCGCGAGTAGGGCTTGTCGCACACGTCGGCGAATCCGATTCGGCCGGACTTGGCGAGGAACACGAAGTTGCGGTGCCAGAGCACCACGCCCTTGGGCCGGCCCGTGGTCCCGGACGTGTAGATGATGGTCGCGACGTCGTCGCCCTTCGTGGCTCTCGAGCGCTGCTCCACGACGTCGTCGTCCACGGCCTGGCCCCGGACGTTCAGCTCCGGGATCGCGCCGTCGTCGATGACGAGCGCCTCCCGGAGGAGCGGCGTGCGCTCCCCGAGCGCGCGCGCCATCTCCGCCTGGGACTGGCTCTCGGCGAAGAGGAGGCTCACGCCGGCGTCCCCCACGATCCACTCCATCTGGTCCTGCGAGGACGTCTCGTAGATCGGGACCGGGATGGCGCCCACCCACCAGGCCGCGAAGTCGAGCAGCGTCCACTCGTAGCGGGTCCGGCTCATGATGCCGATCCGGTCGCCCGGCTCCACCCCGGACGCGACGAGGCCCTTCGCCGCCTGCCTCACCTCGGCGACGAACTGGTCCACCGTCACGGGCAACCACTGGGATCCCAGGGAGGTCTTCCGTTCCCACTGCACCTTGGCGGGGTTGTCCTCCCACTTCTCGCGGAGGAGTCCCGCGAGCGACATGTCCGGGTCGTACGCGACCGGGGTGGGGTTGGTGGTCTCACGCATCACTGCACCTCGAACTCGTGGGTGACCACCTGGGGATCCAGGGTGTCGCCCTCCTCCATGATCTCCAGCGTGCCGGTCACCCGGCCGGCGGCCCGCAGGTCGGCCACAGCGAGGTCGAGGACCTCCCGCCAGCCGGTCGGCACCGCGAGGGTCACGGTCGCGAACGGGGTGCGCTGGGAGACCCTGGCCTCCGACTTCACCTTGCGGAGCGCGGCGAGGGCGCGGCCGGTGAACGGGATGACGTCCGGGTGGGCGTCGCCGCCGATCGCCTTCAGTCCCGCGGCCTCCGGCCAGGGTGCCGTGTGCACGGAGCCCGCCCGCCACCAGGACCAGACCTCCTCGGTGGCGAAGGGCAGCACGGGTGCGAACAGCCGCAGGAACGTGTCCACCGCGACCACGAGGGCCACCCGGGCGGACGCCGCGTCGGCCTCGGCGTAGGTGCCCTCGCTGTTGTAGGCCCGGTCCTTCACGAGCTCCAGGTAGTCGTCGCAGAAGGTCCAGAAGAACGTCTCCGTGACCTCGAGCGCTCTCGTGTGGTCATACCGTTCGAAGGCCTCGGTGGCCGTGGCGACCACGCCCGCGAGGTCCGCGAGCATGGCCCGGTCGATCGGGACGGTGACGGCGTCCGGGTCCACCGTGATCGCGCCCCGCGACATGGTGAGCGCGAACTTCGAGGCGTTCAGGATCTTGATGGCGAGGCGGCGCCCGATCTTCATCTGGCCCTCCTCGAACGCCGCGTCGGTGCCCAGGCGGGCAGACGCGGCCCAGTAGCGCACGCCGTCCGATCCGTGCTTGAGGAGGAGGTCCATCGGGGTGACCACATTGCCCTTGGACTTGGACATCTTCTTCCGGTCCGGGTCGAGGATCCACCCGGAGATCGCGGCGTCGGACCAGGGGAGGGCGTCGAACTCGAGCTCGGCGCGCACCACCGTGGAGAACAGCCACGTGCGGATGATGTCCTGCCCCTGCGGGCGGAGGTCCATGGGGTAGACCCGGTCGAACAGGTCGTCGTCGTGCAGCCAGCCGCCGGCGATCTGCGGGGTGAGCGACGACGTCGCCCACGTGTCCATGATGTCGACCTCGCCCACGAAGCCGCCCGGCTTCCCGCGCTGCTCCTCGGTGTACCCGGCGGGCACGTGGGTGGTCGGGTCGATGGGCAGGGCGTCCTCGGCGGGGGTGAGGACGTGGTCGAGGTCGACCTCGCCGTCGGGGCCGACGGCATACCAGAGCGGGATCGGGACGCCGAAGAAGCGCTGCCGGGAGATGAGCCAGTCGGAGTTCAGCCCGTTCACCCAGTTCTCGTAGCGGACCCTCATGAAGTCGGGGTGGAAGCGCAGCTCGCGGCCGCGCTCCAGCAGCTTCTCGCGGAGGTCCACGCCGCCGTGGGTCTGCCCGGGCCGGCCGCCGTTGCGGATGTACCACTGGCGGGAGGTGACGATCTCGAGCGGCTTGTCGCCCTTCTCGAAGAAGTTCGCCTTGCGCATGGTGGGGCTGGGCTCGCCGTCGAGGTCGCCGGAGGACCGCAGCGCGTCCACCACCACCTCGCGGGAGGCGAAGCTGGTCCTCCCGGCCATCGCCTCGTAGACGGCCCGGCCGTCCGCGTCGGTGATCCAGTCCGGGGTCTCGCGGAGGATGCGGCCGTCACGGCCGAGCACGGACCGCATCGGCAGGTGGAGCTCGCGCCACCACACCACGTCGGTGAGGTCACCGAAGGTGCAGCACATCGCGATGCCCGCGCCCTTGTCCATCTCCGCCAGGGGGTGGGGGAGGACCGGCAGCTCCACGTTGAACAGCGGGGAGGTGACCGTGGTGCCGAACAGGTGCTGGTAGCGCTCGTCATCGGGGTGGGCGACCAGGGCGACGCACGCCGGCAGGAGTTCGGGGCGGGTGGTCTCGATGGCCACCGCCCCACCGTCGGGCCGGTGGAAGTTCACCGTGTGGTAGTGGCCGGGGTAGTCGCGCGCCTCCAGCTCGGCCTGGGCGACCGCGGTCTGGAAGGTGACGTCCCAGAGCCCGGGGGCGGCAGCGGCGTACGCCTGACCAGCGGCGAGGTTGCGGAGGAACGCCGCCTGGGCGACCTTCTGGGCCTTCGCCCCGATCGTCTGGTAGTGGTGCTGCCAGTCCACGGAGAGCCCGAGGTGGCGCCACAGTGCCTCGAACTGCTGCTCGTCCTCGACCGTGAGGCGTTCGCACAGCTCGACGAAGTTGCGGCGCGAGATGGGCACCTGGTCCGCGGCCCTCACGCTCTTCCCCTCGCCGCCCTGGTGCGGGGGCTCGTAGCCCTCCACGTACGGGAGGGAGGGGTCGCACCGCACCCCGTAGAAGTTCTGGACGCGCCGCTCGGTGGGCAGGCCGTTGTCGTCCCAGCCCATCGGGTAGAA
>DBPQ01000123.1:0-25300 GCA_002304945.1 Actinomycetales bacterium UBA1416 | reverse complement strand
GGGGTGTCGATGGAGTACACCGCGGCGCGGTCCACCGCGCGGTCGAAGGCGTAGGTGCCCTGCTGCTCCCAGACCTCGTTCCAGCGGTCCTCGAGGCCGTCCGCGCTGACCCTGTCCGGCACCGCGGGGGTGCCGTGGGTCGCGGGCATGGTGGGCTGGCCGATGGAGGGATTCGTCATGGGTCCATTGTTCCACGCAGCGGCCGGTGCCCGGCCAGGCCGGCGTTCACCCGGGGTGCGCGGGCCGCTCCCCCCGGGGGAGAATGGGCAGATGCGCATCGGATACGCCGCCGCCCTGGAGCAGTTCCACCCGAACGAGATCATCGAGTATGCCGCGCTCGCTGAGCGTCACGGCTTCTCGGGCGTGATGGCCGCGGACCACTACCAACCGTGGGTCCCGGCCCAGGGACAGAGCGCCTTCGTCTGGAACGTGCTCTCCGCCCTCGGGATGGCGACCGCGGGCGACCTCGGCCCCGGCGTCACCGCCCCCACGTTCCGGTGGCACCCGGCGATGGTGGCGCAGGCGTCCGCCACCCTGGAGGCGATGTTCCCCGGGCGGCACTGGCTCGGGCTCGGCTCGGGGGAGGCGCTGAACGAGCACATCGTCGGCCAGTACTGGCCGGAGGCGCCGGAGCGCATCAACCGGATGTTCGAGGCCGTCGAGATCATCTCCAAGCTGTTCACGGGATCGCTCGCCGGCAAGGACGTGAAACACACCGGCACGTACTACAAGCTGGAGTCCACGCGCCTGTGGACCATGCCGGAGGCCCCGCCCCCCATCTACATCGCCACCGGGGGGCCGGTCACCGCGCGCCGGGCCGGGGTCCACGCCGACGGGCTCATCACGGTGGGTGCGCCGCTGGAGAAGATCGACGGGCTCTTCCAGCGCTTCGAGGCCGGCGCCCGCGAGGCCGGCAAGGACCCGTCCACCATGCCCCGGCTCCTGCAGGTCCACCTGTCCTGGGCGCCCACGGATGAGGAGGCCCTCGCCAACGCCCTCGACCAGTGGCCCAACGGCGGCATGAAGTTCCCCAAGGCGGACATCCGCTCGCCCTTCGAGCTCGCCCAGATGGCGCGCCTGGTGCGGCCGGAGGACTTCGAGGGACGCCTCGTCATCTCCTCGGACCCGGACGTCCACCGCACGGCCCTCCAGCGCTACGCCGACCTCGGCTTCGACGCCATCTACCTCCACAACGTGGGCCGGAACCAGGCCGAGTGGATCGAGGTCTTCGGGCGCGAGGTGCTGCCGAGGCTGGCCGCCTGATGCTCCTCGTCCAGGCGCCGCCGGGCATCCCCGTCCTCACCCGGGGCGACGACGTCGCCGCCGTCATCGCCCCGGCCCTCGCCACGCTCGCGTGGCCGGACGGGAGCGTGGGGCTGGGAGCGGGCGACGTCGTCGTCATCTCCTCGAAGATCGTCTCGAAGGCGGAGGGACGCATGATCGCGGCCCGCGACCGCGAGGACGCGATCTCCTCCCAGACCGTGCGCGAGGTGGCGCGACGGGAGCGGCCGGACGGGAGCGTGCTGCGGATCGTGGAGAACCCCCTGGGCCTCGTCATGGCGGCTGCGGGCGTGGACGCCTCCAACACCCCGCCGGGAACCGTCCTGTTGCTCCCGGAGGATCCGGACGGCTCGGCCCGCCGGATCAGGCGGGGCCTCGCCGCCCGCTTCGGCGTCAGGCCCGGTGTGCTCCTGACGGACACGTCCGGCCGGCCGTGGCGCGAGGGCGTCGCGGACATCGCCATCGGCGCGGCCGGCGTCGCCGTGCTGGAGGACCTGCGGGGCGGCGTCGACAGCTACGGCACCCGCCTGACCGCGACCGTGATGGCGAGCGCGGACGAGCTGGCGGCGGCCGCCGAGCTCGTCAAGGGCAAGGCCGCGGGGCTCCCGGTCGCGGTGGTGCGTGGCGCCGCCCGGCTCGTCACGGACGACGACGGTCCCGGCGCCCGCTCCCTCGTCCGGCCGCCCGAGGAGGACATGTTCCGGCACGGCACCTGAGTCACAGGAGCCGGCGGCCCCGCGAGGTGGCGACCGACTCGACGTCCGCCGCCCACACCTCGCGCACCAGCTCGGGCCGGAGGACCTCCGCCGGCGCGCCCGCGGTGTGCACGGTCCCGTCCGCGAGCACGAGGACGCTCTCGGCGTGCTCGAGCACGTGGTTCAGGTCGTGCAGGGCGGCCACCACCCCCATCCCGTCCGCCGCGAGTCCGGCGGCCAGGGCGAGCACGTCGCGCTGGGCGGCGAGGTCGAGGTGGTTGGTGGGCTCGTCGAGGATCAGCCAGCTCGGCTCCTGGGCCAGTGCGCGGGCGAGGTGGACGCGCTGGCGCTCGCCGCCGGACAGCGTGGCGACATCCCGGTCCGCGAGGTGGGCCACCCCCGTGCGCTCGAGGAACGGCGTGACATCCACCTCGTCGAACCACCGGCGGTGGGGGATCCGACCGAGGGCGACGACGTCGCGCACCGCGAGCCCCGCCGGCACGGGGGAGTCCTGCCCCACCAGGGCGAGGCGCAGGGCCCGCTCGCGGGCCGGCATGGCGGTCAGGGAGCGGGGGACGCCCTCCTCCACGAGCGTGACCTCGCCGGCGGACGGCGCGTGGATCCCGACGAGGGTGCGCAGCAGGGTCGACTTGCCCGAGCCGTTCGGCCCGGCCACGGCGGAGAACCGCCCGGCCGGGAGGTCCGCCGAGATCCCCGCCAGGATCCGTTGCCCGCCGAGGCGGACCTCGAGGTCGCGCACGAGGATGGCACTCATGGCACCCTCCGCAGCAGGAGCGCGAACGCGGGGCCGCCCACCAGCGCGGTGATGATCCCCACCGGCACCTCCACCGGGTCGAGGAGGGTGCGGGCCGCGGTGTCCGCGAGCAGGAGGAACAGCCCACCGGCGAGGGCCGCCACGGGCAGGAGCGCGCGGTGCCGCTGCCCGACCAGGATCCGGGCCGCGTGCGGCACCACGAGCCCGATGAACCCGATCGCTCCCGACACGGCCACGAGCGCCCCGGTCAGGACGGCCACGAGCCCCATCAGCCATGGCCGCTCGCGGCGCACGGGCACGCCGAGGGAGACGGCGGCGTCGTCGCCGAGGAGGAGGGCGTCGAAGGTGCGGGACCGGGCCAGCACCACGGCGCCGACCACGGCGCTGGCCGTCAGCGCGAGGCCCGCCTCCCACCAGCGCGAGGACGCCAGCGAGCCGAGCAGCCAGGAGAGGATCTCCCGGTACGCGTCCCCCCGCGAGGAGCGGAACACCAGCAGCGAGACCAGCGCGGAGGCGAGGTACCCCACCGCCACGCCCGCCAGGATCGTTCGCACGGGAGAGGCTCCCCGCCCGGCGAGCAGCAGGGTGGTGGCCAGCGCCGCGAGCGCCCCGGCGAAGGCGGCGAGCGGCAGCGCCCACACGGCGGTCACGCCGGCCAGCAGCGCGGCCACCGCCCCCACCGAGGCGCCGGAGGACACCCCGAGGAGGTAGGGGTCGGCGAGCGGATTGTGGGTGAGGGCCTGCATGACGACGCCGGCCATGGCGAGGCCGGCTCCCACCCCCACCGCGGTGAGCACTCGCGGGGCCCGGCCCTGCCAGAGGATCGCCTCCTGGACCCGCCCCAGGGTGGGGCCACCCCCGGTGAGGTGCGACCACGCCGAGGACCACACGTCCCCGATCCCCACGCTCGCCGGACCGACCGCGATCGCGGCGCCCAGGGTGGCGAGGAGCACCACGAGCAGGAGGGGGATGGTGAGCCGGGCGGACCTCAGGGCGCCACCTCCGCGGCAGCCGGCAGGGCAGCGAGCTGGTCCGCCAGGGTGAGGGCGGCGTCGAGGGTGCGGACCCCGGCCTGGGTGGCCGGGAAGGGCACGACGAGGTACCGCTCCTGGCGGACGGCGTCCATCGCGGCGGTCACCGGGTTCGCGGCGAGGGCGGCCCGCTTGTGCTCCGCCGTGTTCCAGGCCGAGTCCACGAGCACGATCACCTCGGGGTCCCGCCCGGCGATCTCCTCCCAGGACAGGGAGGCCCACGTGTCCGCGACCTCCGCCACGACATTGCCCAGGCCGGCGGTGTCCATGATCAGCTGGGGTGCCCCGATGCCGCCGCCCACGTAGGGGGTGTCCGTGCCGGAGGACCACCACAGGGCCAGCGGCCGGTCCGTGCCCTGTCCGACGCGTGCCGTCAGGTCCGCGAGGGCCGAGCGTTGGGCGGCGACCACGGACGCGGCCTCCTCCTCGCGTCCCAGCAGCGTGCCGATCGCCTCGATCTCGGCGAACACGTCATCGAACGTGAGGTGGTCCGGCTGGAGCTCGGGATCCCGACACGCCGACGGCGAGACCCAGGTGGCCACGCCGAGGTCCGCCCAGTCCTCCCGCCCCCCGGCGCCCTCCGCCGAGAGATTCGACTCCCAGCCGGCGAGGACCACGTCCGGCTCGAGGTCGAGGACGGCCTCGAAGGACGGCACGTCCGCGGAGAGGACCGGGAGCGTGACGTCCCAGGCGGCGTCGTCGACGCCGGTGACGTGGGTGGGGAGCTCGCCGTCCAGGGCGGCCACGCCGGCCAGCTGCCCGGCGCCGCCGAGCGCCACCACGGCCTCGACCGCCGAGGACTTCAGTGCGACGACGGCGCGCGCCTCGGCCGGGACGGGCGCGGTCGCCCCGCAGCTCGTGACGGTGCCGGTGCCGGAACTGGCGGTCCCGACGGCGGCGGCATCGGGACCACCGCCGGGCGTGCAGGCGGCGAGGAGCGCGGCAGCGAGGGATGTCGCGGCCAGGACGGTGGCGCGAGGATGCGGGCGGTGCACGGGATCTCCCGGGTCAGGGCTGTGACATGGGCGGCGATCGGGACCAAAGCACCGGCCCGGGCTCCCCGCAGGGGCGCGCGGGGGATCGGGACGATCCTACATCGCCCCCAGGTCGCGGTCCCGGGCGACCGCGGCGTCCACCGCGCGCACGACGGCGGGGGAGAGGCCGGCGTCGTCGGCCGCCAGCAGGCCGGCGATGGTGGTGCCGCCGGGGGAGGAGACCATGTCCCTGAGCGTCGCCGGGGTACCGCCGCTCTCCGCCCGATCGAGAACGAGGCCGGCGGAGCCGAGGACGGTCTGTGCCGCGACCCGGACGGCGAGCGGCTTCGGCAGCCCGTGGTTGACGGCAGCGCTGGCGAGGGCCTCGATGAAGCTGAACGTGAAGGCCGGGCCGGACCCGGCGAGGGCCGTGAACAGCGAGAAGTGCTTCTCCGGCAGCTCGATCGCCTGGCCGACGGCGCTGAAGAGCTCCACCACGCGGGCCACCTGGTCCTCGGTGGCGCGCGCGTTGCCGCACACAGCGGCCATGCCCTGGCCGATCATCGCGTTGACGTTCGGCATCACCCGGATCACGGCGAGACCGGGCGGCAGCAGCTCCTCGATGCGCGCGATCGTCTGGCCGGCGGCGATCGAGACCACCACGGGGCGGTTGTCCGCGAACACCTCGCGCAGCTCGCCGACCACAGCGGGCAGCACCTGCGGCTTGACGGCGAGGACCACGAAGTCGCACGTCTCGACCACGTCCTGGTTCGAGGCGGCCACGCGGACACCGAGCTCCGCGGCGAGGCGCTCGCCGGCGGCCGGGTCGACGTCCGTGACGACGATGTCGGTCGGCGAGGAACCCGCGGCCACCGCCCCCCGCACGATCGCGCCCGCCATGTTGCCCGCACCGATGAAGCCGAAGGAGGTCATGGGCCCATGCTAGGCGGCATCATGGGGTCATGACAGATCCCTACGCCCGCCCCCGCCGTGCCCTCGTCTCCGGTGCCTCCACCGGGATCGGGGAGGAGACCGTCCGACTGCTGCGCGCCCGCGGCTGGGAGGTGGTGGCCACCGCCCGCCGCCGTGACCGCCTCGAGGCGCTCGCCGCGGAGACCGGGTGCGAGCCGTTCGCCGCCGACCTCACGCAGGACGACGACGTCGCCGCTCTCGCCGCGTTCGCCACCTCGCGGCCGGGGCCGCCGCTGTCCGCGCTCGTGAACGTGGCGGGCGGCGCGCTCGGGATGGACTCGATCGCGGATGCCGACGTGGGGCGCTGGCAGGCGATGTACGACCGCAACGTGCTCGCCACCCTGCGCCTGACGACGGCTGTCCTGCCGCAGCTGCGCGCCCAGGGAGGGGGCGACGTCGTGCTCATCTCCTCGACGGCCGGGCACGACACCTACCCGGGGGGCGGCGGCTACGTCGCCGCCAAGCACGCGGAACGGGTGATCGCGACGACGATGCGTCTCGAGCTGGTGGGCGAGCCGATCCGTGTCATCGACATCGCGCCCGGCATGGTGCGCACCCCCGAGTTCTCGCTGAACCGTCTCGGCTCGGCGGAGGCGGCGGACGCGGTCTACGCGGGGGTCGACGAACCGTTGACGGCCGGCGACGTCGCGGAGGCGGTCGCCTGGACGCTGTCACTGGCGAGGCACGTGAACATCGACTCCCTCGTCATGCGCCCGGTCGCCCAGGCGTCGAACACGGTGGTCGCGCGGCGCTGACGGGCGGTCGGTGCCGGGGCACCGACCGCCCAGGGGTCTACTCTCCCGACACCTTCGAGCGCTCCGGCAGCTTCAGCTCCCGTGGCGCGGCGCGCCGCGCGGCAGCAGCCTCGACCTCCTCCGGGGTCGCGCGCTCGAGCAGGAAGCCGGCGAAGAACTCCGCGAGCTCCTCCTTCGCGTCGAGCGGCAGGATGTTCGCCACGTACTGGTCGGGGCGCACGACGATCACGACGCCCGATTCGGCGATGCCACGGCGCTCGTAGAAGTCGGCGGTCACGCGCGCGGCGGTGCCCTGGGCGAACACGTGGTTGAGGTCCACGAGCCCGAAGGGGCCCACCACGGGCTTGAACGCGTGGGGGGCGTCGGCGAGCTCGACCTCGGTGTAGTCCTGCGGGTAGATCACGTTGACCTCGAACAGGCTCGTCTCGTCGTCCTCGACCGGGGTGTGCCGGCGGAGCGGCGAGGACGGGTCCGTGTACCACCACTCGGCCCAGTCGGCGAGCTGCTCGGTCGCCGTCCCCGGGAACACGTGCACGCGCCAGCGGCCGTCGGCGGTCTGCAGGTGGCCGAGGTGCTGCGGGGTCGAGTCGCAGATGCGGATCACGTGCTCCGACTTGAAGCGCTTGCCGACCGGGAAACCGGTGGCGAGCTCCTGGTGGGTCGCCTCCCCGGTGATCACCGACGGCTCGTACTGCGTCATGAAGCCGGCCGGGAACTCGAAGGTCGACTGGTAGAAGTCCTCGAGCTCGGTCGGACTGGCGAACTCCTCGGGCTTCTTCGCCATCATCGCGGACCACGTGAGGTCGAAGTCGATGAGGTTCTGCGCGATCACCTGGCGCTCGCCGGTGTAGGTGCGCAGGAGCGATTCGGGGCTGCGCCCCTCGAGGACGTGCGCGAGCTTCCACCCCAGGTTGAAGCCGTCCTGCATCGACACGTTCATGCCCTGGCCCGCCTTCGCCGAGTGGGTGTGGCAGGCATCGCCGGCGATGAACACGTGCGGCTCGAGGTGCGAGCGCTCCTCGGAGATGTCGTCGAAGCGATCGGTGACCCGGTGGCCGACCTCGTAGACGCTCCACCATGCGACGTGCCGCACGTCGACGGTGTACGGGTGCACGATGTCGTTCGCGCGCCGGATGATGTCCTCCAGCGGAGTGTTGCGCACGGCGTGGTGGTCGTCCTCCGGGACCTCCCCGAGGTCGACGTACATGCGGAACAGGTGGCCGCCCTCGCGCGGGATGTGGAGGATGCTGCCGCCGTCGTGCGAGTGGATCGCGCACTTCAGGCGGATGTCCGGGAAGTCGCTGTTGGCGAGCACGTCCATGACACCCCAGGCGTGGAACGAGATCTTGCCCTGGCGCTTCGCGCCGATCGACTCGCGGACCGGGGAGTGGGCGCCGTCCGCGCCGAGGACGTACTTCGCGCGGATGGTGCGCTCCTCGCCCTCTCGCTCGCCGGCGACGTACCTCAGGTTCACGATGACCGGGTACTCGGCGCCGTCGTCGAAGCTCAGGCCCGTGAACTGCACGCCGTAGTCGGGTTCGATGCGCGCGGCACCCTGCTTCGCGTACTCGACGAAGTAGTCGAGCACGCGGGCCTGGTTCACGATGAGGTGCGGGAACTCGCTCACACCGGACGGGTCGTCGGGAGTGCGGGCGCCGCGGATGATGTTCCGCGGGTTCTCGGGATCCGGCTTCCAGAACGCCATCTCGGTGAGGTGGTACGCCTCGGCGATGATGCGGTCGGCGAAGCCGAAGGCCTGGAACGTCTCCACGCTGCGCGCCTGGATGCCGTCGGCCTGGCCGATCTGGAGACGCTGCGGGCGCCGCTCGATGATGCGCGTGTTGATGCTCGGGAAGCGCGAGAGCTGCGCCGCGGCGAGCATGCCCGCGGGGCCGGAGCCGACGATGAGCACGTCGACCTCATCCGGGATCTCCGGGGACCGGTCGATCCCGACGCCCGCGGCGGGCTGGATCCTCGGGTCGGTGGACACGTAACCGTGGTGGTGGAACAGCACGGGGTTCTCCTCACTTCTCTGTGGGTGGCAGGGACACTTGTATCGGGTGGCAGGGGCACCGGGGTGCCCTCGTGCCATGGACGGATGTGCGATGCGGGTGCGTTGCCCCGGCCTCAGGCCGGTTGCGCCTCGACGAACTGGCGGAGCGACCGGAGCTTGTGGTTGCGGGCCGCCTTCTCGATCTCGTCGGCTGGAGCCCCCGACCGGATGAGGTCGAGGATTTGGTCGTGCTCGCCGATGGAGGTCTGTGACCGCACGGGCTCGAAGCCGAACACGTTCCGCCGGACGACCGCCACCCGCTCCCACTCCCGGTGGAGGAGGTCGAGGAGGTGGTCGTTGGGGCAGGCGATGCACAGCTGCTCGTGGAACTGGAGGTTCAGGTCCGAGAACAGCCGGGGGTCGAAGTTGCCCCCGGCCAGGCTGCGCATGTGGTCGTTGGTCGTGGCGGCGTCGTCGATCTGCCGCTTGGTCAGGTGGGGCGCGGACAGGGCGGTGGCAGCCCCCTCGATCCAGGCGAGCACCTGCATGGCGTCCGCGTAGTCCGCCAGGTCGATCGCCGCCACCTCGGCACCCACGTTGCGCGTGAAGGTGACGAGCCGCTCGGCCTCCAGCCGACGGATCGCCTCGCGCACCGGGACCGCCGAGACGCCCATCTCGCGGGCCAGCTGGTCGAGCACAAGTCGATACCCGGCGTTGTAGCGCCCGGAGATGATCCGGGAGCGCAGCTCCCGGTAGACCGACTCGGACTTGGACAGCGGTCCGCCGGTGCCGAACGTCGGGGTACTCGGGGTGAGGGCGGGCATCTCGTCACCTGCTTCGGAGAGAGGGGCACTGACGTGCACGCTCAATGGTTTCACCTTTCTGCTGGTGCCGGGAGGCCCGTCCTGCGGAGCGGTCAGACGGCGATCAGGCTCGGCAGCCAGAGGGACAGGGCGGGCACCGCGAAGAACAGCGTGGTCATCGCGATGTCGATGAGGACGAAGGGGAGCACCCCGCGGAAGATCTGGTCGACCTTCACGCCGGACGTCCCGGACACGACGAAGCAGTTGATCCCCACCGGCGGGGTGACCATGCCGATCTCGATCAGCTTGACGATCAGGATGGCGAGCCAGACGCCGTCGAAGCCGAGGGAGGTGGCCACCGGGTAGAGCAACGGCACGGTGATCACGAGGATCGAGATGGACTCCAGGGCCATCCCGAGGGGGATGAGCGTGAGCAGGAGGATCCCCATCGTCAGGTACTTGTTCATCCCAAGCTCGAGGACACCGTCGGTGAGCATCTGGGGGACCTTCGCCTGGATGAAGAACATCGAGAGCACGGCCGAGCCCACGATGATCGAGAACACCATCGAGGTGGTCCCCGCGGTCTCCTTGAGGGCCGAGGTCAGGGCGTCGCGCATGGCAGTCCAGCCGTCCCGCCACATCTCGATGACCAGGAACACGCCGGCGGCCAGCGCGCCGATCGCGGCCGACTCCGTGGGCGTGAAGATGCCCGAGTACATGCCGCCCAACACGATGAAGAAGAGGATTCCGACGCGCACCACGCCGCGCAGGGGGAGGTCCCGCAGGCGCACCCTCGGCTCGGCGACGGCGACCGCACGCGTCTGGGTGATCGTGCGGCCACCCACCTTCCGGGTGGAGGGGCTTCCGCCGCTCGCCACGGACAGGGCCTCGTCGAGCGTTCCGCCGTCGGGCAGGGTGACCCGCCGCCCGTGCCGCCGCATCGCGATGGGGATGTAGGCGGCGTAGGCGATGGCGGAGAGGATGCCCGGGATGATGCCGGCCGCGAGCACTGCCGCGACGGACTCACCGGTCATGATCGCGTAGATCACGAGGATCACGCTCGGCGGGATCAGCACGCCGAGCGTGCCGGCCACCGCGACCGTGGCGGTCGCCAGCGGCACGGGGTAGCCGTGCTTGCGCATCTCGCCGACGGAGAGCTTCGACATGGTGGCCGCGGTGCCGATGCTGGAGCCGGAGACGGCCGCGAAGCCGGCGCAGGCCATGACGGTCGAGATGCCGAGCCCACCGGGGAGGCGGCGGAAGGCGTGGGCCGCCACCGCGTAGACCTGCTCCGCGATGCGGGCCTTCACCGCGAACATCCCCATCAGGATGAACATCGGGATGATCGTCAGCGAGAACGTCGAGGTCTCGGTGAACGGCACCGATCCCAGCATGTTGGTGGTGAAGTCGAAATCCCGCAGGAGGACGAGGCCGACGGCGCCGCTCAGCGCGAGAGCGAACGCGACCGGCATGCGGATCGCGAGGAGTCCCAGCAGGAGCAGGACGACCAGGAGGACGAGGGGCAGGGTGTCCATCACTTCTCCACGTATTCGATGGGGTGGACGGGGGAGTCCGGGAGGTGTTCGGGGGAGTCCTCGCCGAGGACCGTCCCGCCGCGCAGGACCCGGACCACGTTCATGAGGGCGACCAGCAGCATGGCGGCGAGTCCGATGACGATGAGCCAGCGGGCGGGCCACAGCGGCCAGTTCACGAGGCCCATGCGGAGTTCGTTCTCCGCGGTCGCGGCGAGGGCGCGCTGGGAGGTGGCCCAGAGCATCCAGGCGAGGATGGGAACGGTGGCGAGCCATGCGACCGTGACGGCCACCTGGCGCGGCCGCTCCGGGAGCTTCTCGGTGAGGAGGTCCACGGCGATGTGCGAGTTGGTCGCCCCGGTGTAGGCCATGCCGAGGAAGACGGCGGCGACCAGGGCGGACTCGCTGAGCTCCAGGATTCCCGGTACGGACCGGTCGTAGAGGGCGCGGAAGAAGACGTCGACGACGATGCCGATCATCATCACCAGCGTCGCGAGGGTGGCGAGGACGCCGAGGACGGCGGCGATCCTCGAGATGACAGTTTCCATGGGTCTGGCTCTCTGTCCGGGGGTGGGTGGTCACCGGGCGGTTGCCCGGGGTGTGGGGTGGGTGGGCCGCTGACCGGCCCACCCACCCGGAGGCGTCACCGGTCCTGGAACTGGTCCACGCAGGCGATCACCGGGTCGACCGTGTCGTCACCGCTCGACTCGAGGGCGGCGAGGTACTCGTCGAGGTAGGACTGGGCGTTCGCGAGGCCCTGCTCCTCGGCGGCGGTCACCCATTCGGCCTGGAGGGAGTCGCCGATGGCGTCGCTCCACTCCGCGGTGGCGGCGTCGTCCCAGCGGGTGAACTGCTCGATCCTGTCGCTGTCGAACATGGTGGTGCACTGTCCCGCGGCGGCATCACCGTACTGGGCCATGCCCTGTCCGTTGTTGAACTCCTCACGCACCTCGTCGAAGATCGCGCGCAGGTCGTCCGGGAGGCCGGCGTACACGTCGGGGTTGATCCACATCGAGAAGGTGGTGTAGTGGCCCACGCCCGGGTCCGTCCAGTACGGCAGCTGCTCCATGAGCTTGTAGTCGACGGCGCCGTCGAGCGTCCACGCCACGGCGTCCGCGACGCCGCGTTCGACACCCTCGTAGGTCTCGGCCGCGGGGAGGGCGACGACGTTCGCGCCGACGTCCTGGAACGCCCGCTGCAGGTACGGCCCGGTGACACGCCAGCGGGTGGCCCCGAAGTCGTTGATGTTGCGCACCTCGTCCTTCGAGCCCATGACGAGGCGGCCGACGGGCCAGGCCCCGACCAGCTCGATCCCGTTGTTGTCCCAGACCGCCTGGGCGTCCGCGTTCGACGTGTTGACGTCCCACAGCGCCTTCATGACGGCCTGCTGGTTCTCCGCGAGGAACGGCACGGTGACGATCGAGGTCGTCGGGAACAGCTGCGGGGTGTAGTCCGGGATGGACACGCCGAGGTCGGCGCGGCCGTCACGGACGCACTCGGCGATCTCCGGCCCCTTGCAGATGGACTCCGGCGGGGTGACGTCGACGGTGAGCCGGCCGTCGGAGCGGGACTCCAGCTCGTCGAAGAACCACTGGCTGACCTTCCCGTTGGGGGTGGTCTCGATCGCCATGGTGGCCAGGTTGAGCGTGACGCTCTCCCCGGACGAGCCGCCGGTGGACCCGCCGGTCGAGCCGCCGGTGGCGTCCCCGTTCCCGCCGTCGTCGGTCCCGCCACAGGCGGCGAGGACGAGGGCTGCTGCGGCGGTCACGGAGACCAGGCCGAGGCGGCGCCTTCCTGTCGTGATGTTCATGTTTTCTCCTTGTGGTGGGTGCTTGTCAGAGCTGGTGGCCGAGCTTGAAGCCGTGGTCGGTGTCACCCTTGCGGGTGTAGGAGAAGCCGTCGGCACCGATGGTGGCCTCGAGCTCGCTGGTCTCCTCGCGCTTGACGACCTGCTGGGGGTTCCCGTCGAGGTCGAGCACGAGCGAGGCGTCGGTGTACCAGCTCGGGACCACGGGGTTTCCCCACCAGTCGCGGCGCTGGTTGTCGTGCACGTCCCAGGTGACCACGGGGTTGTCGGGGTCACCGGTGTAGTAGTCCTGCGTGTAGATCTCGACGCGGTGCCCGTCGGGGTCGCGCAGGTACAGGTAGAAGGCGTTGGAGACGCCGTGGCGGCCGGGGCCGCGTTCGATGAGGTCGGACTTGCGGAGCGCGCCGAGCTTGTCGCAGATGTAGAGGATGTTGTGCTTCTCGTGCGTCGCGAACGCGATGTGGTGCATGCGCGGCCCGTCGCCGCCGGTCATCGCGGTGTCGTGGACGGTCGGCTTGCGGCGCATCCACGCGGCGTAGGTGACGCCCGCCTCGTCCTGGATGTCCTCCGTGACCCGGAAGCCGAGGTCCTCCATGTACTTGCGGGCGACGGGGACGTTCGGCGTCACCTGGTTGAAGTGGTCGAGCCGGACGAGCGCACCGGCGCCGTAGAGCTCGTAGTGCCAGGCGAGACGCTCGACGTGCTCGACGTCGTAGAAGAACTCGTACGGGAAGCCGAGCGGGTCCTCCACGCGCACCGAGTCACCGATGCCCTTGGAGAAACCGTCCGCGCGGCGCTCGGTGCGGCAGCCGAGCTCCTGGTAGAAGGCCTCGGCCCGGTCGACGTCCTCGGGAGTGCGGACGCGGTAGGCGAACGACGCGATCGCGGGGACGGGGCCCTTGCGGAGCACGACGTTGTGGTGGATGAACTCCTCCAGCGTGCGGAGGTAGATCTCGTTCTCGTTCTCCTCGGTCACGACGAGGCCGAGGATGTCGACGTAGAACTCGCGGGAGGCGGCCAGGTCGGACACCACGATGTCCATGTAGGCGCAGCGGAGCACGTCGGGAGCGGGAACGCTCGGGGTCGGGATGGATGTCATGGTCACTGTCTCCTTCGTCAGTCGGTGATGGGTGGTGGTGGTCAGCTGCCGGGACCGGCGAGGCCCGGGTCGTTCTCGGAGTAGCCGGTGGCGCCGAACCGGGTGGTGTGGACGTCACCGAGGGTGAGGTGGATGGCCTGCTGGTTCGAGTAGAAGTCGAGGGAGCGGTACCCGCCCTCCTGGCCGAGCCCGGAGCCCTTCACGCCGCCGAACGGGGTGCGCAGGTCGCGGACGTTGTGGGAGTTGATCCACACCATCCCGGACTCGATGCGGTGCGCCACGGTGTGGGCACGGGTGACGTCGTTGGTCCAGACGTAGGCGGCCAGGCCGTACTTCACGTCGTTCGCGAGTTCCACGGCCTCCTCGTCGTCCTCGAACGGGGTGATGGCGACGACGGGGCCGAAGATCTCCTCCTGGAAGATCCGCGCGGTGCGAGGGACGTCGGCGAAGACCGTCGCCTCGAGGTAGTTGCCCTCGGGGAGGTGGTCCGGCCGCTTGCCGCCGGCGACGAGGCGCGCCTCGTCCTTGCCGATCTCCACGTAGCCCATGACACGGTCGTAATGGGTGGGGTGGACCAGGGCGGCGAGCTCCGTCTCGGGGTCCGACGGCGGCCCGACCTTGATCTTCCTCGCCCGCTCGGCGTAGGCCTCGACGAACCTGTCGTAGATGGACCGCTGCACGAGGATCCGGGAGGAGGCGGTGCAGCGCTCCCCGTTCAGCGAGTAGACGCCGAAGAGGGTGGAGTCCAGCGCCGCCTCGAAGTCGGCGTCCTCGAACACGATGACGGGGGACTTGCCGCCGAGCTCCATGGACATCGATTTCATGGTGGGGGCGCAGTTGGCGAAGATGATCTGGCCGGTGGTGGTCTCCCCGGTGAAGGAGATCAGGTTCACGTCCGGGTGCTTGACCAGCGCGTCGCCGGCGGTCTCCCCGAAGCCGTGGACCATGTTGAAGACGCCCTCGGGCACGCCGGCCCTCTCGAAGACCTCCACCCACAGCTCCGCGGAGAGCGGCGTGAACTCCGCGGGCTTGAGCACCACGGTGCAGCCCGAGGCGAGTGCGGGGGCCAGCTTCCAGGACTCCTGCATGAACGGGGTGTTCCAGGGGGTGATGAGGCCGGCCACGCCCTTGGGCTTGCGGTTCACGTAGTTGATCTGCCGGCCGGGCATCCGGAACGCGTCGTCCACCTGCGCGACGATCAGGTCGGCGAAGAACCGGAAGTTCTCCGCGGCCCGCTTCGCCTGGCCCTGCGCCTGGCGGATGGGCAGTCCGGAGTCGAACGACTCGAGTTCGGCGAGCCGGGCGTTCATCGCCGACACCTCGTCCGCCACGCGGTAGAGGATGTTCGCGCGCTCCCGCGGCAGCATGCGCGGCCACGGTCCCTCGTCGAACGCCTTCCGGGCAGCGGCGACCGCCGCGTCCACGTCGGCGGCGTCGCCGGAGGCGCACTGGATGTACGTCCGGTTGGTCGTTGGCTCGAGCACGTCGAACGTCTCGCCCGAGACCGAGTCGACCTGCTGGCCGCCGATGTAGTGGCGGATGTGGTCGGGAAGCCCGTCAGGAAGCTGTGCCATGGTTCTCCTTCAGATGTCGATCTCGGTGAGGTACTGCCCGGCCTCGGCAACGAGCGCCTCGACCCGGGCGATGCCCTGGTCGGTCAGCCCGATGAGCGGCGGCCGGACGTGCCCGGAGCTGATGAGACCGCGCTCGGCCATGAGCCACTTCGCGGGGGCGGGGTTGGTCTCCACGAACAGGAGGTCGACGAGGGGGTGGACGCCGTAGTGCAGTTCACGGGCCCGCTCCCAGTCGCCGGCGACAGCCGCGGCGTATGTCTCGGCGACGGCCGCCGGGGCGATGTTGGAGAGCGCGGAGATGAACCCGATGCCCCCGAGCGGGATCAGCGGCAGGCACAGCAGTTCGATGCCGGACCACATGAGCAGGTCCGGGCCGGCGAGGTGCATGGTGCGCGAGAAGTGCTCGAAGTCCTTGGTGGTCTCCTTGATCCCGACGATGTTGTCGAAGTCGCGGTAGAGCCGGGCGAAGGTCTCGGGCGCCAGTTCGACCGCGGTGCGCGAGGGCACGTTGTAGGCGATGAGCGGCAGGTCGGGGAACTCGCGGGCGACGGTGCCGTACCACTGGTACAGCGCCTCCTGCGTGGGCCGGGCGTAGTACGGGGTGATGATGAGGGCGGCATCGACGCCGACCTCCTGGGCGACGGCCGTGAGCTCGAGGGTCTCGTTCAGCTTCGCGGACCCCGTGCCCGGCACGAAGGCGGCGTCGCTGCCCGCCAGTTCCTCCCTGATGGTGCGGATCGCGGCCGCGCGCTCCTCGATGGTCTGCGAGGAGGGCTCGCCGGTGGAGCCGCCGATCGAGATGCCGATGGAGCCGTTGGCGAGCTGCCAGCGAACCATCCGCCGCAGCGAGTCGTGGTCCACCTCGCCCTCGTCGGTGAAGGGGGTGAACAGCGGGGCGATCGCGCCGCTCAGCTTCTCTCGGAGCGTCATGGGGTTCCTCTCGGATGTCACGGGTTGGTGGTGGGAGTGGACTGGGGGGTGCGGGCGGACCGCCAGGCCTCGAAGCGGTCGCGCCAGGCGGTGCCGATGGGGTAGAGGCCCTCGATGCCCTCGCCGCCGGCGACCATCTCGGCGATGAAGGACTCCTCCTCCTCCTGGGCCTCGGCGGCTTCCAGTACCTCGACGAGGAGGTGGGGCGGGATCACGATCGGACCGTCGTCGTCGGCGACGATGACGTCGCCGACGCGGACCGTGGCGCCGCCGCAGGCGATGTCGACGTCGGTCGCCCACGGGACGTGGCGCCGGCCGAGCACCGCCGGGTGGGCGCCGGAGGAGTAGACCGGCATGCCGACCTCGCGGACGGGGGCGTGGTCGCGGACCGCACCGTCGGTGATGATGCCGGCGGCGCCGCGCACCTTGGCGCGCAGGGCGAGGATGTCACCCAGCGTGCCGGCGGAGGAGTCGCCACGGGCACTCATCACGAGCACCTCGCCGGGCTGCACCGACTCGATGGCCCGCTTCTGGGCGTTGAAGCCGTTCCCGCGGGCGTCGAAGAGGTCCTTGCGGTAGGGCAGGTAGAGGAGGGTCCGTGCGCGCCCGATGAGCTTGGTCCCCGGGAGCAGGGGACGGACGCCGTCGATGGAGACGTGGTCGAAGCCGCGCTTCCGGAGCTGGACGGAGAGCGTGGCCACGGCGACCTTCTCCAGGCGGGCCCGCAGGTCGTCGGTGAGTTCGAAGCCGGTGGTGACCGGGTGGCCCCAGGCGTCGGAGCGCTGCGCGTCGTCGACCTTCGGCGGGTTGCCCCAGGGGGCCAGCTCCGGGCCCTCGACGACGAGGGTCTCGAGCCGGCCGGAGGTGACGGCGGGGTCGTCCGCCGCGCTGACCTCCACCGCGATGCGCTGCCCGGGCTGGGCGACCGAGGCGCCGGCCGGCGTCCCCGTGAGGATGACGTCGCCGGGCTCCAGCGTCATGAACCGCGACAGGTCGGCGACCATCTCGCCGATGGTGAAGAGCATCCCGGCGGAGGTGTCGTCCTGGACGAGCTCTCCGTCCAGCCAGGTGCGCACGCGCAGCCCGTCCTGCCGGACCTGGGAGGCGGGGATGAGGGCGGGTCCGACGGGGGTGAAGCCGTCGCCACTCTTGGAGCGCACGTTCGAGCCCTTGTCGGCGTAGCGCAGGTCGTGGAGGCCGAGGTCGTTCGAGGCGGTGACCCAGCCGACGTGGGACCAGCCGTCGGCGGGGGAGACGTCGCGTGCGGCGGTGCCGATCACGACCGCGATCTCACCCTCGAACCCGAGGAGCTCGGTCCCGGCGGGCCGGGTCACCTCACCGGGCCCCGTCAGGGAGCTCGGTGCCTTCAGGAAGTAGGAGGGGTGCGCCGGCGTGCGGCCCCGCTGGTCCGCCCGCGAGCGGTAGCTGAGGTGCACGGCCACGACCTTCCCCGGCCGGATCTTCTCGCTGATCGCGTTCATCCCTACCCTTCGTCCATGAAGTCATATACGATCTGATACATGAATCATGCAGTGGGCCACGCCACATGTCAAGCGTTGGGCGGAGGAAGTTCCGGGACCCCTGCACCGAAGGACCGCGGGCCTCACGAAGGGGCCGGCGTCGGCACAACCCGAAGGGGACGACATGACTGACGACCTCGCGACCCGCGCCCTGCGGATCGCCCCGACCGACCTCCTCATCGGGGGGACCTGGCGCCCGGCTGCGGACGGCCGCCGCTTCGACGTCCTCAACCCCGCCACCGGCGAGGTCATCGCCACGGTGGCGGATGCCGGCCCTGCCGACGGCATGGCAGCCCTCGACGCGGCCGCCGCGGCCCAACGGGACTGGGCCGCCACACCGGCACGCGTCCGGGGTGAGCTGCTCCGCGCGGCCTTCGAGCGGATCAACGAGCTCGGGGACGAGTTCGCCGCCCTCATGACCCTCGAGATGGGCAAGCCGCTCGCGGAGTCCCGCGCCGAGCTCGTCTACGGCAACGAGTTCGTGCGCTGGTTCTCCGAGGAGGCGGTCCGCATCAACGGCCGGTACACCCCCTCCCCGGAGGGCAACCTCCGGATCCTCACCGTGAAGCGACCGGTCGGCCCCGCGCTCCTCATCACGCCGTGGAACTTCCCCCTCGCCATGGCGACGCGCAAGGTCGCCGCCGCGCTGGCCGCCGGGTGCACGGCCATCCTGAAGCCCTCCGACCTCACGCCGCTCACCTCGCTCGCGTTCGTGAGCGTCCTCCAGGAGGTCGGCGTCCCGGACGGCGTGGTCGGGATCATCCCCACCACGTTCGCGCCCCCGGTGACGGGCCCCATGATCCAGGACCGCCGGCTGCGGAAGCTCTCCTTCACAGGCTCCACCCCGGTGGGCATGGCGCTGCTGAAGGAGGCGGCGTCCAACGTGGTGCGCACCTCGATGGAACTCGGCGGCTGCGCCCCGTTCATCGTGTTCGAGGACGCGGACCTGGACGCGGCGGTCACCGGGGCGTTCCAGACCAAGATGCGCAACATGGGGGAGGCCTGCAACGCCGCCAACCGGTTCTACGTCCACTCCTCGATCGCCGAGGAGTTCTCGCGCCGTCTCGCTGAGCGCTTCGAGGCCCTCACCATCGCCGACGGGCTGGACCCGGCCTCCGAGATGGGACCGATCGTCTCCGAGGGCCAGCGTGCCCGCATCGACGCGATGGTGCAGGACGCCGTCGCCGCCGGCGCCCGCATCGTCACCGGTGGGTGCGCGGTGGACCGGCCCGGCTACTTCTACCGGCCGACCGTGCTCGCCGACGTGGCGCCGGGGGCGGCGATCGCGAACGACGAGATCTTCGGGCCGGTGGCGCCCGTGGTCGCCTTCGACACCGAGGAGGAGGTGGTGGCGATGGCCAACGCGACCGACGTCGGGCTCGCCGGCTACGTCCACACCTCGGACATGGCACGAGTCCTGCGCCTCACCGAGACCCTGGAGGTCGGCATGTTGGGGGTCAACTCCGGCACCATCTCGAACGCGGCCGCCCCGTTCGGCGGGGTCAAGCACTCCGGGATGGGCCGCGAGGGCGGGTCGGAGGGGATCGAGGACTACCTCGAGACGGTGTACGTCGGCTTCCCCGACCCGTTCGCGTCCTGAGGTTGGAACGGCGGGCCGTGCTCCGGGTACAGTGAGCGCCACAAGGCACTGACCCGGCCATCACCGGTGAGCCTCCGGAAGAACGGCCGTACGGCCCAGTAGAACCGGACGGGCGCGCCCGTCACAGCGCGGCAACGAGTGGTCCCCTCGCGGGGACAAGTGGGGTGGTACCGCGGCACACGTCGTCCCCACGGGCCCGATCCACCACTGTCAGGAGCACTCGTGACGCACTACCCGCTGCACCGGGACACCGAGCTGACCCCCTCCCCGGACCTCCCCGGCATCGAGGAGGACGTCCTCGCCTTCTGGAAAGCTGACGGAACGTTCCAGGCCTCCATCGACCAGCGGGACGCCGGCGAGGACGGCGCCAACGAGTTCGTCTTCTACGACGGCCCGCCCTTCGCCAACGGGCTGCCCCACTACGGCCACCTGCTCACCGGCTACGTCAAGGACGTGGTCGGGCGCTTCCAGACCCAGCGGGGACGCCGCGTCGAGCGGCGCTTCGGGTGGGACACGCACGGGCTGCCCGCCGAGCTCGAGGCCGAGCGCGTCCTCGGGATCACCGACAAGACCCAGATCGAGGAGCTCGGCATCGACGTCTTCAACGACGCGTGCCGGAAGTCCGTGCTCACCTATGCCAAGGAGTGGGAGGACTACGTCACCCGCCAGGCGCGGTGGGTGGACTTCGAGAACGACTACAAGACCATGGACACCCCCTTCATGGAGTCCGTGATCTGGGCCTTCAAGCGGCTGTACGACAAGGGCCTCGCCTACGAGGGCCACCGCGTGCTGCCGTACTGCTGGAAGGACCAGACCCCGCTGTCCAACCACGAGCTCCGGATGGACGACGACGTCTACCAGGACCGCCAGGACCAGACGGTGACCGTCGGCCTGCGCCTCGAGACCGGTGAGCTCGCGCTGATCTGGACGACGACGCCCTGGACGTTGCCCTCGAACCTCGCCCTCGCCGTCGGCCCGGAGATCACCTACGCCACGGTGGTGCCGTCCGAGGGCGAGCTGGCCGGCCAGCAGGTCCTGCTCGCCGAGGACCTGCTCGGCGCGCACGCCCGCGAGCTCGGGGAGTCTCCGGAGGTCGTGGCACGGCACCGAGGGTCCGAGCTGGTGGGACGGCGCTACCACCCGATCTTCGACTACTTCACGGCCCATGAGGCGCCGGGGCCCAACGCGTTCACGATCATCCCCGGCGACTTCGTCACCACCGAGGACGGCACCGGGCTCGTCCACATGGCCCCCGCCTTCGGCGAGGACGACATGCTCGCCTGCCAGGCCTGGCACATCGGCACGGTCGTGCCGGTCGACGACGGCGGACGCTTCACCGCCGAGGTGTCGGACTATGCCGGCCAGCACGTGTTCGAGGCCAACATGCCCATCGCGCGGGACCTGCGGGACTCCACCGGGCCGCTCGCCCGCCGGCCGGCCCACCAGCGGGCCGTGCTCGTGCGGCTCGCCTCCTACAACCACTCCTACCCGCACTGCTGGCGCTGCGGAGAGCCGCTGATCTACCGGGCGGTCGGCTCCTGGTTCGTGCGCGTGAGCGAGTTCCGGGACCGGATGGTGGAGCTCAACCAGCAGATCACCTGGGTGCCCGACCACATCAAGGACGGGATCTTCGGCAACTGGCTGGCCGGGGCGCGCGACTGGTCCATCTCCCGGAATCGCTACTGGGGCAGCCCGATCCCGGTGTGGAAGTCCGATGACCCGGCCCACCCACGCATCGACGTCTACGGTTCGATCGCCGAACTGGAGCGCGACTTCGGTGTGACGGTGACCGACCTGCACCGGCCGTTCATCGACAGCCTCACCCGGCCCAACCCGGACGACCCGACGGGCCGGTCTATGATGCGCCGCATCCCCGACGTCCTGGACGTGTGGTTCGACTCCGGGTCGATGCCGTTCGCCCAGGTGCACTACCCGTTCGAGAACACCGAGTGGTTCGACCACCACTTCCCGGGCGACTTCATCGTGGAGTACATCGGCCAGACCCGCGGCTGGTTCTACACCCTGCACGTGCTCGCCACCGCGCTGTTCGACCGGCCCGCCTTCCTCTCCTGCATCTCGCACGGCATCGTGCTGGGCAACGACGGGCGGAAGGCCTCGAAGAAGCTGCGCAACTACCCCGACCCGCAGGACATGTTCCACACCTACGGCTCGGACGCGGTGCGCTGGTCCCTCATGGCGTCCCCGGTGCTGCGCGGCGGCAACCTCGTGGTGGCGGAGGAGGGCATCCGCGAGGCCGTCCGGCACGTGCTGCTGCCGCTGTGGAACACGTGGTACTTCTTCTCCCTCTACGCGGGCACGTGCGACCGTGGTGCGGGCTACCTCGCGCGCCCCGTCGACATGGCGGACCCGGAGGCGCTCGCCCGGCTGGAGGTCGTGGACCGGTACGTCCTGGCCCGCACCCGCGACCTCGCCGAGACGGTGGGTGACCTCCTCGACGCCTACGACCTGCCGGCCGCCTCCCTCGAGATCCGCGACCACCTCGACCTGCTCACCAACTGGTACGTCCGCACCACCCGGGACCGCTTCTGGGAGGAGGACACTCGCGCGTTCGACACCCTGTACACCGCGCTCGAGGTGCTCACCCGCGTGATGGCACCCCTCGCGCCCCTCGTCGCGGAGGAGGTGTGGCGCGGCCTCACCGGAGGGCGCTCCGTCCACCTCACCGACTGGCCGGAGCTGCCCGAGACCGTCGCCGACCCGGACCTCGTGGCCGCGATGGACGAGGTGCGCGCCGTGGTCTCGGCCACGCACGCCCTCCGCAAGGCGAACCGGCTGCGCGTGCGGCTGCCGCTGCGCACGCTGCGCGTGGTCACCGCCCACCCTCGGCTGCTCGAGCCCTTCACGGCGCTCATCGCCTCCGAGGTCAACGTCAAGGAGGTCGTGCTCGTCGACCCGGCCGGCTCCGGCCTCACCGTGCGCGAGGAGCTCACCCTCCTGCCGCGCACCCTCACCGGCGAGGTACGGAAGCTCACCTCGAAGCTCTTCGGTGCGGTCCGTGCGGGCCAGTGGGAGCGGGTGGAGGCGGGCGTCCGGTTCCCCGGCGTCACCCTCGACGGGAACCCCGTGGTGCTCGACGAGGGCCAGTACACCCTCACCACTGCCGTCGACGCGGAGGAGGGGTCGGTGGCCGCTGTGCTGGAGTCCGGCGCGTTCGTGGTCCTCGACACCACCGTGGACGAGGAACTCGAGGCCGAGGGCTACGCCCGCGACCTCGTCCGCCTCGTCCAGGACGCGCGCAAGGAGGCCGGCCTGCACGTCGCCGACCGCATCGAGCTCACCGTCGTCCTGCCCGCCGCGCGGATGGGCTGGGTCCAGGCCCACGAGGAGATGGTGTGCCGGGAGACCCTGACCGTCGAGCTCACCACCCGGGTGGGCCCGGAGCTGGCCATCGAGCGCCTGGCGAAGGTGGAGGCGTGAACGCCGAGCAGCGGGTCGAGGAGATCTACCGCGAGATCCTCACCCGGGCGCCGGAGCACGACGTCCAGCCGTCCCTCGCCCGCGTGGCAGCCGTGTGCGAGCTCCTCGGTGACCCGCAGGAGACGTTCCGCACGATCCACCTGACCGGGACGAACGGCAAGACCTCCACCGCGCGGATGGCCGAGGCCCTCGTGCGCTCGATGGGACTGCGGACCGGCCGTTTCACGTCCCCGCACCTCCACTCGGTGCGCGAGCGGATCGCGATCGACGGCGAGCCCATCAGCCCGGAGGCGTTCGTCGCCGCCTGGGAGGACGTCGAGCCGTACATCGCGATGGTGGACGCCCGGTCGCAGGCCGAGGGCGGGCCCCGCCTCAGCTTCTTCGAGGTCTTCACCGTCATGGCATTCGCGGCCTTCGCCGACGCACCGGTCGACGTGGCCGTCATCGAGGTGGGCATGGGGGGCCGCTGGGACGCCACCAACGTCGTCGGGGGCGACATCGCGGTGCTCACGCCGGTGGAGTACGACCACCAGCGCTGGCTCGGGTCCTCCATCCGCGAGATCGCGGGCGAGAAGGTGGGGATCATCAAGCCCGGGGCGGTCGTCGTCTCCGCCGAGCAGCGGGAGGAGGTCGCCGGGATCATCACGGTGGCCGCCGCGGCCGCCGGTGCGCGGCTGCTGGAGGAGGGCGGGGACCTCACCGTCGCGCGGCGTGACGTCGCCGTCGGGGGGCAGATCCTCTCCCTGCGCACCCCCGCCGCCACCTACACGGACATCCTCCTGCCGCTCCACGGGGAGCACCAGGCGCACAACGCCCTCCTCGCCCTCGTCGCCGTCGAGGTGCTCCTCGGCGGGGGGGCACTGCCGGGGGAGGTGGTGGAGGAGGCCTTCGGCACCGTCACCTCGCCGGGCCGGCTGGAGGTGGTGCGGACATCCCCGACGATCCTCGTCGACGCCGGCCACAACCCTGCGGGGATGGTTGCCGTGCGGGAGACCATCGAGGAGGCGTTCGCGTTCACGCGCATCGTCGGCGTCGTGGCGTGCATGGCGGACAAGGACGCCGAGTCGATGCTCTCCGAGCTCGAGCCACTGCTCGACGAGGTCGTCGTGACCCGGATGCACTCCTCCCGCGCCATGGACGCCGGCGAACTCCTCGAGATCGCCCGCGACGTCTTCGACCCGGACCGTGCCCACCTCGAACCGTCCCTCGCCGACGCGATCGACCGGGCCGCCACCCTGGCCGAGCGGGACGGCGACCCGGCGGGCACCACCGGGGTCCTCGTCGTCGGGTCCGTCGTGCTGGCGGCGGAGGCCCGCGAACTGTTGGGGCGCTCCAAGGCCTGATCCCCTCCCACACCCGGCCGTGACGCGGCAGAGTAGGGGCGAGGGAAGGGGTCTGCCGTGAAGAAGCTCATCAACGCTCCGGGTGACGTCGTCGCCGAGTCCGTCGCCGGGTTCGCCGCGGCGCACGAGGACATCGTGCGCGCGCAGTTCGATCCCACGTTCGTCGTCCGCCGGGACGCCCCCGTCGCCGGGAAGGTGGGGATCGTCTCGGGTGGGGGCTCGGGCCACGAGCCGCTGCACGCCGGGTACGTCGGAGTGGGGATGCTCGACGCCGCCGTGCCGGGCGCCGTCTTCACCTCGCCGACGCCGGACCCGATCCTCGCCGCGACGCGCGCCGTCGACGGGGGTGCCGGCGTGCTGCACATCGTGAAGAACTACACCGGGGACGTCCTCAACTTCGAGACCGCCGCCGAACTCGCCTCCCTCGAGGGCATCGAGGTGCGGTCCGTCGTCGTCGCCGACGACGTGGCGGTCGAGGACTCCCTGTACACCGCGGGACGCCGTGGGGTGGCGGGGACGGTGCTCGTCGAGAAGGTCGCCGGCGCCGCGGCGGAACGCGGGGACGACCTCGCCGCCGTCACCGCGATCGCCCAGCACGCGATCGACAACGTCCGCTCGATGGGGGTGGCCCTCAGCCCCTGCACCGTCCCGCATGCCGGCAGGCCGTCCTTCGACCTGGAGGAGGACGAGGTGGAGATCGGCATCGGCATCCACGGCGAGCCCGGGCGGCACCGTGTCCCCCTGGAGAGCGCCGACCGCATCACGGACCATCTCCTCGACGCGGTGACCGCCGACCTCCGGCTCCGGCCGGGCGAGCGGGTGCTGCTCCTCGTCAACGGGATGGGCGGCACGCCGCTCTCCGAGCTCCACATCGTCTACGGGCACGCCCGCCGGCGGCTCGAGGAGGCCGGGATCGTCGTCGCCCGCTCCCTCGTGGGCAACCACGTCACGTCCCTGGAGATGCAGGGCGCCTCGGTGACGGTGCTGCGGCTCGACGACGCCCTCCTGGAGCTCTGGGACGCCCCGGTGCGCACCGCCGCCCTGCGGAGCGGACTGTGACGGGCCTGGGTGCCGACTGGGCGCTCGACTTCCTCCGCCGCGCGCAGCGCGTGCTCGCCGAGCACCGCATAGACCTCATCGAGCTCGACCGCGCCATCGGCGACGGCGACCACGGCGAG
>DBPQ01000009.1:580-4025 GCA_002304945.1 Actinomycetales bacterium UBA1416 | reverse complement strand
CATCCGCATCATCGGGGAGGTGACGCGGGAGCGGCTGGACGTGCTGCGCCGGGCCGACGCGATCGCCCGTGCCGAGCTCACGGCCGCCGGTCTCGACCGGGACATCTGGCAGTGCCCGGTGGTGCTGCTCGCCGACGTCCGTTCGGTGGGCGTCCAGGGCGACGGACGCACCTACGGCCACCCGGTGGTGCTGCGGCCCGTCTCCTCCGAGGACGCGATGACGGCGGACTGGTCCCGCGTGCCCTACGAGGTCCTCGCCCGGATCTCCACCCGCATCACCAACGCCGTACCCGAGGTGAACCGCGTGGTGCTGGACATCACGTCCAAGCCGCCGGGCACCATCGAGTGGGAGTGAGCGCCGTCAGGGGCTGACGGCCGTCAGGCCCGCAGCGCGGCCGCCGCGTCGTAGACGGCGGCGGTCCGCTCCAGCACGTCCTCCCAGTCGTACGGCGGGGGCGTCGCCCGGTTGTGCGCCGTGATCCCCTCCCGCAGTCCGGGCTCCCGGACCAGCCGCACGACGGCGGCCGCGAGGGCGGCGTCGTCGTCGGCCAGCAGCGCGTCGACGCCGTGGGTGAGGCGCTCGGCGGCGCCCGACTGCGAGCGGACGACGACGGCGAGCCCGGCTGCCTGGGCCTCGAGCACGGCGATGGAGAACGCCTCGAGGACGACGGGGGCGAGGTAGGCGTCCGCGTGGCGGTACAGCTCCCGGAGGCCCGCGCTGTCCAGCCGGCCCGGCAGGTCCACCCAGTCCGCCATGCCGTTCTCCCGCACCCACCGCCGGGCACGGGCGAGTTCGGGACCGTCGCCGGCGATGGTGGCGCGCAGGGGCGCCGCCTCGCCGAGCTCGGCGCGAGCGGCGCGCAGCACGCGCAGGAGCGCACCCACCCGCTTCCGGGGGGCGAAGCGCGTGGCGCTCACCATGTGCACGCCGTCGTGCGGGACGGGGGTGGTGCGCCAGGCGGCGACGTCGATGCCGTTGCCGACCACCATCACGGGAGTGCCCGTGGCGGCGGCCACGGGACGGGCACACAGTTCGGACACCGCCGAGAGCTGGATGCCCCGGTCCGGGAACCGCCACGCGAGGGCGCGGTAGGCGCGGGAGACCGCCGGCGTCCAGACGCTGTGGATCGTCAGGACGGCCGGCCGGTCGCCGCCGGCGCGGAGCGCGGACTGCACCGAGGGGGCCGTCCCTCCCATGTGGAAATGGACGACATCGGGGTCCAGACGGCCCACCAGGTCCCGCAGGTGCGGTGCCGCCAGGGGGTGGACGGGCATCCCGAACGGCATGCGGGCGGCGATGCGGTACACGTCCACCGCACCGTGGGCCTCACGGGAACGTCCGGGACGCCCGTCGGCGGGCAGGGTGGTGGTGAGGACCGACACGTCGTGGGACTCCGCCTGGTGGGCGGCGAGCTGGGAGACCTGCATCTCGATCCCGCCGAGCATCGGCAGGTAGCAGTCTGTGACGTGGAGGATTCGCACGGGCACCACTGTCCCACGGGCCACCGGGGGGCCGGCGCGGCCGGATCGAGCCAAAGGGCCAAGGTCCCGCGATCAATCACAACTTCTACACATGGGCAGGACCAAGGGCCCACACTCTGGTTAGAATGGTGCAGAACATGGTGGACGTTCGCCACCACGTCCGGCGGACGCCACTGCTCAGGTGCGGGTTCCGGCTCGCATGACGTCCCCGAAAGGACCGAACCATGGCCTCATCTTCCGGCCCCATCCGACTCGCAGGAATCCTCTCGCTCATCCTGGGGGTGGTCTTCATCCTCGCCGGTGGCACCACCTGGGCGCTCGTGCAGAGCGAGCTCTCGGAGCAGCGCATCACCGTGTCCGACGACGCCCCGTTCCTCGCCGGCGACCACGTGAACGGCCCGTTCTCGGCCTACGCCGAGGCCGAGGTCATCGACATGCACGCCAAGGATGCGACCGAGGGGCGCACCTACGCCGAGCTCGGCGGTCTCGTCCGCCAGGCGCAGGCGGACGGCGACGAGGAGCTCGCGGCCGAACTGCAGGCGCAGCGCACCACCGTCATGAACGGATCCTTCCTGCGGGCATCGCTGTTCACCTCCGTCGTCGCCTTCGGGGTGAGCGCGCTCGTGATCGGGCTGGGCGTGATCCTCGTGCTGCAGGGCCTCGCCTTCAACCGTCTCGCGAAGGCGGCCGCGGTGCCGGTGGTCGCGGAGCGCGAGCCCGCCTACCGGGACTGACGCGCAGGGCACGCGGCGGGGCCGGGGGTGACCCCGGCCCCGCCACGTTCTCGCCTACGATGACCGCATGGACCTCCTCGACTCCTTCCTCGTGCTGCTGCACCTCCTCTCCTGGGCCCTCGTACTCGGCCTGTCGGTCGGCTTCCTCCGCAGACGCGAGGTCCCGAAAGGTCTGATGCACGGTGCGATCAGCGCGCTCGTCACGGGGCTCCTCATCGTCGGGGTGCGCGAGATGGGGGACATGGACGTCAACCACGTCAAGGTGGGGATCAAGCTCGTGATCGCCGCCGTGGTGGCGTTCCTGGCGGTGCGCGCCGAGCGGAGGGCGGGCGGGGAGAAGCTCCTCGCGCCCGTCGCGGGGCTCACCGTGCTGAACATGGCGATCGCCGTCTTCATCTGACATGCCGCTCGTCGACGAGATCGTCGTCGGCGTCGTCATCCTCATCGGGGTGATCGGCGCCGCGATCCAGATCTACCCGGGCTCGCTGATCGTCGCGGCCGCCGTCGTCTTCTGGGGCGTCATGGCGGGGGGTGCCGTGGGGTGGACGGTCGCCGTCGTGGCCGTGGTCGCGATCCTGCTCGCCGGGGTGATCAAGTACCTGGTGGCCGGCGGGCACCTGAAGCGCTCGGGGGTGCCGGGGCGCACCATGCTGATCGGTGGCCTCCTCGGGATCATCGGCATGTTCGTGGTCCCGGTGATCGGGCTGCCGCTCGGCTTCATCGCAGGGGTGTACCTCGCCGAGTTCGCCCGCCTCCGCGACCGGGCGCGGGCCTGGGAGGCCTCGAAGTCCGCCCTGCGGGCCACCGGCCTCACGATCCTCATCGAACTGGCCGGCGTCGCGGTGGCCGTGGGCGCCTGGGTGGTCGGGTTGATCCTCACCTGACGGGGCTGTCACACGGCTCGCCTACACTTGCCGGTGACATGAGCCTGTTCGACCACCTCCCCCTCGCCACGGCCCCGCGGGCCCGCACCCACGCGGAGTCTGCCCTCCCATCCCTGGCGCCGTCGCACGCCACCGGGCGTTCCGACGTCGTCGCCTCCGACGCCGAGCGCCTCCTCGCGGGCCTGAACCGGAACCAGCGCGCTGCCGTCGTCCACGAGGGCGGCCCGCTCCTCATCGTGGCCGGCGCGGGCTCCGGCAAGACTCGGGTGCTGACGCACCGCATCGCCCATCTCCTGGGGACCGGGCGCACCCGCCCCGGTGAGGTGCTGGCCATCACCTTCACCA
>DBPQ01000009.1:0-568 GCA_002304945.1 Actinomycetales bacterium UBA1416 | reverse complement strand
CCACTCCGCCTGCGTGCGCATCCTGCGGGCCGAGCACGCCCACCTCGGGCTGCGCTCGAGCTTCTCCATCTACGACGCGGCCGACTCCCAGCGCCTCATGACCCTGGTCTGCCGCCAGCTCGACCTCGACCCGAAACGCTTCAATCCCAAGGCGCTCTCCCACCGGGTGTCGGACCTGAAGAACGAACTGGTGGACCCGGACGCGTTCGCCGCCCAGGTGAATGAACACAATCCGTTCGAGGTGGCGGTCCGCGACGCCTACCGCACCTACCAGCGCCGCCTCGCTGAGGCGAACGCCCTGGACTTCGACGACCTCATCATGACCACGGTGAACCTGCTCCAGGCGTTCCCGGCCGTCGCCGAGCACTATCACCGGCGCTTCCGCCACGTACTCGTGGACGAGTACCAGGACACCNNCACCAACCACGCCCAGTACGTGCTCGTGCGGGAACTGGTGGGCGACGGCGGCGACGGCGTGCCACCCGCGGAGCTCACCGTCGTCGGCGACTCGGACCAGTCGATCTACGCCTTCCGGGGGGCGACGATCCGCAACATCGAGGAGTTCGAG
>DBPQ01000122.1 GCA_002304945.1 Actinomycetales bacterium UBA1416 | reverse complement strand
ACTTCGTCGCGGCTGCTCCCACCCGACCCCGACGTTCCCCGGGACAGGCTGCCGCCAGCTTCACCCCGCCGCTACGACGACCGGGCGATGGTGGTCTCTCACCTCCATCCGAAACAACAGCGCCTCGTGGCGCACGAGGTGTTCGTCCACCCCGAGGCTCTCCACCCCGTCGAAGCGGGACTCGTCCGCGGCCAGACGCTGAAGTTCGGGTTCCACCGCCCGCCACAGTGTCTTCCACGCCGTGCCGAGTTGGCGGGCCAGCCCCAGGATGGTGCCGTGCTCGCGGCGGAGCTGGCCGATCGCCCACCACACCGCCCGTACCGTGATCGACCCGCGTTCGGCGACCAGCGTCGGGATCTGCTCGGCGAACGTCCCCCGCTCACAGGTCGCCTCGGGGCAGCGCCACACCCGTTGCCGCCACACCACCCGCACCCGCACCTGCCCCGCCGGGACGTCGCGCAATATCCGCCGGCGCCGCCCCCGGGACGGGCAGATCACCCCGCACGTGGGACAGCCCATCAACTGCCACGGGCTCGAGACCGTCACTGTCATCGTCCGCTCGTCGCGTTCGACGGCCTCGACATGGACGCCCTCCACACCCAACAGGACATCGCAGCGGGAACACGGATCAGTGGTGGGCGCGGCAGCGCACCCCGTAACGTTGGACATCGTCGAGGTCTCCGAAACGAACGGTTTGCTTGGTCGCTACCGATCATCGGGGACCTCGACCCCTACCCGGCTCACCTCACCCCGCGCGTCTCACTCCCCACCAGATGTCCGAAGAGCCTCTTTCGCATGTGCGGCTCGCTGTTGGCCGATTTGTCCCCTCTTCCGCATGTGCGGCTCGCTGTTGGCTGATCTGTCGCGCTCCGCACCGGCCCGTCTGCCGGCCAGGTGGGCACTCTTACGCGAGCGCTACAGCCCTCCCAGCACCTGGGCGATGAGGATCTTGGCGATCATGGCGACGGGATAGACCATGGCGTACCCGAGGGCGACGCGGGCGTCACCGTTCGTGCGGGTGTTGCAGAAGGCGAGCACGGCCGGCTGCGTCTGGGCGGCGCCGAGGAGTCCCGAGAGCCGAGTACCCCCCATGCGGAACACGTACCGCATGATCAGGTACAGGCCGAGGCCGACCGTGGTGGTGGTGGCGAACCCGACGAGCAGGATCGTGATCCAGGCTCCTGAGGAGAAGGCGTTCGCGATCTGGGTGCCGGCATTGGCGCCCGCGTAGGCGAGGAACAGGAGCAGTCCGAGCTCGGAGAGCACGGCAGAGGCGGTCTGCGGGAGGGCGGTGGTCACCTTCCCGACCCTCCCGACGCGACCCATGACCAGCCCGACCAGCAGGGTTCCGGCCGCCGATCCGATGGTGAACGACGAGCCGCCGGGTACCGGGAACTGGATCTGGCCGATGAACAGGCCGAGTGCCATGCCGAAGCCGAGCGCCACCGGGTTGATGTCCGACAGGCCGCGGGCCGAGTCACCGAAGAACTTGGAGATCGCCTCCATCTTGGCGGTCGGCGCCACTATGCGTGCCCTGTCGCCGAGGATCAGTGTCAGACCGGGTTCGCCCACCATGTCGACGTCGCCGCGCCGCACGCGTGAGACCGTGGCTCCGAACTTCTCCTCGATCCCGAGTTCCTCGATGGTGTGCCCGGCGATCTTCGGGTTCGAGACGGTGACCCGGCGGAAGTCGAGGTACCGCCGGTCGGTGAGGAGCGAGTGCGAGGAGAGGTGCCCCAGGTCGTCGATCGCCCGGCGGACGTCCGCTTCCGGTCCCACCACCGTCAGGAGATCGTCACGATGGATCCGGTCCGTGCTCCTGGGGTGGATGATCGGCCCGTCCTCCCCGCGCCGCAAGCGCGAGAACTGGACCTTCTCCCCGAGCTCGGCGTGGACATCGGCCAGCGATGGGTCGTCGTCCCGCTCGATGCGAACCGTCCTGTTGATGATGGGTGACGGCGCGTCGGTGTCGTTCTTCCCGTAGTTGAGCGCGAGCATGGCGAAGGCGAGCATCCCGAGCACGCCGTAGAGGTAGCTGATCGAGTAGCCCACGGTGGCGGTGGCGGGATCTCCCGACGCCGCCCCGGCTGCCGCCAGCGCCGGCGTGTTGGTGATCGCACCGGCGAAGGTTCCGGCGATGAGGGCCGGGGACATGTCGAAGGCCTGTCCGAGCCCCCACGTGACGCCGGCCCCGACCAGGAACACGGCGACCATCGCGAGCAGGATCCCGCCGCTCGTGCGCATGACGTGGAAGAAGTTGGGTCCCGACGTGACGCCGATCGCGAACGCGAACAACGCGAGCCCCATGATGCCCACGTCGTGCGGGACGAGGATCTCGTACCCGTTCGCCAGCGCCCACGCGGTGATCCCGAGCGCGGAGAAGAGGACCGCCGCCGCCCCGAGGGAGACCCCCTTCACCTTGACGTGGCCGAAGGCCATGCCGATCCCGAGCACGAGGAACAGGTAGAGAATCGGTTGCTCGGCAAGGAGCGCGAAGACCGTGTTCACGGGAACCCTTTCGTCGACAGCACAAGCATGGTACGAAGCGCGGTCTGCCGGGTGGGCCTTCGGACCCGAATCGACGCCGGAAGGCGCTCCACGAGTGTGGCGGTCGCAACGTTCGGTGACCTACGGGCCCCGGCGAGCATCCGAGTGCGCCATGATGGTGGCCTGATCGAGACGAGGTGTCCCATGCCCACGAAGGAAGAGCTTCTCGCAGGACTGCCCGAACCGCTGCCGCTCACGCCGCAGGACGTGCTCACCGAGCGGGGCTCGGATGCGCGCCAACTCGTCGTCATCGACGATCACCCGTCCGGCAGCCAGTCCATGGCGGACATCCCGGTCCTGACCGCCTGGTCGGAGGACCAGGTCGAGTGGGCGCTGGCGCAGGCCGCCCCGGCGGTCTACGTGGTGACCAACACGCGCGCGCTGTCACCTGCCGCCGCGGAGGATCGCTACGTCGAGGTCATCACCGCCTTCCTCGAGGGTGCCGAGCGGCTGCACACGGACGTCCGCTTCGTGCTCCGGTCCGACTCCTCCCTGCGCGGCCACTACCCCCTCGACGTGGACATCCTCAGCAACGCCCTCGAGTCGACGCTCTCCCGTGTGGTCGACGGCGTCGTCATGGTCCCAGCGTTCCCCGAGGCCGGGAGGATCACCGTCCACGGCGTCCACCACGTTGCGGAGCACGCCGGATCCTACGTCCCGGTCGGCCAGACCCGCTACGCGCAGGAGCCCCGTTTCCCGTTCGCGAGCTCCGACCTCCGGGAGTGGGTCGCCGAGAAGACGCGCGGCCGGTGCCCTGCGGATTCCGTGCTGGCCGTGGACCTGGAGGTCGTGCGACAGTCTCCCGATGCGGTGGCGGCGCAGGTGATGAATGCGCGCCGCGGCCAGGCGGTGGTGATCGACGCGGCCAGCGAGGAGGACCTCCGCTCCATCGCGATCGGCCTCCTGCGCGTCGAGGCCACGGGCAGGCGCCTCATCTACCGCGTCGGCCCGCCGATGGTCCGCGCCATGATCGGCCAGCCTGTCCATGCCGCCCTCACGGCCGAGGAGATCGAGGGCATGCGGGTGCGTGCGGGCACCGCCGAGGCCCGGACAGGTCTCGTCGTCGTGGGAACCCCGGTCCCGTTCACCCGTCGCCAGCTGCGGGTGCTCACCCGGCGCCATCCGGTGCGGGAGATCCCCATCTCCGTGCCCGCCGTCCTCGACTCCCGGCGCTCCGGGCACATCGAGGAGGTCGTGGCCCACGCCGTCGAGGCGCTGGACGCCGGCAACGTCGTGGTGCGCCTGGCGGACATGCACGTCGACCTCGAGGCCAAGGGCGACTTCTCGATCGATCCCCGCGTCGGCCGAGCCGTCAACGAGGTGGTCCACCGCATCGCCAAGGCCCGGCGGCTCAAGTTCGTCGTCGCGCGCGGCGGCTCCGTCACCTCCGTCGTCGCCCAGGGGCTCGGGGTCCGCCGGGCCATGGTGCGCGGCCCGGTCCTCGAGGGCATCGTGTCCCTGTGGGAACCGCTCGTCGGCCCCCTCACGGGAGTTCCGTTCGTGGTGTATGCCGGTGGCGTCGGCGACGACGACGGGCTTGCCGACGTCGTCGACACCCTCTCGGGTGTCCAGCTGCCGTCCGGCGACCGACGTGGCGTGGCGGCGCCGCCGCCGGCCGTCGCGGTCACCGACGCCGGTGCCGTCGTGATCGGTCTGGGGTCGAAGGGGCTGCCCATCGCGGCGCGGCTCGCCGAGCGGTTCCCGGTGCGGGCATGGGACATCGACCCGCGCCGCCGCGAACTGGCGGCCCATGAGGGGGTCTCCGCCGCCGTGTCCGCACGTGACGCGATCGCGGAGGCCGCGACGGTGCTCGTGGCCGTCCGCGGCGAGACCGAACTCGACGAGGTCCTCTTCGGTGACCACGGCATCGCCGGCGAACTCCCCCGCGGGGCGGTGGTCGGGGTTCTCATGGCCGTCGGGGTCCGGGAGATCCGGGCGGTGGCCCGCCGTCTGGCGGCGCGGGGCGTGCACACCGTGGACATGCCCATCTCGGGCAGCGGGGAGCGGGCCCGGACGGGGGAACTCACGGTGCTCGTCGGGGGGCCGGACGAGGCCGTCGGCACGGTGCGCCCGCTCCTCGAGCACCTCGCGGCCACGGTGGTGCACGTGGGGCAGAACGTCGGAGACGGTCAGGCGATGAAGGCGGTCAACCAACTCCTGGTCGGGGTCACCCTGGCAGGAGTCGCCGAGGCGCTCGCCCTCGGGGCAGCGCTCGGACTCGACCCGGCCCTGACTCTGCGCGCCCTCGGGAGCGGAGCGGCGTCGTCCTACGTGATGCTGGACCGGGGACCACGCATGGTCGAGGTGTCCGAGGGCATCACCCCTCAGCTCGTGAACCGGATCGACATCACGGCAGGAGACCTCGGGGTCGCGCTCGAGGTGGCGCGAGAGGAGGGCCTTCCGACGCCGGTCGCCGCTGCCGTCGGGCAGGTGCTGCTGCGTGCGGTGCGCGCGTTGCCGCCCGATGCGGACGACGCGGCGCTCATTGCGGTGGTGACACAGGACTGATCTCGTCCACATTCCGGATGGTTTGACGTGGCGTGGACCACGATGTGAGACGTGCGTCCGGCAGTCGGCCCCTGTCTGTAGGGTCGTGGCATGGAGCGAGTATGGAGCAGACGCACGGCGTGACGCTGTGCACCCCTGCCGCGGCCCGGAGGCCGCCAGGGGTTTTTTCATGCCCGCATCACCAGATCCCAGAAGGAGGCCAGCGATGACCAGCACGAACGAGAGGGTCCTGCCCTCGTCCGTCGCAGCACGTGCGGCGAAGCCCGCACCGATCCGGATGACGGGGGCTCAGGCGGTCGTACGGTCACTCGAGGAGCTCGGCGCGGACTCCGTGTTCGGACTCCTTGGCGGCGCGATCCTGCCGATCTACGACGCGCTCTTCGACTCCCAGAAGGTCCGCCACATCCTGGTCCGCCACGAACAGGGCGCCGGGCACGCGGCCGAGGGGTACGCGAGCGTCTCGGGACGCGTCGGGGTCGCCATGGTCACCTCGGGTCCCGGTGCCACGAACCTGACCACCGCGATCGCCGACGCCTACATGGACTCGGTTCCCCTGGTGGCGATCACCGGCCAGGTCAACGCCCCCCTCATCGGGACCGACGCCTTCCAGGAGGCGGACATCGTCGGTGCGACCATGCCGATCGTCAAGCACTCCTTCCTCATCAAGGACGGCGCCGAGATCCCGGAGCGGATGGCCGAGGCCTTCCACATCGCGTCCACCGGACGCCCCGGACCGGTGCTCGTGGACATCGCGAAGTCGGCACAGAACCAGCAGATCGACTTCAGCTGGCCACCCCGGATGAACCTGCCCGGCTACCGCCCCATCACCCGGCCGCACTCGCGGCAGGTCCGGGAGGCCGCCCGGTTGCTCGCGACGGCGTCGCGCCCGGTCCTCTACGTCGGTGGCGGTGCGATCCGGTCGGGTGCGGCCGAGGTGCTGCGCACCCTCGTGGACCTCTCCGGCGCCGCCGTCGTCACCACCCTCATGGCACGCGGCGCGGTTCCCGACTCGCATCCGCAGCACTGCGGGATGCCCGGGATGCACGGCTCCGTCGCGGCCGTGGCCGCCATGCAGCGGGCCGACCTGCTGATCGCGCTCGGCGCGCGGTTCGACGACCGCGTCACCGGTGACCTCAAGACCTTCGCGCCGGGCGCCGTCGTGGTCCACGCGGACATCGACCCTGCCGAGATCTCGAAGAACCGGCGTGCCGACGTGCCCATCGTCGGGGACCTCAAGCAGACCATCGCCGAACTGAACGTCGCGCTGAGCGCCGCCCACGAGCAGTACGGCAAGCCGGACCTCGGTGCCTGGTGGCGCCAGTTGGACGAGCTGCGCAGCACCTACCCGCTCGGGTGGACGGACACGGAGGACGGCCGCATGGCCCCCCAGCACGTCATCAAGCGCCTCGGCGAGATCGTGGGACCGGACGGCGTCTACGTCTCCGGAGTCGGCCAGCACCAGATGTGGGCCGCGCAGTTCATCAGGTACGAGCGCCCGAACGCCTGGCTCAACTCCGGCGGTCTCGGCACCATGGGGTACTCGATCCCGGCGGCGATGGGGGCGAAGGTCGGCGCCCCGGACCGCGAGGTGTGGTCGGTCGACGGCGACGGCAGCTTCCAGATGACCAACCAGGAACTCGCCACCTGCGTCCTCAACGACATCCCCATCAAGGTCGCCCTCATCAACAACTCCTCCCTCGGGATGGTGCGCCAGTGGCAGACCCTCTTCTACGACGGCCGCTACTCCCACACCGAGCTCGAGACGGGCTACGGCTCGCGCAACGTGCCGGACTTCGTCAAGCTCGCCGACGCCTACGGCGCGGTCGGGCTGCGGTGCGAGAGCGTCAAGTGCGTGGACGAGACCATCGCCAAGGCCCGGGAGATCGACGACGTCCCCGTGGTGATCGACTTCGTCGTCTCCCGGGACGCGATGGTGTGGCCGATGGTGCCTGCCGGACTGTCCAACGACCAGATCCAGTACGCGCGCGGGCTGACGCCCGACTTCTCCACCGACGACTGAAACCCGACGACTCAAGGAAGCACCATGGCACGCCACACCCTGTCCGTCCTCGTCGAGAACACCCCCGGTGTCCTCGCCCGCGTCGCCGGCCTCTTCGCTCGCCGCGCGTTCAACATCCACTCGCTCGCCGTGGGACCCACGGAGCACGAGACCATCTCCCGGATGACCGTCGTGGTCGACGCGGAGGACCTCCCGCTCGAGCAGGTGACCAAGCAGCTCAACAAGCTCATCAACGTCATCAAGATCGTCCAGCTGGAGCCGGAGGCCTCCGTGCAGCGGGAACTGCTCATGGTGAAGGTCCGGGCGGACGACTCGTCCCGTACCGCCGTCCTCCAGGTGGTCGAGCTGTTCCGTGCCCACGTCGTCGACGTCGTCCCGGACGCAGTCACGATCGAGGCGGTCGGGGGCGACAGCAAGCTCAAGGCCCTCCTGGCCGCCCTGGAGCCCTACGGCATCAAGGAGATCGTGCAGTCAGGGGTCGTGGCCATCTCCCGCGGCTCCCGATCCCTCACCGACCGCGCCGAGCGCTCGCTCCGCACTGCCTGACCCATCCGACCCACCGACAACAAGGAAGACACCGCAATGGCAGACATGTTCTACGACGACGACGCCGACCTCGCCCTCATCCAGTCGAAGAAGGTGACGGTCGTCGGCTACGGCTCGCAGGGCCACGCGCACTCCCTGAACCTGCGCGACTCCGGCGTCGACGTCACGGTGGCCCTGCGCCCCGGCTCGGGGTCGTGGGCGAAGGCGGAGGAGCAGGGGCTGAAGGTGGCCGCCATAGAGGACGCCGTCCGCGACGCGGACGTGATCATGATCCTGGCCCCCGACCAGCACCAACGGCGGCTGTACGCCGAGCTCATCGAGCCGAACATGAAGGCGGACGCGGCCCTCTTCTTCGCGCACGGCTTCAACATCCGCTTCGGCTACATCAAGCCGGCGGCCGGGCACGACGTGTGCCTGGTGGCCCCCAAGGGCCCCGGCCACACCGTGCGCCGGGAGTACGAGGCCGGACGGGGCGTCCCCGTGATCGTCGGCGTCGAACAGGACGCCTCCGGCCAGGCCTGGGACCTCGCACTGTCCTACGCCAAGGCCATCGGTGGGCTGCGGGCCGGCGGGATCCGCACCACCTTCACCGAGGAGACCGAGTCGGACCTCTTCGGTGAGCAGGCCGTCCTCTGCGGCGGCGTCTCGCAGCTCATCCAGTACGGGTTCGAGGTCCTCACCGAGGCGGGCTACCAGCCCGAGGTGGCCTACTTCGAGGTGCTCCACGAACTCAAGCTGATCGTCGACCTCATCAACGAGGGCGGACTCACCAAGCAGCGCTGGTCGGTGTCCGACACCGCCGAGTACGGTGACTACGTCTCCGGCCCGCGGGTCATCACCCCCGTCGTCAAGGAGAACATGCAGGCCGTGCTCACGGACATCCAGTCGGGGGCTTTCGCGGAGCGCTTCATCTCCGACCAGGACGCCGGCGCCCCGGAGTTCGCGGAGCTGCGGGCCAGGGGCGAGAGCCACCCGATCGAGCAGGTCGGCCCCGAGCTCCGGCGTCTCTTCGCATGGGGCAAGCCCGCCGACGAGGACTTCACCGAGGGGTCCGCCGCCCGCTGACGGCAGGACGGGGGCGGCTTCGCCGCCCCCGTCCTCCTGCCGAGACACGGATCCCACGATCCGGGCAGCGCCATAGGATTCCCAGCATGTCACGCATCAGACTCGCACTCATCCCGGGCGACGGGATCGGCCCCGAGGTCGTGGCCGAAGGACTGAAGGTCCTCCGCGCCGCCCTGCCGGCGGACGTCCAGCTCGAGACCACGGACTTCGACCTCGGCGCCGCCCGGTACCACCGCACCGGCGAGGTCCTCCCCGACGGGGACCTGGACCGGATCCGCTCCCACGACGCCATCCTGCTCGGTGCGATCGGCGACCCCACGGTTCCGTCCGGCGTGCTCGAACGCGGCCTCCTCCTGAGGCTGCGCTTCGCGCTCGACCACTACGTGAACCTCCGTCCCGGCCGCCTGTACCCGGGCGTGGCCACACCGCTCGCCCACCCCGGGGAGGTCGACTTCGTCGTCGTCCGCGAGGGCACCGAGGGGCCCTACGTCGGAAACGGCGGGACCATCCGCGCGGGCACGCCCCACGAGGTCGCCAACGAGGTCTCCGTCAACACCGCGTACGGTGTCGAGCGGGTGGTGCGGTACGCGTTCGAGCTCGCGGCCGGCCGGCCCCGGCGGCACCTCACCCTGGTGCACAAGCACAACGTGCTCGTGCACGCGGGCCACCTGTGGAGCCGGATCGTGGAGCAGGTGGGGCAGGAGTACCCGCAGGTGACCACCGACTACCTGCACGTCGACGCCGCGTCCATCTTCCTCGTCACCGACCCGGCGCGCTTCGACGTCGTCGTCACCGACAACCTGTTCGGGGACATCCTGACGGACCTGGCCGGCGCCATCACGGGCGGGATCGGGCTCGCGGCGTCCGGCAACATCAACCCCGACCGCACGGCTCCCTCGATGTTCGAGCCCGTCCACGGGTCCGCCCCGGACATCGCGGGGCAGTCGAAGGCGGATCCGACGGCGACCATCCTGTCCGTGGCCCTCCTGCTGCGCCACCTCGGCCACGAGGACGCCGCCACCGCCGTCGAGACCGCGGTCGCCACGGATCTCGCGACCCGTACCGGTGCGCGCGCCACCGCCGAGGTGGGCGACGCCGTCGTCGCACTCATGGAGAGGTGAGGACATGACCAGTCCAGCTGACCCCGCCCGCCTGGCGGAGCGGTTCCCGGTACGCGGCGAGGTGGCCCGTCGCCCCGCCGCCGAACGGGAGGCCGTGCTCGAACGGCTCTCGTTCGGCGTCGACTTCACGGACCACATGGCCCGCGCCATCCACACCCACGGGCAGGGCTGGCACGACCGGGAGCTCCTCGCCTACGGTCCGCTCACCCTCTCGCCCGCCACCTCGGTGCTGCACTACGGCCAGGAGATCTTCGAGGGGCTGAAGGCCTACCGGCACGCCGACGGCTCCATCTGGACCTTCCGCCCGGAGCGGAACGCCGAGCGGTTCAACCGTTCGGCACGCCGCCTCGCCCTCCCGGAACTCCCGGTCGAGGACTTCCTCGGATCCATCGCGGCACTGGTCTCCGCGGATCGTGAGTGGGTGCCGTCCACGCCCGGGTCGTCGCTGTACCTGAGGCCGTTCGCCTTCGCCTCCGAGGCCTTCCTCGGGGTGCGCTCGGCGCACGAGGTCACCTACCTCGTGATCGCCTCGCCCGTGGGACCGTACTTCGCGAAGGGCTTCAAGCCGGTGGCGATCTGGGTCTCCACCGACTACCACCGTGCCGGCCCCGGGGGCACCGGAGCGGCCAAGACCGCCGGCAACTACGCCGCCTCGCTGCTGCCCCAGGACGAGGCCGCCGCGCAGGGGTGCGAGCAGGTGTGCTTCCTCGACGCGGCGACGAACACCGTGCTCGAGGAACTCGGCGGCATGAACATCTTCGTCGTCGGATCCGACGGCACCGTCCGGACACCGGCCCTCACCGGCACCATCCTCGAGGGCGTGACGCGCTCCTCCGTCATCCAGCTCCTCGCGGACCGGGGACGCTCCGTGGTCGAGACCCAGATCCCGCTCGACGAATTGCTCCAGGGCATCCGCTCCGGCGACGTGGCCGAGGTTTTCGCGTGCGGGACGGCGGCCGTCGTCACCCCGATCGGCAGGTTGGCCGGGAAGGGCTTCGACCTCGCCATCGGCGACGGCGAACCCGGCGCGGTCACCTCGGAGCTCCACGCCAGCCTCACCGACATCCAGTACGGCCGGGCGGACGACCCGCACGGCTGGCTCCACAGGCTGGTCTGACATGCGCATCGAGATCTACGACACCACGCTTCGCGACGGCGCCCAGCAGGAGGGCATGAACCTCTCGGTGGCGGACAAGCTCGCCATCGCCCGGCTGCTCGACCAGCTCGGCGTCCACATCGTCGAGGGAGGCTGGCCCGGTGCTGTACCCCGGGACACCCAGTTCTTCCAGGAGGCGGTGGGCACCCAGCTGTTCGGACGCTCGGTCCTCGCCGCCTTCGGTGCGACGCGGAAGGTCGGCACCACCGCGGAGCACGACCCCCAGGTGCGCGCCCTCCTCGAGGCCGGTGCCCCGCTGGTGACCCTCGTCGCCAAATCGGACATCCGGCACGTCGAGAGGGCCCTGCGGACCGAGGGGGACGAGAACCTCGACATGGTGCGGGACACCATCGAGTTCCTCACCCGGGAGGGTCGGGAGGTGCTCCTCGACGCCGAGCACTTCTTCGACGGCTACCGGTACGACCCCGCGTACACGCGCAGCGTCGTCCAGGTGGCAGCCGACGCAGGGGCCCGCACCGTGGTCCTCTGCGACACCAACGGCGGCATGCTGCCGAACTGGGTGGGGGAGATCGTCACCGACATGGGCTCGATCGGCGTGCCGCTCGGCATGCACGCCCACAATGACACGGGCTGCGCGGTCGCCAACACCCTCGCCGCCGTCGAGGCGGGCGCCCGGCACATCCAGGGGACCATCAACGGCTACGGCGAGCGCACCGGGAATGCCGACCTGCTCACCTGCGTCGCGAACCTGCAGCTGAAGCTCGGGTACGACTGCCTCGGCGAAGATCTCCTCCAGGCGGCGCCGATCGCCCACCAGATCTCCGAGATCACCAACATCTCGCCCTTCGCCCGCCAACCGTACGTGGGGGCGAGTGCGTTCGCCCACAAGGCCGGCCTGCACGCCTCGGCGATCCGGATCGACCCCGACCTCTACCAGCACATCGAGCCGAAGGCCGTCGGAAACGACATGCGGATGCTCGTCTCCGACATGGCCGGCCGGGCCTCCATCGAGCTGAAGGCGCGCGAACTTGGTGTCAACGTCTCGGGCCGCCCCGACGCCGTCGCCGCCGTGACGCAGAAGGTCAAGGAGGCCGAGGCGCTCGGATACACCTACGACGCCGCGGACGCCTCCTTCGAGCTGCTGCTGCGCGAGGAGCTCGACGGTCACCGCACCAGCTACTTCGAGGTCGAGTCGTGGCGCGCCCAGGTCGAGGAACGCCCGGGCCTGCCCGGCGACGGCATCGCCGAGGCGACCGTGAAGGTCCGGACCCCCAAGGGCCGGATCGTGCGCACGGGCGAGGGCAACGGCCCGGTGAACGCCCTCGACCGGGCGCTCCGGGAGGCGCTGCTCCCCACCTTCCCCCAGATCGCCGACTTCGAGCTCATCGACTTCAAGGTCCGGATCCTCGACTCGATGCAGGGCACCGACGCGACCATCCGCGTCCTCATCGAGACCACGGACGGCATCCGCTCCTGGTCCACGGTGGGGGTGGGCTCCGACGTCGTCGCGGCCTCGTGGGAGGCGCTGGCGGACTCCATCACGTGGGGGCTGCTGCACCACGAGCTGGCCAGCGGGCAGGGGGCGGTCTGAACCGCAGCCTAGACTTGGGGCATGGTGCGTGGTGAGTACAAGGTTGCAGGTGGCAAGCTCGTGGCCGCGGACGTGGAGGTCGAGGACGACCTGCTCACGTCCGTGGCCGTCTCGGGGGACTTCTTCCTCGAGCCGGATGACGCGCTGGAGGCCATCAACGACGCCCTGACCGGGCTCCCGACGGCAGCCGACGTCGCGACGTACGTCTCGGCGATCGAGGCCGCCACCCCCGGGGTGCGGTTCATCGGGTTCAGCCCGGAGGCCGTCGGCATCGCGATCCGCCGCGCACTCGGGCACGCCACCTCGTGGTCGGACCACACCTTCGACATCATCCACTCGACTCCACGCCACCCGGCCATGCACGTGGCCCTCGACGAGGTGCTGGCCGGCGAGCTCGCGGCCGGCCGCCGCGGCCCCACCCTCGTCTTCTGGGAGTGGGACGCCCCCCTGGTCGTGATCGGCTCCTTCCAGTCCGTCCGCAACGAGATCGATCCGGACGGGCTCGAACGCCACGGCATGATGGTCGTCCGGCGCGTCACCGGGGGCGGGGCGATGTTCATGGAGGCCGGCAACTGCATCACCTACTCCCTCGTGGTCCCGACCTCGCTCGTCGAGGGCCTCAGCTTCGAGCGCTCCTACTCCTTCCTCGACGACTGGGTGCTCGGCGCGCTGCGGTCGGTGGGGGTGGAGGCGCGCTACGTGCCGCTCAACGACATCGCCTCGGACAAGGGCAAGATCGGCGGTGCCGCGCAGAAGAGGTTCGCCACGGGCGTGACCCTCCACCACGTGACGATGGCCTACGACATGGACGCCGACAAGATGCTCGAGGTGCTGCGAATCGGGCGCGAGAAGCTGTCCGACAAGGGAACCCGGTCCGCGAACAAGCGGGTGGACCCCATGCGCTCGCAGACCGGGATGGCGCGCGCCGACATCATCGATGCCTTCATCGCCCATTTCTCCTCGCTGCACACCACGCGGAGGTCGGACTTCACCACGGAGGAGCTGACCCGGGCGGAGGAACTGGTGCGGGACAAGTTCCTCACGCCGGAGTGGACCCACCGGGTGCCATGAGGCCCTACCAGCGGTGGTGCACCGCGGCGCGGAACCAGCGGTCGTAGAGGTCCTCCAACGCCGCGTCGAGTTCCTCGCCGAGCGGGGGAAGTGCCGCCGCTGCTGCGTTGCCGCGTGCCTGGGTGCCGTTGCGGGCGCCCGGGATCACGGTCGTGACGCCCGGCCTGTCGATGATCCACCGCAGCGCCACCTGGGCCGGGGTCGCACCCTCCGGACCCAGCTCGCGTGCGAGGGCGGTGAACTCCGCGGCGGCACGCACGCCGTCGTCGTAGCCGACGCCCGCGAAGGTCTCTCCCACGTCGAAGGCCTCGCCGTGGCGGTTGTAGGTGCGGTGGTCGGTGGGAGCGAAGGTGGTCTCGGCCGTGTACCGGCCGGAGAGCAGCCCGGAGGCGAGGGGGACGCGGGCGATGATGCCCACTCCCTTCTCGAGGGCGGTCGGCAACACCTCGTCGAGCGGCTTGCGCCGGAAGACGTTCAGGATGATCTGCACGGAGGCGACGTTCGGCCGTTCCATCGCGGTGAGCGCCTCTGCGCAGGTCTCCACCGAGACCCCGTAGTGGGCGATCCTCCCGTCCTCCACCAGGCGATCGAGGGCGTCGTACACGCGCTCGTCGCCGAACACCGGGGTCGAGGGACAGTGCAGCTGCACGAGGTCGAGGGTGTCGACGCCGAGGTTGGCCCGTGAGCGGTCGTTCCAGGCGCGGAAGTTCTCCTCGGTGTAGTTCTCGGGCACCTGGTCGACCCGTCGGCCCATCTTCGTGGCGACGAAGGGGCGGACGTCAGCGGTGGCGAGATACCGGCCGATGAGCGCCTCGGACCTGCCGTCCCCGTACACGTCCGCGGTGTCGAGGAAGTCGACCCCGTTCGCCTGCGCCTCTCCGAGCAGGTCGAGAGCCTCGCCCTCGTTCACGTCTCCCCAGTCCGAGCCGAGTTGCCACGTGCCGAGCCCGACGACGGACACGCTCGCGCCGGTGCGTCCCAATGTTCGCTGTTCCATGGCACCAACCTAGGCGGTCGGCCGCTGCGGCGCCCGCGGCCCGGGACAACCTCGGGAACCGGCCAGATTCACCACATTTTCCGCGCTTCCGGGCGTTTGGAGCAGACATCCACGCCTGTTCGTGCGTAGTGTCGTGCCAGCGGCACCCGAACAGCGGGTGCCGGCACAGTCCACATCAAGGAGAGCCCTACATGTCCGTGAACCGTACCGACCTCGTGGCCGCCATCGCGGAGCGCGCCTCGCTCACCAAGGCGCAGGCCGACGCCGCGCTGTCCGCCATCCAGGACGTGATGGTGGAGTCGCTCGCCAAGGGCGAGGCCGTCAAGGTCACCGGCCTGCTGTCCGTGGAGCGGGTCGACCGCGCCGCCCGCACCGGCCGCAACCCGCGCACCGGCGAGGAGATCGCCATCCCCGCCGGGTACGGCGTGAAGATCTCCGCCGGGTCGGCGCTCAAGAAGGCCGTCGCGAAGTAGCGCAGGAGTTCCAGGGGCGGCCGCCTGACGGCCGCCCCTGTCGCATGTCCGGGCACTCCACCTAGACTCGTGCGCATGAACCGCTTCACCGCAGATGGCACTCCCGGTTCGCCGGCTGCTCCCGCCGGCCCCGAGGGCTCCACGACGCTGCTCGAACGCGAGGAGACCTCCGAGGACTCCTCGGAGGGCGATCGGTTCGCGCACTACGTCCGGAAGGACCGGATCGCGGCCTCCGCGGCGTCCGGCCGGCCCGTCGTCGCCCTCTGCGGCAAGGTGTGGACCCCCCGCCGGGATCCCAGCCGCTACCCGGTCTGCCCGGCGTGCAAGGAGATCCTCGAGTCCCTCCGGGCCGGGGGTGCGCCGAGCTAGGAGCCCGGCAGGACGACGTGCCGGGTGACGAGCGCCGGCTCACCCTCCGAGAGCCGCCAGGCCGGGTACGGCAGTTCCGCACGCGAGGCGAGGTGGCGCTCGGTCGCCCGCGTGAGGGCTGCCGGCCCGCGGTGGTCCTCCGCGACGACACCGTCGCGAACCAGGTCCACCTGGAGCGGCCGCGCACCGAGCGCGTCCAGGTGCGTCCGCGCGCCCACCCCGGTGACGGTGACCTCCTCCGCCGCACGCCCGCCCTCGAGCACGCGGCCCGCGACCTTCCGGCCGCCGATCGAGCGCTTGGACTCCGATTCCTTCTGGACCGGCTCGAGCCGCCCGTCCGAACCCTCCCGTGCCACGAGCTTGTACACCAGCTCCGCCGTCGGGTGTCCGGAGCCGGTCACGAGCTTCGTCCCGATGCCGTAGGAGTCCACGGGAGCGGCGTTGAGTGCCGCGATGGCGTACTCGTCGAGGTCCGAGGTCACGGTGATACGCGTCGAGGTGGCACCGAGGTCGTCGAGCTGCTGGCGGACGGTGAACGCCTGCGCCACGAGGTCACCCGAATCGAGCCGAACCGCTCCCAGTTCTCCGCCGGCGGCGCGGGCCGCGGCAACAGCGCGTTCGACGCCTCTCGGAACGTCGTACGTGTCGACGAGGAGCGTGGTGCCGGGACCGAGGGCCGCCACCTGGGCGGCGAAGGCGGTCTCCTCGTCGTCGTGGAGCAACGTGAAGGAGTGCGCCGCCGTCCCGATCGCCCGCAACCCGTAGCGGTGGGCGGCCTCGAGGTCGGAGGTCCCCGCGAAGCCGGCGACGGCGGCGGCCCGGGCCGCGGCCACGGCCGCCTCCTCATGGGTGCGCCGCGCCCCCATGTCGAGGCACGGGCGGCCGTGTGCCGCCGTCGTCATGCGCGATGCCGCAGCGGCCACGGCGCAGTCGTGGTTGAGCACCGACAGGATGACCGTCTCGAGCACCACCGCCTCCGCGAACGAGCCCTCCACCGTGAGGATGGGCGAACCCGGGAAGAAGCACTCGCCCTCGGCGTACCCGGTGATCGAGCCGGTGAAACGGAGTTCGGCGAGGAACTCCAGGGTCGCGGGTCGCACCACCCCGCGCTCGCCGAGCCAGGCGAGCTGGCCGTCCGTGAAGCGGAACGCCTCGACGGCGTCGAGGAGGCGGGCGGTGCCCGCGACCACGCCATAGCGCCGGCGTGCCGGCAGGCGCCGGTTGAACACCTCGAACACGCACTGCCGGGACGCCGTCCCCGACTCCAGCGCCGCGTCGATCATGGTCAGCTCGTACATGTCGGTCAGGAGGGCGGTGGATGCGCACGACATGACGGACACGCTAGCGCCTGCCATGCCGTTCCACCTCACCCCCGGGAGGCCGGGTGGGAGAATCGGGTGCGATGACCTCCCTGCCCGACCAGCAGCTCGACGACCAGGCGACCGCGACGGCCCCCTGGCGGGTGGTCGTGTGGAACGATCCGGTCAACCTGATGAGCTACGTGACCTACGTGTTCCGGACGCACTTCGGTTACTCCCATGAGAGAGCACACGCCCTCATGATGGCGGTCCACACCGAGGGCCGGGCGGTCGTCGCCGAGGGCGGCCGCGAGCCGATGGAGAGCCATGTCGCGGCGCTGCACGCCCACGGCCTGTGGGCGACCCTGGAGCGGGCGGACTGATGTTCGCGTTCACCGTCACCTCCGCCGGCTTCGCCTCGCGCGTCGACGCCTCGGAGAGAACCCTCCTCGCCCGCCTCGTCCGGGACGTGCGCGAGCTCGTCGCCGGCAGCGAGCGGGCGACGCCCCCGGGGGACGACGACCCCATCGCCCACCTCGACTTCGACCCTGACCAGCGGGAGACTCCGTCCGATCCGGCGCTGGCACGCCTCTTCGCCCCCATGTCCACCTCCGATCCCGACCTCGCCGACGAGCTTCGCGGCCTGACGGCGGACGAGCTCCGGCGCAGCAAGCTGGCCAACCTGGACCTGCTGGCCCGGAGCCTTGCCGCGGGCGCCGAGACCGTGCTGGTGCGGCGGGGGGAGGAACAGCAGTGGCTCGCGGCGCTCACCGACATCCGCCTGGTACTCGCCGCACGTCTCGGCATCGAGGACGACGCCGACTCCGAGCGGTTCCACGCGATCGCCGTGGCGGCGACCCGCCAGGCTGCCCCGGAGGCGGACGAGCGCACCACGGCGCTCGCGGCGCTGTACTCCGGGCTGACGTGGTGGCAGGAGTCACTGCTGCTCGCGGTGACCGGCGAGGCCCCGGCGATCTAAGCTCGATGCTGTGAACAACGCGCCGATCGGGGTCTTCGACTCAGGGGTCGGGGGGCTGACGGTCGCGAGGGCGATCATCGACCAGTTGCCGGGGGAGTCGATCACCTACATCGGCGACACGGCGAACTCCCCCTACGGGCCCAAGCCGATCGCGCACGTGCGGGCGCTCGCGATGGACATCATGGACCAGCTCGTCATCTCCGGGGTGAAGGCGCTCGTCATCGCGTGCAACTCCGCCTCCGCGGCCACCCTGCGGGACGCCCGTGAACGCTACGCCGTCGACGCCGGTGTGCCCGTCGTGGAGGTCATCCAGCCGGCTGTGCGCCGCGCCGTGGCAGCCACGCGGAACGGTCGTGTCGGGGTGATCGGCACCGAGGCCACGATCACCTCCGGCGCCTACCGTGACGCCTTCGCCGCGGCGCCCCATCTCGAGCTCACGATGCAGGCCTGCCCGGCGTTCGTCGACTACGTGGAGCGGGGCATCACCGCGGGTCCGGAGATCCTCGCCGTCGCGCGGGAGTACCTCGAGCCCGTGCGGGAGGCCGGCGTGGACACCCTCGTGCTCGGCTGCACGCACTACCCCCTCCTGACCGGCGTGATCAGCTACGTCATGGGGGAGGACGTCACCCTCGTCTCGTCGGCCGAGGAGACCGCCAAGGATCTCTACCGCACCCTCACCGCCCACGACCTGCTCGCGGCACCGGACCGGGCCGCGGCGCACCGCTTCCTCGCCACCGGGGACGCGGCTGACTTCGCCCGTCTCGCGAAGCGATTCCTGCCGGAGGTCCAGGCGGTCAGCGGCATCACCTCCCTCACGGGGGTGCGGCCGTGAAGCTCACCGTGGTCGGTTGCACCGGCTCCATGTCCGGGCCGGCGTCGGCGGCCTCCTGCTACCTCGTGCAGGCCGACGGCGTCGGTGACGACGGCGGGCCCCGCGTGTTCTCGATCCTCCTCGATCTGGGCCCCGGGGCGTTCGGCCAGCTGATGAACCACCTCGACCCCCGTGACGTGGACCTCGTGGTGCTGTCCCACCTCCATGCCGACCACATGGCGGACATGATCGGCTATCACGTGTTCCGGCGTTGGTATCCCACCGGCGCCCTCGGCCCGGTGGACGTCCTCGCCCCACCGGACGCCGTCGACCGCGTTCGCGGGGTGGGCGGGGACGGTCCGGAGGAGGACTTCTCCGCGGACTTCACCTTCCGCCCCCACGAGGCCGGACACGTGGTGCGGGTCGGCCCCCTGCGGATCGAGTCCCACCGCGTGGAGCATCCCGTCGAGGCCTGGGCCGTGCGCGTCACGGGGCCGTCCGCCAGCGGGGACGGCGAGGTCTCCCTCACCTACTCCGGCGACACCGATGCCTGCGACGGCCTCGTCGCCGCCGCCCGGGACGTCGACCTGTTCCTCTGCGAGGCCGGCTTCGTCGAGGGACGGGACACGGTCCGGGGCATCCACCTCACCGGCGAGCGGGCCGGCGAGGTCGCCACACAGGCCCGCGCTCGCCACCTCGTGCTCACCCACATCCAGCCCTGGACGGAGCCGGAGGAGGTGGCCCAGAGCGCCTCGACGAGGTTCGCCGGTGGCATCGAGGTGGCCCGTACGGGTTCCGTCTGGGAGCTCTGAGGGCAGGTAGTCTCTGCCCCATGGACTTCACCCGCGCCGACGGCCGCGCGCCCGACGACCTGCGCCCCGTGCGCCTCACCCGCAACTGGCTGGACACCGCCGAGGGCAGCGTCCTCGTCGAGTTCGGCGGCACGCGCGTGCTCTGCGCCGCCAGCTTCACGAGCGGCGTGCCCCGCTGGCGCAAGGGCTCCGGGTTGGGATGGGTGACCGCCGAGTACGCGATGCTGCCGCGTGCCACCAGCACGCGCACCGACCGGGAGTCCGTCCGCGGACGGATAGGGGGCCGCACCCACGAGATCTCCCGCCTCATCGGGCGGTCCCTGCGCGCCGTCGTCGACTACGGCGCGCTGGGGGAGAACACGATCGTGCTGGACTGCGACGTGCTCCAGGCCGACGGCGGCACGCGAACCGCGGCCATCACGGGCGCGTGGGTGGCGCTCGCCGACGCCATCGCCTGGGGAGCGGCGCGCGGCCACGTCGGGCAGCCCGAGACCGTGCTGACCGACAGCGTCGCCGCCGTGTCCGTGGGCATCATCGACGGCGTTCCCTGCCTCGACCTGCCCTACGAGGAGGACGTCCGGGCCCACACCGACATGAACGTGGTGGCGACCGGCGCGGGCAGCTTCGTGGAGGTCCAGGGAACGGCCGAGGGCGTCCCCTTCGACCGGGTGGAGCTCGACGCGCTCCTCGACCTCGCCCTCGGCGGGATCGTGCGCCTCACCGAGCTGCAACGGGACGCACTCGGGAGCGAGCGGTGACGACGGACGGCTACCTCGGCGGGCTGATGAGCGAGCAGCCCGGGGACCTCAGCCCCATGCGGCGGGTCCCACCCTCGGCCCGGCTGGTCCTGGGCACCGCCAACGCGCACAAGGTGGGCGAGCTGCGAGCCATCCTCGCCGCGGAGATCGCCGGCTTCGACACCACCGTCGTCGTCGGATCGGGCGACCTCGGCCTGCCCTCCCCGGTGGAGGACGGCGTCACCTTCGAGGAGAACGCCCTGCTCAAGGCGCACCACGTGGGGCGCGCCACCCGGTTGCCGGCGCTCGCGGACGACTCCGGACTGGTCGTCGACGTCTTCGGGGGAGCCCCTGGGGTGTTCTCGGCGCGTTGGGCCGGCCACCACGGGGACGACAGGGCCAACCTCGAACTCCTCCTGGCGCAGCTCGAGGACGTCCCCGAACACCACCGCGGCGCGCGGTTCGTGTGTGCGGCCGCGCTCGTCACGCCCGCAGGGGAGGAGTACGTCGAGGTGGCAGAGATCCGGGGATCCCTCCTCCTCCGCCCGGAGGGACACGGTGGATTCGGCTACGACCCGATCTTCCAGCCCCGTGGCTACTCACGCTCGATGGCATCCCTGACGCCCGCGGAGAAGAACGCCATCTCCCATCGCGGGAAGGCGTTCAGGGCGCTGGCCGACGAGATCGCCTCCGTGATATCGCGAGGATGACCAGGCGCCACGCCAGCATCCCGGCCGCGAGGATCGCGGCGGCCACCACCGGGAAGGCCCCGTCCGCGCCCTCGCCCAGCAGGAGGCGCCCGGCGAGCCCTCCGAACACGGTCACACCCCACACCACGAGGCCGGGGAGGAGCTGACGCGGGTCCCGCCGTCGCCAGCCGAGAACCAGGTGCGCGGCGAGCGCGGCCGCCGCGAACGGTAGCGCCGTGTGGAGCACGTCCGTGATCGCCGTTCCCTCGGCGTGGCTGGCGCGACCGCCGGCGGCGAAGAGTGCGACCACCGTGAGGTCGAGGCCGACGGCGAGGAGGTCGTCGCGCCGTTCGGTCACCCCAGCCTGCCCACGGTGGCGAGCAGGTGGGTGAGGAGTTGGGCGTGCCCGTCCACCATCTCCTCGAGGAGGAGCGGGTCCATCGCATCCGCCGGCGTGAACCACGAGAAGTCGAGGGCGTCGTCCTGCGGGGTCGGCTCGCCGTCGATCGGTACCGCGTAGACGAGGGCCACGGAGTGCTGCCGCGGATCGTGGAAGCCGGGGCCCGGCGTCGGGAAGTACTGGGCGACGGTGAACGGCTGCAGGCTCGCCGGCAGGCGAGGGAAGGCCATGGCCCCGAGGTCCTTCACGAGGTGCCGCGTGAGCGCCTCCCGCAGGGTCTCGTGGAAGAGGACCCGCCCCGACACGAACGAGCGTTGCAGCCCCCCGTGCTCCGTCGCCGTGAGGAGCATGCCCACGGCCTCGAGCTCACCGTCGTGCCCGAGACGGAGAGGAAGGGCCTCCACGTAGACCATGGGTACCTTGCGGCGCACCTCGTCCAGATCATAGGGCGTCAGCCACGGTCCCTGGTCACCGCTCGCCAGTCCAGCCACGTTCAGCCTCCACCCCGAAAAGCGTCGATCGGTTCCCACCTTCTCACGAACACGCTGACGCACGCGATGGAAAGGAGGGGCAGGCAGGGAGCCCGACCGGCATGGAGAAGGGGCCGGACACCCGTCCGGCCCCTCACGCGGTGCGCCATCAGGGACTCGAACCNNCCCGCTGATTAAGAGTCAGCTGCTCTGCCAATTGAGCTAATGGCGCCTTGCGGCTCGAAGAACACTACCAGCGTCGGCAGGCCTGGCCAAATCGTTCCGGGGCCGGGGCGGGCGAAACGTGCGCCACATGCACTAGCGTGTGCCGGAGGAGAGAGGAGACCCCATGGCGCTCGAGATCGGTACCACCGCCCCGTCCTTCGTCCTGCGGACCGTGGATGGCGAGGTGTCGCTCGACTCCCTGCTGGAGGAGGCGGAGGCTGGGGTGATCGTGTACTTCTACCCCGCAGCGATGACGCCCGGCTGCACGACGGAGGCCTGCGATTTCCGGGACTCACTGGCGTCGCTCACGGCACACGGCTACGCGGTGGTCGGGATCTCGCCGGACGATCCGACGAAGCTCGCCGAGTTCGCCGGCACGGAGGGCCTCACCTTCCCCCTGGCCTCCGACCCCGACCACGCGATTGCCGAGGCCTACGGCGCGTGGGGGGCGAAGAAGCTGTACGGCCGGGAGGTGCGCGGCATGATCCGCTCCACCTTCGTCGTCGCCCCGGACGGGACGCTGACCCGCGCGTACCGGAACGTCAAGGCGACCGGGCACGTCGCCCGGCTGCGCCGGGATCTCGGGGTGGACTGATCGCCGCTCGCACCGGCCGGTAGGATGGCGGACACGCGCGAGTGGCGTAACTGGCAGCCGCGCTGGATTTAGGTTCCAGTGTCCTCGGACGTACGGGTTCGAGTCCCGTCTCGCGCACCCACGGGCGCTCGCGGGGGGCTGGTTGGGCCGTGCTAACTTGTCGATCATGACAGTCCCTCCCATGTCCGCCCCTGCCAGCGACTTCGTCCGCGAGATGGTCCGGGAGGACATGGAGGCGGGAACCTTCGGGGGGCGGGTCCAGACGCGTTTCCCGCCGGAGCCGAACGGGTACCTGCACATCGGCCACGCCAAGGCCATCATCCTCGACTTCGGGATCGCCTCCGAGTTCGGTGGCACCTGCAACCTCCGCTTCGACGACACGAACCCGGACACCGAGGAGAGGCATTTCGTCGACGGGATCGTGGAGGACATCGACTGGCTCGGCTACACGCCGGCCCGCACCGTTCACGCCTCGGACTACTTCGAGCAGCTCTACCTCTGGGCCGAGCACCTCGTCGAGTGCGGTCTCGCCTACGTCGACGACCAGGATCCGGAGACGATCTCCGCCCAGCGGGGCGGCTACGGGCGACCCGGGATCGAGAGCCCGTACCGCGATCGCACGGCCGAGGAGAATCTCGACCTCCTGCGCCGGATGCGGGCGGGTGAGTTCCCGGACGGCTCCCGCGTGCTGCGTGCCCGCATCGACATGGCCCACGAGAACATGCAGTTGCGGGACCCGATCATGTACCGCATCCGCCGTGGCCACCACTACCGCACCGCCGACGAGTGGTGCATCTATCCCACCTACGACTGGGCCCACGGCCAGAGCGATGCCATCGAGGGTGTCACGCACTCGTTCTGCACCCTGGAGTTCGACTCCCACCGCCCCCTCTACGACTGGTTCCTGGAGCGCCTCCCCCTGCCGTCCGACAAGCCGCGGCAGACCGAGTTCGCCCGCCTCGAACTCACCCACACCGTGATGTCCAAGCGGCGTCTCGCCGAACTCGTGGCGACCGGGCGCGTGGACGGGTGGGACGACCCCCGCCTGCCCACCCTGCGTGGTCTGCGGCGGCGCGGCTACCCGGCCGCCGCGATACGTGACTTCTGCACCTTCATCGGGGTGTCCCGCACCAACAGCCGCCACGAGATCGAGCTCCTCGAGTCCTTCGTGCGCACGGAGCTGAACCGCACGGCCCAGCGCCGGATGGCCGTCCTGCGGCCCCTCCGCCTCGTCCTCACCAACTGGCCGACCGACGAGGCGGGCGAACCCGCCGTCGAGTGGTTCGAACTCTGGAACAACCCGGAGGACCCGGCGGACGGCACCCGGCAGGTGCCGTTCTCGGGTGAGTTGTACATCGAGCGCGAGGACTTCGCCGAGGTCCCTCCGCCGAAGTTCTTCCGCCTCTCCCTGGGGCGCGAGGTGCGCCTGCGTGGCGCCTACCTCGTCACCGCGACGGACGTGGTCACGGACGACGACGGCACGATCGTCGAGGTCCGGGCGACGTACGACCCCGCCACGCGGGGCGGCAGCGCGCCGGACGGGCGGAGGGTGAAGTCCACCATGCACTGGGTGTCCGTCGCGCACGCCGTGGACGCGACCGTGGCGGAGTACGACCGGTTGTTCACCACGGCCGCCCCGGGCGAGGCGACGGGCGATCCCATGGACGACCTGAACCCCACGTCCCGGGTGCTGCTCACCGGCTGCAAGGTCGAGGGTGCTCTCGCCGACACGCCCGCCGGGGGAGTCGTCCAGTTCGAACGGCTCGGCTACTTCGCCCACGACCCGGCCGAGCCGCTGCTGTTCCACCGCACGGTGGGCCTGCGCGACGAGTGGGCCGCCATCCAGCGGCGCCAGCAGCGTTAGGACGGGCGCGGGCCGAACAGGGCGGTGCCCACCCTGACCATGGTCGCGCCGGCGGCCACGGCGAGGTCCAGGTCCCCGCTCATGCCCATGGACAGCTCGCGTGCTCCCGCGGTCGCGCTCCGGCCCACGAGCTCGGCGGAGAGCCGGGACATCTCCTCGAAGCCGGCACGGACGACGCCCGGATCGGGCGAGTTGGCGCCGATGGTCATGAGGCCGCGCAGCCGCAGGCCCTCCAGCGCGGCGACGGCGCCGGCGAGGTCGAGCGCCTCCTCCGGGGCGACCCCGGCCTTGGTCGGCTCCCCGGAGGCGTTGACCTCCACGAAGACCTCCACCGTGCGCTCGAGACGGCACGCCGCCGCCGACAGCTTCCCGGCGAGCTCGATGCGGTCGACCGACTGCACGCACGTGGCGTGGCGCAGCACCTGGTTCACCTTGTTGGTCTGGAGGGCACCGATGAAGTGCGTCTCGTAGCCTCCCGGCCACAGCTCGCGGACGCGGGGCTCGACGGCAGCCAGTTCCTGCGCCCGGTTGTGCCCGAGCACCCGCGCACCCGCGGCCAGCACCTCCACCACCTGTTCGGGGGGCCGCGTCTTGACCGCCGCGAGGATCGCCACCTCGCCGGCGGACCGGCCGACGACGGCGCACGCCCTGGCGACGCGCTCCTCGAGCTCGGCCCAGCGGGCAGCGATGTCGGTCACGGTCCGAGCGTAGCCGTCCCTAGGCCGGGACGTTGAAGAGCGTGCCGACCCCGTAGGTGACGATCATGCCGAGCGCACCGCCGAGCATGGTGCGGATGACGGCCCGGCCGGCATTCGCCTCGCCGAGGCGCGCTGAGATGAACCCCGTGAGGGCGAGGGCGAACAGGACCGCGACGAAGGTCGCTGGGATACGGAGTCCCGGCGGGAACAGCAGGATCGAGGCGACGGGCAGGGCGGCACCCAGGATGAAGGAGAAGAACGACGCCCACGCCGCGTGCCACGGGTTCACCAGGTCGTCCGGGTCGATGCCCTCCACGCACGACAGGGCCCCGACCGCGTCGTGCTCCGCCATCTGGGCCGCCGCCTGCCGAGCGGCCTCGGGCGCCACGCCCCGGTGCCGGAGATCGGCGACGAGCGCGTCGAGAATGCCATCGAGGTGTCCGCGGGATGCCGCCGACACGCGCTCGACGATCGCGGACTCGGTGTCGCGTTGGGTGGACACCGAGATGTACTCGCCGGTGGCCATCGAGAACGCCCCCGCCGAGAGCGCCGCGAAGCCCGCGGTCGCGATGATGGGGACGGAATCCGTGGCGGCGGCGACGCCGATGACGGTCGCGGCCACCGAGACGATCCCGTCGTTCGCGCCGAGCACCCCGGCGCGCAGCTTGTTGAGCCGCGCGGCCGTGGAATCCTGCCTCACCTCCACGCCCGGCTCCCTCCCGTTGCCCAGAGTGATCCCCATGGGACCACGGTACGGAGTACCCGGCGCCCTGTCATCGCAGGAGAGCCTTGCCTTACCGCACCTCCCCGAGCGCCACTCCCGTGAGGACCACCCGGCGTTCCGCGTCGGAGGACGTGAGGTCGATCCCCGCCACGAGGGCCCAGTCGCGGTTGCCGTCCGGGTCCTCCAGCCGCTGGCGGGCGAGCCAGTGCGCGGCCCCGACCCCCGCCAGTTTGACCTCGACAGGGTCCTCCGTCAGCTCGAACAGCGCGCGCGCCTCCGCCCCCGTTCCCAGCCAGTCGTACTCCTCCCAGTACGCCCCGGCGGCGGCACGCCAGCGGGTCGCGTCCCATCCGGGGATCCCCAGCGCGCCCAGGTCCTCGTAGGCCTCGCGGGCCAGCAGCTCCACCATCCGGAACACGCTGCCCCGGATCGCCACCCGGAACGCGTGGCGGTTGCGGGAGAAGGCGACGGCGCCGTCGTCGTCAGCCCCGTACGGGACCTCGCCGAGCGCCGGCACGGCCTCGGCGTCCTCGGCGGCGTGCAGGGCGGCCCACTCGTCGAGGAGGGAGGAGTCCACCGACCGCACCAGCGCGCCCAGCCAGTGCGTGATCGCGAGGACCTCCTCGGTGCGCGCCTCCTCCGGGACGGCCTGGCGCAGCGCCCGATACGCGTCCGACAGGTAGCGCAGCACCACTCCCTCGGAGCGGCCGAGCTGGTACCGGGCGACGATGTCGGAGAACGTCATCGCGTTCTCCACCATCTCGCGGACCACGGACTTGGGGCTCAGCTCGTGCTCGAGCACCCACGGGTTCGTGTGCGCGTACTCGCGCAGCGCCGCGGCCAGCAGTTCGGAGAGTGGTTGCGGCCACGTCACCTCCTCGAGCGCCTCCATCCGCTCGTCGTACTCCATGCCCTCCGCCTTCATCGCAGCGACGGCGTCGCCCCGGGCGGCCCAGGCCTGGGCGTACAGGAGCGGCCGCGGGTCCTCGAGGGTCGCCTCCACGACGCTGACGACGTCGAGCGCGAAGGCCGGCGAGTCCGGATCGAGGAGCGAGATCGCGGCGAGCGCGAAGGGGGAGAGAGGCGCGTTGAGCGCGAAGCGTTCGGGCAGGTCGACGGTGAGCCGGAGCCGCGGGCCGCCCGCGGCCGCGGTGGACGACAAGTGCTCCACCACGCCCGCCTGCCGCAGCGACCGGTAGATGTGGACGGCCCGCCGCAGGTGGGGGTTGCGCTCGCCGCCGGGCTCGTGGTTGTCCGTCAGCAGGCGGGCGAGGTGCGCGACGGCGTCGCCTGGCCGGGCGAGGACGTTCAGGACCATCGCGTGGGTCACCTGGAACTGGCTGGCGAGCGGCTCCGGCTCGGCGTCGCGGAGGCGCTCGAACGTCTTGTCCGTCCAGTTCACCTGGCCGGCCGGCGCCTTCTTGCGCACGATCTTCCGGCGCTTGCGCTCGTCGTCACCCGCCCTCGCCAGTGCCTTCGCGTTCTCGATGACGTGGTCGGGAGCCTGGACGATGACCTCGCCCAGGGTGTCGTAGCCGGCGCGGCCGGCGCGGCCCGCGATCTGGTGGAACTCCCGGGCGGTGAGGTGGCGCATCCGCTCACCGTCGAACTTCGTGAGGGAGGTGAACACCACCGTCCGGATCGGCACGTTGATGCCCACGCCGAGGGTGTCCGTGCCGCACACCACGGAGAGGAGGCCCTCCTGGGTGAGTTGCTCGACGAGCCGCCGGTAGCGGGGGAGCATGCCGGCGTGGTGCACGCCGATGCCCAGGCGCAGCAGCCTGGAGAGGGTGGTGCCGAAGCCTTTCGAGAAGCTGAACCCGGCGATGCGACGGGCGATCGCCTCCCGTTGCTCCTTGGGGGCAACCTGAACGGATGTCAGGGACTGGGCCCGTTCCACCGCGTCCTTCTGCGCGAAGTGCACCACGTAGGCGGGTGCACGGCGGGTCGCCACGAGTTCCGTGAGGACGTCCTGCAGGGGCTCGGTGGAATAGGCGTGGCTCAGCGGCACGGGGCGCTTCGCCGACGTGACGGTGGTGACCTCGCGTCCCGTGCGCCGCTCCAGGTCGGCGGCGAAGAAGGAGGTGTCGCCCAGGGTCGCCGACATGAGGACGAACTGCGCGGTGTTCAGCTCGAGGAGCGGCACCTGCCAGGCCCAGCCCCGCTGCGGGTCCGCGTAGAAGTGGAACTCGTCCATCACCACCACGCCGGCATCGAGGCCGTCGCCCTCTCGCAGGGCCTGGTTGGCGAGGATCTCGGCGGTGCAGCAGATGATGGGGGCCTCGGCGTTGATGGCCGTGTCCCCGGTGACCATGCCCACGTTCGCCGGCCCGAAGAGGGCGACGAGGTCGAAGAATTTCTCGGAGACGAGGGCCTTCAGCGGGGCGGTGTACCAGGTTCGCTGGCCACGGGACAGTGCGACAGTGTGCGCTGCCTGCGCGATCACGGACTTGCCGGAGCCGGTGGGGGTGCCGACGATGACGTGGGTGCCGGTGAGCAGGGCGGCCAGCGCCTCGTCCTGGTGGGGGTAGAGGGGCCGGCCCGTCGCCTCCGCCCAGCCGTGGAAGCCCATGTACAGGGAGTCCACGAGATCTGCGGCGCCGAGGTCCTCGAGGTCGTCGAGCAGGACGTTGAGCGCCGGTTCCGTCATCGTCCCATTGTCCCACCTCGGTGAGTTCGCCCCCACGGCGGGCGGTCATCTGCCATGCTGCCGCACAGCGGGCGCGCCCGGCCCGCGGAAGGGAGCCCCTCATGGACGGCCTGCTCGCAGCCCTGGACTGGATCAACACCCAGATGTACTCGTGGTTGCTGATCTACCTGCTCGCCGGCGTCGGCATCTGGTTCACCGTGCGGACGCGTGCGATGCAGGTGCGGCTGGTCGGGAGGATTGTCAGGACGGTCGCAGGGTCCCGCCACGCCGAGGCCGGCGGCATCTCGCCCTTCCAGGCCTTCGCGATCGGGCTGGCCTCCCGGGTCGGGACGGGGAACATCGCCGGCGTGGCGATCGCGATCACACTGGGCGGACCGGGAGCGGTCTTCTGGATGTGGGTGATCGCGGCGATCGGCATGGCCACCGCCTTCATCGAGGCCACGCTCGCCCAGGTGTTCAAGGTCCGCTGGCACGACGGCACCTTCCGGGGTGGCCCCGCCTTCTACATCTGGAAGGGGCTGAAGTCGTGGCGGTGGGGTGCCACGTTCGCGGTCGCGCTGCTCTTCACCTTCGGCATCGCCTTCGAGATGGTCCAGTCCAACACCATCGCCGAGACGCTGCGCACCGCCCACGGCGTCCCCACCTGGATCACCGCGGTCGTACTCGCCGTCCTCAGCGGAGCGGTCATCCTCGGCGGCATCAAGTCTGTGGCGCGCGTGGCCGAGTGGGTGGCCCCCCTCATGGCGCTGATCTACGTCCTGCTCTCCCTCGTCATCCTCGTGATGAACCTCGACCGGCTCGGCTTCGTGTTCTACGAGATCGTGGAATCCGCCTTCGGGCTGAACGAGGCGTTCGCGGGCACGGCCGGCGGAATGGTCGCGGCCCTGCTGAACGGCGTGAAGCGCGGCCTGTACTCCAACGAGGCAGGCATGGGCTCGGCGCCCAACGCGGCGTCCACGGCCACCACGATCCACCCGGCTCGCCAGGGCCTCATCCAGTCGGCCGGCGTGTTCGTCGACACCATGCTGGTGTGCTCCGCCACCGCCTTCATGATCCTGCTGTCCGACGAGAGCGTGTACACCCCGGGCATGGAACTCGAGGGGGCCACGCTCACCCAGGCCGCCGTCGCGCACCACTTGGGGGACTGGACGACCCTGCCGATGACCATCCTCATCTTCACCTTCGCGTTCTCCACCATCATCGGCAACTACGCCTACGCCGAGGTCAACCTCGACTACCTCACGGGAGAGGCGCACGAGCGCGACCTGGCGCTGCGGATCACCGTGATCGCCGCCGTCGTGGTCGGCGCGTTCCTGAAGATCGACGTCGTGTGGAGCCTTGCCGACGTCTCCATGGGCGTGATGACCCTCATCAACCTCGTGGCGATCCTGCTGCTCGGGAAGTGGGCCTTCGCCGTGCTGGCCGACTACGAGGCGGGCAAGGGACGGTCGGCGTTCATCGCGGCGGACAGCGCCCACCTGCCCGGTGTCCTCGACACCGACATCTGGACCCACGACAACCCCACCCTCACGCGGAACAAGGCGTGAGGGTGCGGAGCGGTGGGCCACGGTAGCCTTGGCCCCATGCAGGTCGCACGCTTCGTCCACGGGGAACTGCCCGCCTACGGCATCGTCGACGGCGATGAGCTCGTCGTCCTGAGGTCCGATCCGCTCTTCGACTCCTGGGACACCACGGGTGAGCGGGTGCGTCTCGACGACGTGCGGTTGCTCTCGCCGGTCATCCCGCGGTCCAAGGTGGTGGGCATCGGCCGCAACTACGCGGCCCACGCCGCAGAGATGGGCAACGACCTGCCCGTGGAGCCGCTCGTCTTCCTCAAGCCGAACACGTCCGTCATCGGCCCTGACGACCCCATCGTGCTGCCCCCGTACTCGCAGGAGGTCCACCACGAGGCGGAACTCGCGGTGGTGATCTCGCGGATGTGCAAGTTCGTCCCCGCGGAGCGCGCCGCCGACGTGATCTTCGGCTACACGGTGGGCAACGACGTCTCCGCCCGTGACGTCCAACGTTCGGACTCCCAGTGGACACGTGCCAAGGGCTTCGACACCGCCTGCCCGATCGGGCCGTGGATCGAGACGGACCTCGACGTCTCCGACCTCGCCGTCCGGGCGTGGGTGGACGGCGAGCTGCGGCAGGACGGCCGGACCTCGGACCTCATCTTCCCGGTGGCGGAGCTCATCGAGTACGTCTCGGGCATCTTCACCCTCCTGCCGGGCGACGTCATCCTCACCGGCACCCCGGCGGGGGTTGGCCCGATCGACGTCGGGCAGCGCGTCGAGGTGGAGGTGGAGGGTATCGGGCGCTTCGGCAACCCGGTCGTCCGCCGCTGATCCGCCGGCGGTCCGCTGATCAGAGTGAGGCAGCCATGCGGGCCACGGCCTGCTCGAGCGTGCCCCGCGACGCGGCGAGGTTGAGGCGGGTGAACCCGGGGAGCCCGCACGCCGCCCCGTCCGTGGTGACCACCCCGTGCTCCGCGAAGTGACGGGAGGGGTTGTCCGGCGCCAGCGCCGTCGTGTCGAGCCACGCGAGGTAGGTGCCCTCCGGCTCGCGGTAGCCGATTCCGGGGATCTCCCGGTCCAGCAGTTCTGTCAGGAACGTCGCGGTGCCCCGCAGGTGCGCCACGACCTCCGCGAGCCAGCCGCCGTCGTCGGTGTAGGCGCGCGCCGTGGCCAGGAGGCCCGGTGTGGAGGCCTGGTGGCTGGTGATCGGGGCGAAGGGCGCGAAGACGGCCGAGTCGGCCTCGGAGAGGATCAGCTGGGCGCACTTCAGGCCAGGGATGTTCCAGCCCTTCGACGCCGCGACCGCCGTGGTGGTGTGCGCCGCCGTCGTGGGAGAGATGCCGGCGTACGGGACGTGACGCCGGGACCGGTCGAGCACGAGCGGCGCGTGGATCTCGTCGCTGAAGACGCGCCCGCCGTGCCGGTCCACGATCGTGGCGAGGTCCTCCAGTTCGGCCCTGTTGTACACGCGCCCCACGGGGTTGTGCGGGTTGCACAGGATGAGGAGCCGGCCGCCGGCCCGGAACGCCTCGTCGATGGCGTCGAGGTCCATGACGTACCCTCCCCGGCCGTCGGTCCTCCCCGGCACCCGGAGCACCGGGTGGCCGTACAGCTCGGGGAGGGACAGGAACGGCATGTAGTTCGGGATCGGGAGGATCACCGGAGCGCCCTCCGGCACGAGGTGCCGCAGGGTCAGGAGCAGGCCCGTCAGCACATCGGCCGTCACCTGGACCCGCTCCGGTGCGACCTGCCAGCCGCACTCGCGCTCGTACCAGCCGGCACAGGACGTCCGGACCGCCTCCACCTGATCGTCGGTGGGGTAGCCGAACGCGCCGCCCTCGACGGCCTCGCGCAGCACGGCTCGGATGGCGGGGGCGATCCCGAAGTCCATCTCCGCGACCCCGGCGCCGATCGCGTCCCGGCGGGACCACTTCTCGGACGTGCCCTGGAGGCGTTCGGGGGTGAAGGACTCGAAGTCGATGCTCACGGGGCACTCCAGGAGGTTCGGCGCGGACCCCATACGATGGGGTCATCATGACTGAGTCGAATGTAGCCCCTCACCCCCGGGTGCGCTTCTGCCCCTCGCCCACCGGCAGCCCGCACGTTGGCCTCGTCCGCACCGCCCTGTTCAACTGGGCGTTCGCCCGGCACACGGGCGGGACCTTCGTCTTCCGGATCGAGGACACGGACCCGGAACGCGACTCCGAGGTCTCCTACCAGCAGCTGGTCGAGACGATGCGGTGGCTCGGACTCGACTGGGACGAGGGGGTCGAGGTGGGTGGGCCGTACGCCCCCTACCGCCAGTCCGAGCGCATGGACAGCTACCGAGAGGTGGCGGCCCGCCTGCTGGAGGCCGGGTACGCGTACGAGTCCTTCTCCACCCCCGAGGAGGTGGAGGCCCGCCACCTGGCGGCAGGCCGGGACCCGCACGCCGGCTACGACGGCTTCGACCGCGACCTCACCGAGGCACAGCGCGCAGCCTTCCGGGCCGAGGGGCGCGATCCCGTGCTCCGGGTCCGCATGCCCGACGAGGACGTCACGTTCACCGACCTCGTGCGCGGCGAGATCACCTTCGCCGCCGGATCGATCCCGGACTTCGTGATCGTGCGCGGCAACGGCTTCCCCCTGTACACGCTGGTGAACCCGGTGGACGACGCCGCGATGCGGATCACCCACGTGCTGCGCGGGGAGGACCTGCTGTCCTCCACCCCCCGCCAGATCGTGCTGTACCGGGCCCTCATCGAGCTCGGGTACGCCGAGGTCATGCCCGAGTTCGGGCACCTGCCGTACGTGATGGGGGAGGGCAACCGGAAGCTGTCCAAGCGCGACCCCGAGTCCAACGTGCTCGCCCACCGCCGGAACGGGTTCATCCCCGAGGGGCTCCTCAACTACCTGGGGCTGCTGGGCTGGTCGATCTCCCCGGACACCGACCTGTTCACGGTGGCCGAGATGGTGAGTGCGTTCGACATCACGGACGTGAACCCGAGCCCTGCCCGCTTCGACCTCGCGAAGGCCATGGCCATCAATGCGGCCCACGTCCGCCGGCTCTCCGCGACGGACTTCGCCGGCCGGATCGTGCCCCACCTCCACGAGGCCGGACTGGTCTCCGCGGCGGACCGGGAGGCGCTCACGGATCGGGAGCGCGCCGTCGTCGACGCCGCGGCCCCGCTCGTGCAGGAGCGCACCACGCTGCTCGGCGAGGTGCCGGACACCCTTGGGTACCTGTTCCGTCCGGTGGAGGTCGACGACGACGCCCGGGCCTCGTTGCGGCCGGACGCGGCCGCCATCCTCGAGGCCGCCGTGGCGGCGCTCGCCGACGCACCCGCCTTCGACACGGCAACCGTGCAGGACGTGCTGCGGGCGGCCCTCGTGGAGGGCCTCGGGATCAAGCCGCGCCTCGCCTACGGCCCGGTGCGGGTGGCCCTGACCGGCAGGCGGGTCTCCCCACCGCTGTTCGAGTCCCTCGAGATCCTCGGGAGGGACGAGTCGCTCGCACGGCTCCGCGCCCTGCTCGGGTCCCTCTGACTCAGAGCTCGGACGGTTCCACACCGTTCAGCCGGAGCAGGGAGACGACCGCGTCGAACTCCTCGTCGGCGACCGGGTGGTCGTAGCACGCCTGCGTGACGGCGACCGTCACGCCGTCGACGACGCGCATCGCCACCTGGAGCGGGAGGACCTCGGCGCCGGTGTCCACCTCGACCCGGCGCGCACGCATCGCCAACGCTCCCCCCTCCACCGGCAGGGCGACGTCCGCCCGGTCCTCCGGGGACCGGAAGTCCTCCCCGAGGGCGTCGAGGGCGAGCTCGGTGTCCCCGGCGTCGTCGTGGGGTCCTGCCTGCGGCAGTACCACGAGCTGCACCACGCACTGCGTGTCCTGGTACTGCGTGCGGCCGGGAACGGACAGGTCCTCGTTCCGTACCCAGCCGGCGTCCTCGAGGGCGTCGGTCACGAACGAGGGCAACGTCGGGGCAGTCGCGGCGGTGCTCGCTGCGGAGGTGCGGGCGGACCCGGACAGTGCCGTGGGGGAGGATGACGGCACGTCGTCCGTCGACGACGTGCAGCCCCCGAGGAGGAGCGGCAGGACGCCCGTGAGGAGGGCCGTGCGGCCGATTGATCGCATGGCGCCGAGGGTAGCCCGAGGAGCGGGGGTGAGGGCGATCACGCCCACGGATTTGGGTGGGCCACGCCGTGCGCGGTAGAGTTGTAGGTCGGTGCCGTGGCCCCCAGGGGCCCGGAATCGGTGGGGTATGGTGTAATTGGCAACACAACGGATTCTGGTTCCGTCATTCTAGGTTCGAGTCCTGGTACCCCAGCCAGATCGCAAGATTTGGGACAAACACCGGTGTCACGGTAACGTGTCAGCCGGTCATACGAGGCCCCGTCGTCTAGCGGCCTAGGACACCGCCCTCTCAAGGCGGCGGCGCCGGTTCGAATCCGGTCGGGGCTACGAGAAGAGGTCCCCCGCATCGCGCGGGGGACCTCTCTGCATCCGGGGACGTCGCCTCTCAGGACGGCGCCTGTTGCGCCTGCCGGGCGGCCTGTGCCTCCTCGCTCCGCCGCAGCACCTCGGTGAGGCGGTTGGCGGCGGAGACCACGGCTGCAGCGTGGAGCCGGCCCGGCTGGCGGCCCATGCGCTCGATGGGCCCTGAGACGGAGACGGCGGCGATCACGCGGCCGGAGGGGCCGCGGACGGGGGCGGACACCGAGGCGACCCCGGGCTCGCGCTCGGCGACCGACTGGGCCCAGCCCCGCCGTCGGACGGCGGAGAGGACGGTCGCGGTGAAGGACGCGCCGTGGAGGCCGCGGTGGAGCCGGTCCGGCTCCTCCCACGCGAGGAGGACCTGGGCGGCCGAGCCCGCGAGCATCGACAGTGTGGCGCCCACCGGGATGGAGTCACGCAACCCGATGTGGCGCTCGGCGGCCGCCACGCAGATGCGGTGATCACCCTGACGCCGATACAGCTGCGCGGATTCGCCCGTGTGGTCCCGCAGCACGTTGAGCACCGGGGTGGCGGCCGCCAGCAGCCGGTCCTCACCGGCCGCGGAGGCGAGCTCGGCGAGCCGCGGCCCGAGAATGAAGCGCCCCTGCATGTCGCGCGCCACGAAGCGGTGGTGCTCGAGGGCGACGGCGAGGCGGTGGGCCGTCGGACGGGCGAGGTGCGTCGCGTTGACGAGCTGGGCAAGGGTCGCGGGCCCGGCCTCGAGGGCACTCAGGACGGTCGCGGCTTTGTCCAGGACGCCGACTCCACTAGAGTTGTCCATGGCTCGATACTGCCATCTCATTAGATGAGATGCAACCACCATGTGAGATTTCCGGGAGAATGTAATGAGCGGCACACTCGCCGAGAAGGTGTGGCAGCGCCACGTGGTCCACCAGGGGGAGAACGGCGAGCCCGACCTGCTGTACATCGACCTCCACCTCGTCCACGAGGTCACGAGCCCGCAGGCCTTCGAGGGGCTCCGCCTCGCCGGACGGCCGGTGCGACGGCCCGACCTCACGATCGCCACCGAGGACCACAACACCCCCACCCTCAACATCGACCTCCCGATCGCGGAGCCGACGAGCCGCAGGCAGATCGAGACGCTGCGCGCCAACTGCGCGGAGTTCGGCATCCGCCTGCATTCCCTCGGGGACGCGGATCAGGGCATCGTCCACGCGGTGGGCCCCCAGCTCGGCCTCACCCAGCCGGGCCTCACCGTCGTGTGCGGCGACTCCCACACCTCGACCCACGGCGCCTTCGGGGCCCTCGCGTTCGGCATCGGGACCTCCGAGGTGGAGCACGTCCTCGCCACCCAGACCCTCCCGCTGAAGCCGTTCCGGACCATGGCCATCACCATCAACGGCGACCTGCCGCTCGGCTCCTCCGCCAAGGACATCATCCTGGCGATCATCGCCCGGATCGGGACCGGCGGCGGGCAGGGCTACGTGCTCGAGTACCGGGGCGAGGCCATCGAGAAGCTCTCCATGGAGGGCCGGATGACCATCTGCAACATGTCGATCGAGGCCGGGGCCCGCGCCGGGATGATCGCGCCCGACGAGACCACGTTCGCCTACCTGAAGGGCCGCCCGCACGCGCCGCAGGGCGCCGACTGGGACGCCGCCGTCGAGTACTGGCGGACCCTCCGCACGGACGACGACGCCGTCTTCGACGCCGAGGTGGTCCTCGAGGCCGCCGACATCGAGCCCTTCGTCACGTGGGGCACCAATCCCGGCCAGGGCCTTCCGCTCTCGGCAGCGGTCCCCGACCCGGTGGACATCCCCGACGAGACGCAGCGCCAGGCCGCCGAGCGGGCGCTGGAGTACATGGGCCTCACCCCCGGTACGCCGTTGCGGGACATCCGGGTCGACACCGTGTTCATCGGCTCCTGCACGAACGGCCGCATCGAGGACCTGCGGGCCGTGGCGGAGGTCGTGAAGGGCCGGCGGAAGCACGACGCCGTCCGCGTGATCGTCGTGCCCGCGTCCGCCAGGATCCGCCTGCAGGCGGAGGCGGAGGGGCTGGACAGGGTCTTCCTCGACTTCGGGGCCGAGTGGCGCAACGCCGGCTGCTCCATGTGCCTCGGCATGAACCCGGACCAGCTCGCCCCGGGGGAGCGCGCCGCGTCGACCTCCAACCGCAACTTCGAGGGCCGGCAGGGCAAGGGCGGCCGCACCCACCTGGTGTCGCCCACCACGGCCGCCGCGACCGCGATCCGCGGCACCCTGTCCTCTCCCGCCGATCTCGTGAACGCCTGAGGAGGCCACCATGGAGAAGTTCACCTCCCACACCGGGGTCGGCGTGCCGCTCCGCCGCTCCAACGTCGACACCGACCAGATCATCCCGGCCGTGTACCTCAAGAGGATCACGCGCACCGGGTTCGAGGACGCCCTGTTCTCGGCCTGGCGGTCGGATCCCGGCTTCGTGCTCAACAACCCCGCGTACGCGGCGGGCTCGGTGCTCGTCGCGGGGCCGGACTTCGGAACCGGCTCGTCCCGGGAGCACGCCGTGTGGGCCCTCAAGGACTACGGCTTCCGCGTGGTGCTCAGCCCCCGGTTCGCCGACATCTTCCGCGGCAACTCCGGGAAGCAGGGCCTCGTCACCGGGGTCATCACCACGGAGGACGCCGAGGCGCTGTGGAAGGCCCTCGAGACGGAGCCCGGCACCGAGGTCACCGTGGACCTGGTGAGCCGGACGGTGACCTGCGGCCACCTCCACCTCACCTTCGAGATCGACGACTACACCCGCTGGCGGCTGCTGGAGGGCCTGGACGACATCGCTCTCAGCCTCACCCGTGCCGCGGAGATCTCGGCCTTCGAGGAGGAACGGGAGACGTGGCGCCCACGGACGCTGCCGGCCCGCCACCTGCCCAAGGCGGAGGTGGTCTCCGCACGCCCGGTCTGAGGACCTGCTGCCCGTTGGTGCGTATTCTGGGTGTCCTGACGCACCGGCCGCATCGGGTGGTGGTGCAGGGAAGGGTGGTCCGATGAACGACCTGTTGCGCGTGCACGGTGGTGCGCCCCTGACCGGCGAGCTCACGGTGCGGGGTGCGAAGAACTTCGTGTCCAAGGCGATGGTGGCCGCCCTGCTCGGGGAGACCTCCTCGGTGCTCCGCAACGTCCCGTTGATCCGGGACGTCGACGTGGTGGCGGGGTTGTTGCGCCTCCACGGGGTGCGGGTGGAGTACGACGACGACGCCGGGGAGCTGCACTTCGACTCCTCGAACGTGGAGTCGGCCCACGTCCGGGACATCGACGCCCATGCCGGGTCCTCGCGGATCCCGATCCTGTTCTGCGGTCCGTTGCTGCACCGGATCGGGGAGGCCTTCATCCCGGACCTCGGGGGGTGCCACATCGGGGACCGGCCGATCGACTTCCACCTGGCGATCCTGCGCCAGTTCGGCGCGGTGGTGGACAAGCAGGAGCAGGGCATCCACATCACCGCGCCGGGCGGGCTGCACGGGACGAAGGTCGAGTTGCCCTACCCGTCGGTGGGGGCCACGGAGCAGACCCTGCTGACCGCGGTGCGTGCCAGCGGGAAGACCGAGCTGAAGAACGCGGCGATCGAACCGGAGATCATGGACCTGATCGCGGTGCTCCAGAAGATGGGCGCGATCATCTCGGTGGACACCGACCGGGTCATCCGGGTGGAGGGAGTGGAGCGGCTCGAGGGGTTCGTGCACACCTCGCTGCCGGACCGGATCGAGGCGGCCTCGTGGGCGTCGGCGGCCCTGGCGACCCGGGGCGACATCTTCGTCCGCGGCGCCACCCAGCCCGACATGATGACGTTCCTGAACACGTTCCGGAAGGTCGGTGGGGCGTTCCACATCGACGACCAGGGGATCCGGTTCTTCCATCCCGGAGGCCGGCTGAACTCGATCGTGCTGGAGACCGACGTGCACCCGGGCTTCATGACCGACTGGCAGCAGCCCCTCGTGGTGGCGCTGACCCAGGCGGAGGGCCTGTCCATCGTGCACGAGACCGTCTACGAGAACCGGTTCGGCTTCACCGAGGCCCTGAACGCGATGGGAGCGCAGATCCAGCTGTACCGGGAGTGCCTGGGGGGCCTGGAGTGCCGGTTCGGGCAGCGCAACTTCTACCACTCCGCGGCGATCTCGGGTCCCACCCCGCTCCACGCCGCCGACATCGTGGTCCCCGACCTCCGCGGCGGGTTCTCCCACCTCATCGCCGCCCTGGCCGCCGAGGGGACCTCCACCGTGCTCGGGATCGAGGTCATCAACCGTGGGTACGAGCACTTCATGCGCAAGCTCGCCGCCCTCGGGGCGAACGTCGAGGCCGGCTGATGCGCCCCGCGCCCGGGCGCGAACTCCCCTTCACCTACCGCGCCGTCGTCGCCCTCCTCCGCCCGCCCCTGAGCCTGCTCACCGACCGGCACTGGCGCGGGGCGGAGAACCTCCCCACCACGGGCGGCTTCATCGCCGTGTCCAACCACGTCACCAACCTGGACCCGCTGACGTTCGCCCACTTCCTCGTGGACAACGACATCCCGGTGAAGTTCCTCGCGAAGTCCGAGCTGTTCCAGGTGCCCGTCATCGGATGGCTCGCGCGGCGGGTCAAACACATCCCGGTCCACCGGGGCTCGGCGAAGGCGGCCGAGTCCCTCGACGCCGCGCGGGAGGCGTTGCAGGCGGGCGAGTGCGTGGCCATCTTCCCCGAGGGCACCCTCACCCACGACCCCGACATGTGGCCCATGCTCGGCAAGACGGGCGTGGCTCGTCTCGCGCTCACCACGCGCGTCCCCGTCGTGCCGATCGCCCAGTGGGGGGCCCACCGGGTGATCCCCAGGTTCGAGTCCCTGCCCACGACGGTCCGCCGCCAGCGGGTGGACGTGCTCGCGCTGCCCCCCGTCGACCTCGACGACCTCTACGGCCGGCCCCTCGACGGGACCGTGCTCCGCGAGGCGACCGACCGGATCATGCGCCGGCTGACCGACGGCGTCTCCGAACTGCGCGGCGAGGCGCCCCCGGAGCGGGTGTGGGACCGCCGTGTCCACGGTGACGGGAAGGCCTACGACGTCGAGCGGAAGGCCGCGGCGCGCGCTGAGCGACCCGAGGGCACGCTCGCGCGCCTGCGCCATTCGTGGACCGAGCTCACGCGACGCAAGCCATGATCACCGTCCTCGGGACGGGCGCGTGGGGCACGACATTCGCGAAGGTGCTCGCCGACGCCGGCAACGAGCTCCTGTTGTGGGGACGTGACCCCGCGATCGTGGCGGAGCTGAACGACCGGCACACCAACGAGGCGTACCTGCCGGGCCACGTCCTCCCCGAGGGCGTACGCGCGACCGGCGACCTCGCCGCCGCCGTCACCGGAGCATCCACGCTCGTCATCGGCGTGCCGTCCCAGGTGGTGCGCGAGGTCCTCACCCCGGTGGCACAGCTGGTCCCCCCGGAGGCCACCGTCGTCTCCCTGATGAAGGGCATCGAACTCGGCACGGATTTGCGGATGACGCAGGTGCTCGGGGAGCTCGGCCTCGCGGAGGACCACCTCGTCGTGCTGTCGGGCCCGAACCTCTCGCGCGAGATCGCCGCCGGACAGCCGAGCGCCTCAGTCCTCGCCTGCGTCGACGTCGGCAGGGCGGAGGAGGTGGCACACCTGTGCGCCACCGGCTACTTCCGGCCCTACGTGAGCGACGACGTCGTCGGCGTCGAACTCGCCGGTGCCGTGAAGAACGTCATCGCGGTGGCGGTGGGCATGGCGGCGGGCGCCGGGTTCGGCGACAACACGAAGGCCACGATCATCACGCGCGGGCTGGCGGAGATCACGCGCCTTGCGGTCGCCCTCGGGGCCGACCCAGCCACCATGGCCGGCCTCGCCGGGCTCGGGGACCTGGTCGCCACCTGCGCCTCCAGCCTCTCGCGCAACCACACCCTCGGACGTCACATCGGCGCGGGCATGGGACTCGAACAGGCCGTCGCGGCCACCGGGGGCACGGCGGAGGGCGCGAAGTCCTGCCGGTCCGTCGCGCACCTCGCGCGCACCCTGGACGTCGAGATGCCCATCACGGACGCCGTGGTCGGGGTCCTCTACGAGGGACTCGGCGTGCGGGAGATGACCCGGATGCTCCTCTCCCGGCCCCGCAAGGACGAGCGGGCCTGAGGGGTGCCTGCGATACCCTCGTCTCGATGAACGCGCACGAGGACCACGCCGCCCGCCCCCGCCCGACAGAGGACGGCGGGCGCGTGCGCGTCGCCGTCGTGTTCGGAGGCCGCAGCGGCGAACACTCCGTCTCGTGCGCCACCGCCGCCGGGGTGCTGCGGGAGATCGACCGCGACCGCTTCGACGTCGTCCCCGTCGGCATCACCAGGAGCGGCCGCTGGGTGCCGGTGCCCGACGACCCGTCGCTCCTCGAGGGCGGCCGCGCGGAGGTGCCGGACACCGGGGCAACGGTCGTCCTTCCCGCGGACGGCGGGGGAGAGGCCCGTCTCACGGTCCTCGGTCCCGAGCCCGCCGACCTCGGCCGGGTGGACGTCGTCCTGCCGCTCCTGCACGGGCCCTTCGGTGAGGACGGCACGATCCAGGGGCTCCTCGAGATGGTCGACGTCCCCTACGTGGGCTCCGGCGTCCTGGCGTCGGCGGTCGGCATGGACAAGCACTTCATGAAGGTGGCCCTGGCCGCCGCCGGGCTCGCGGTGGGCCCCTACGTCGTCATCACCCCCGCACGGTGGGAGCGGGACCGCGACGCCGTCCTCGCCGAGGTCTCGCAGCTCACCCTCCCCGTGTTCGTGAAGCCGGCACGGGCCGGCAGCTCGCTCGGCATCAGCCGGGTGGAGAGGATCGCGGACCTCGAGGCCGCGGTCGCCGCCGCCCGGGAGCACGACCCGAAGGTGCTGGTCGAGCAGGGGTTGCCCGGCCGGGAGATCGAGTGCGGGGTCCTCCAGGGTCGGGGCGGCGCAGTTCCGCGGACGGCCCCGCCCGGGGAGGTCGTCATGCACACCGACGACTTCTACGACTTCGAGACCAAGTACCACTCCACCGGGGACTTCCACATGGAGTGCCCGGCCGACGTCGATCCCGCCGTGGCCGCCGAGGTGCGGGCCCTGGCGGTCCGGGCCTTCGAGGCGCTCGGGTGCGAGGGCCTGGCACGGGTCGACTTCTTCGTCGACGGCGGCCACGCCGTCGTCAACGAGGTCAACACCATGCCGGGCTTCACGCCGTTCTCCATGTTCCCGGTCGTGTGGGCCGGGGCGGGGATGAGCTACCGCGACCTCGTGACCGAGCTGATCGACCTCGCGCTCGAGAGGCCCACCGGACTCCGCTGAGCGCTCAGGGGACGTCGGTTGCCGTGAGGCAGAACCTGTCGGCGGGACTTCGCTGGACCGCCGCCGCCAGGCCCACGAGCACCGCGTCCGGCTGCTCGGTCACCGCCGCCGCCGGTACGACGACCTCGATGGCCGGGGAGCGTCCGTAGGTGATGAAGGTCCATGAGCCGATCTCGGTGTCGGCGTGATCGGGGATCAGCGGGGAGTCCGCCTCGGGGTTGATCCAGTCGACGGAACTTCCGCCGGACTCCACCGTGATGCAGCGGTCCGTTGTCGGCGGGGGCGGGTCAACCCCGCACCGCAGGGTGATGGGGTCCTCCCGGCCCCACGCCACGGCGGCCTGCGCCGTCGTGGAGGCCTGGGCGAGCCCCGCGAGCTCCTCCGGCAGTGCCTGGATCACCGCCGCGCAGACGGGATCGGGAGCCGCCGGTGCCGGCTGCAGGTGGACGGCGTTCGCGCACCCGGCCACCGGGAGCACCAGGATGAGGGAGACCACGCGCGCGCGCATGCTCCAACTGTACGGTGGCCAGATGAGAACGACGCCCGTGCGGGACCTGGACGAGGAGGCGCTCCTCGCCACCTTCACCCCCCTGCTGCCGCAGGGCGCGGCCGAGGTGCCGAATGGCGACGACGCCGCGGTCGTGCCGCTGTCGGAGCCACGCGTCGTCATCACGACCGACGTGCTCGTCGAGGATCGCCACTTCTCGCGGAACTGGTCCTCCGGCGCCGACGTGGGGTGGCGGTCCATCATGCAGAACGCGGCGGACGTGGGGTCCATGGGTGCGGTGCCCGTGTCGTTCGTGGCCGCCGTCGTCCTCCCGGGTGACCTGCCCGTGGACTGGGTGCGCGGCCTCGCCGCGGGGATGGCCGCGGCGTGCGAGGAGCTGACGGCCCAGACCGGCGTCCCCTGCGGCGTCGTCGGCGGCGACCTGTCGGCCGGGGACGCCGTCGTCGTCGCCGTGACCGCCCACGGCGACCTCCGCGGCCACACGCCCGTGCTGCGGTCCGGCGCACGGGTGGGCGACGTCGTCGCGCACGCGGGCACGCTGGGGCGCTCCGCCGCGGGGCTCGCGGCCCTGCGGGCCGGCCACCACGACCGCGACACCGCGGTGTACCGTCGGCCCCGCCCCCCGCTCGCGGTCGCACTGACGGCGCGTCACGCCCACGCCATGTTGGACGTCTCGGACGGGCTCCTGCGCGACGCCGGACGGATGGCCCGGGCCTCCGGCGTCACGCTCGACGTGCACCTCCCGGTCGATCCGGAACTCGCCGCGATGGCCGAGGCACTCGGGGCCGATCCGCTGCCGTGGGTGGCCGGCGGGGGAGAGGACCACGGGTTCCTCGCGGCCTTCGCCCCGGGCACGGTCCCAGCGGGCTTCCAGGTGCTCGGGGCCGTGCGTGAGCGCGGGTCCCATGCCGTACTGGTCGACGGTGCACCCCCGACCCTCACCGTGGGCTGGGACCACTTCGGGGGCCGCTGACGGGATCGAGCGGCGCTGATCGACGGGGAACATGAGAAAAGGGCCACCCGAGGGTGGCCCTTCCGTGACGTGTCCGGTCAGACGTTGCGCACGACCTTGCCGGACTTCAGGCAGGTGGTGCACACGTTGAGACGCTTCGGAGCGCCGTCCACGAGGGCGCGCACCCGCTGGATGTTCGGGTCCCACCGGCGGGACGTGCGCACGTGGGAGTGAGACACGCTCTTGCCGAAGAACGGACGCTTGCCGCAGACGTCGCAGGTGGCAGCCATGATGGTCTCTCCTGTGCTGGTACTGATGTGCTGGTACGAGGGCGCGAGGGCGCCGGAAGCAACCTCACGAGGATACCCCGTCGCGGGCTCCGTCTCAAATGCGACGACGTCGGCGGGAGCGTGTGCTCGGCCACACGGACGAGCCGGGCGTGGGCGTGGGTGTGACACGCTACCCTTCCTTGCAGGATGAACGCCCGTCTCGATGGTCCGACCGCGCGCCGCTGGGTCACGCTGGCCCTGACGGCGCTGGCCTCGGCGCGCCCCCGCATCGACGCGCTCAACGTTTTCCCAGTGGCGGACGCCGACACGGGCACCAACGTCGTCCTCACCCTGTCCGCAGGGGCCCGCTCGGCGCAGGACCTGCCGGAGGACGCGTCGCTGGGCGACCTCTCCCGGGCGCTCGCGGACGGCGCGCTCTGGGGGGCACGCGGCAACTCGGGCGTCATCCTCGCCCAGGCACTCCAGGCCCTGGCACGGACCTTCGAGGGCCTCGACTCCGCCGGGCCCAGCGACCTCATCCGGGCGTTCGACGCCATCGCCCAGGGCGCACACCGCGCGCTCGCCGCGCCCGTCGAGGGCACCATCGTGACCGTCGCCCGGGACGTCGCCGGCGCCCTCCAGGATCTCTCGGTGAACGGGAGGCCGGTGATCCGCAGCGTCTTCTCGAGAGAGGAGCTCTATGCGGGGAGCCGGATCGCCGAGGCCCCCGATCTCGTGCTCCTGCCCCGGCGGGGGTTCGATCTGAAGGGGCGCCTCGCCGCACCGGCGCTGGTCTCCAGGGGCGTCTTCACCGGGATGCACACGCACGACGACGCGTTCCTCTTCGTGCGATCCTCGGCCATCCCGCCGTCGGAGATCCCCGCCGCGCCGTGGGTCGGGGATGTGCGCGCCCTCGTCGAGCGCGGGCTCGCCGGCTAGTGCCGCCGTTTCGGGCGCCTCCGCTTCGTCATCGTGCCCCCCGCCTGTCGAGGAGGAAGGGCGCCGTGCGCCGGATGGGTCGATCCCGGGGCGGGGGAGCGGATCGCCCTCAGGCCATCTGACCGATCACGGCGGCCGGCCGTTCTGCTACAATACCCCTTTGCAGCCGGATGCCGCGGCGCTGAAAGGAAGGCAGGATGAACGCGAACAAGCGGCTCTACTCGATCAGCCCCTCCGGGGCTAAATTCCCGCTGCCCCGTCCGGAGGAGTACCCCAGGGAGTTCGCCCGGGTGAAGAAACTCGCCGCGGCCCACCGAAAGGAGAAGCGGGAGGTCGTGGTGGTGATGGGGGTCGGGTTCGTCGGCGCCGTGATGGCGGCGATCGTCGCGGACAGCAGGGGGAAGGGCGGCAGGCCGTCGAAGTTCGTGATCGGGATGCAGCGCCCGAGCGTCCGCTCCTACTGGAAGATACCGCTCCTCAACCGCGGCGTCCCCCCGGTGGAGGCGGAGGACCCCGAGGTGGCGCGGATCATCCGCCGCTGCGTCCTCGAGACGAAGACCCTTGTCGCGACCTGGGTCTACGACGTGCTCTCCCTCGCCGACGTGGTCGTCGTGGACGTCCAGTGCGACTACGCCAAGTACGCCCTCGGCGACGTGCGCAAGGGGTGGGCCGACATCGCCGCCCTCGAGGAGTCGCTGGAGATCATCGCCCGGCATATCCGGCCGGAGACGCTGGTCCTCATCGAGACGACCGTGCCCCCCGGGACGACCGAGCAGGTGGCGTACCCGATCATGCGGAAAACGTTCCGGAAGCGCGGCATCGCCTCCGATCCGCTCCTCGCCCACAGCTACGAGCGGGTGATGCCGGGGAAGGAGTACGTCGCCAGCATCCGCGACTTCTGGCGCGTCTGCAGCGGGATCAATCCCCGGGCCCGGGAACGGGTGGTGCGGTTCTTGAACGAAATCCTGAACACGAAGCGGTACCCGCTCACCGTCCTGGACCGTCCGATCGAGTCGGAGACCGCGAAGATCGTCGAGAACAGCTACCGCGCCGCCTGCCTCGCGTTCCTCGACGAGTGGAGTCTCTTCGCCGAGCGGAACGGCGTGGACCTGGTCAAGGTGATCAACGCGATCAAGGTGCGCCCCACGCACTCCAACATCATCTTCCCGGGCCCCGGCATCGGCGGCTACTGCCTGCCGAAGGACGGCGGGCTCGGGATGTGGGCCTACCGGCATATCCTGGGCTTCGAGGACGAGATCTTCAAGATCACCCCGCTCGCCATCGACATCAACGACACGCGAGGCCTCCATGCGGCCCAGATCACGCGGGACGCCCTGCGGAACATGAACCGCCCGGTCGCCGCGGCGGAGATCCTGCTCCTCGGCGCCTCGTATCGCGAGGACGTCGGCGACACCCGCTACAGCGGGTCCGAGATCATTGCGCGGCGCCTCTCGGAGATGGGGGCGGAGATCAGGGTCCATGACCCGTACGTGCGGTCGTGGCCGGAGCTGGAGAAGCAGGAGTCGTACCCCGGGAAGGGGCACGGGAAGAAGGGGTTCTTCCGCGGGCAAAACCGGCTCGCGGAGGTGCGGGTCTGCAGCGACCTCGAGAAGGGGCTCTCCGGCGCGGACGCGGTGATCTTCGCCGTCCGGCACGCGCCGTATCTGCGCCTCGATCCCGACGAGGTGGTCCGCATGATCGGGGGGGCCGCCGCGATCATCGACTGCTTCGGCATGCTCGACGACGCGAAGATCAAGCGGTACTTCGAGCTCGGCTGCGAGGTGAAGGGGCTGGGGCGCGGGCATATCCAGCGGATCAAGGACGAGGTGCGGAGGGAGCGGCGGTAGGCTTGCGAAGTCAGCGACCGGGGTGCGGCGGCGGGGCAGCCGTCTTCCCGCAGACCTCCCGCGCGACGAAGCGCGCCAGGGAGCCGCAGATGCTCTGCGCCACGTCGTCGGGAACCCCCTCCGGCGTTCTCGATTTGAACCGCATGTCGCACTGGTCGTTGACATAGTCGACCGAGACCCACCGCATCGAATCGGTCAGGGCGATCTCGGTCGAGAAGAAGTTCAACCGCGCGATCGCGCGGATCTCGCGCGTGATCGCCTCCATCCTCCCCAGCCCCCATCGCGCCGCCTCGTCCGTCGTCACCCGTTCGTAGATGTGCCGTTGCGGGTCCCACCAGCAGAGCAGGGTGTCACCCCCGGCGTAGTAGGCGCGGAACCAGGCCTTCCTCCCCTCGATGAGCCTCGGGACGATATTCTCCTGGACGAGGATCCGGTCGTGCCTGAACTCCATCCGCGCCGCCTGCACCTCCGCGAGGGAACGCGCGCCCACCAGGACCCCGAGGCCGCCGCCTCCGTGCGCGGGCTTGACGATGAACGGAACCCCCAGCTCCCCGAGGACGGGGAGCGCCTCCGCGGGGTCGTCGTCCCTGAAGACCGGCAGGATGATTGTGCGGGGGACGTCGATGCCGCGGATCGAGAACTCGTGGTGCATCGCGGCCTTGTCGATCGCCCGCTCGACGTCGGGGAGCGGGTTCACGCAGAGCGTCTCCGTGTTTCCGAGCGCGGCGGCGAGCGGGACGAAAGCGGGGTTCGTGTCGGAGGCGCGGTCGAAGAACGCCCTAAAGGCGAGCTCCCCCGAGGCCACCGCGCGCTCGATCTCGGCGAGGCTCCCGGGATCCACGACGCAGGTGGAGAGGCCGCACCCCAGGCAGTTCCGGCGGAGGAGGGCGATGAAATCCTTGTCGTACTTCCATTCCCAGGCGATGCAGATATCGAGTGTCGTGGTCATCGCGTGTAGCGGCTGCGGGGCGGGGGCGCGCCCTCGGGAGTCAGGTGGCGTCGCGTGTCCCCAGCGTGTTGAGTGTTTCGATCTCGCGGGGGCTCAGATACGAGCGGGCCTCCGGCGCGAGGGGGCGGCCTGTCTCCCTCACCCGGCGGACGAGGTCGCGGTAGACGGCGGTGAGGCCGATCTCGCAGTTGTACGAATTCCCGGCCCTCAAGAGGATCCCCTTCTTGTAGTGCCTGACCGCCTCCTCGATGCGGCCGCTCTGGAAGCAGCAGCGCCCGAGGTAGGCGTAGGCGAGGGCGAGCTTGAAATCTTTGTGCTTGCTCCTGAGGAGCGAAAGATTCTCCTCCATGAAACGCGCCACCGGCTGCAGGAGATCGATCGCCTTGTCGTAATCCCCCTTCCGGTCCGCGTAGTGTGTCGCCTTGTCGAACGCCCTGAGGAACCAGCCGTACCGGTCGTTGAAGACGCGCAGGAACCTCTCCGGCGGGAGGGGGAAGATCCTCCCCGCCCCGTCGGGCGCCGGGGCGGTCGGGGCGCCGCAGTCGGGACACGCCTCGGCGGCACGGTCCGCGAGCGTCCCGCACGAAGGGCAGACCATCCGGGCGTCCGAGACGGGATCCGCCTGCATCCGCTCCGCCGACTCCGTCTCCTCGTGCAGGAGGAGGTGGATCCGGCCCTGTATCCCCTCGAGGTAGTCGGGGCCCTCCTCCGCCGTCCGGGGGGGCGCCTCGTGCGGGGGTGCCGTCTTCTCGGGCAAGGCGGGGAGGGCGAGCTCGAGCTCGTCGAGTCTCCTCCGAAAGTCGTCAAGCTCCTTCCCCAGCGCCTCGACCCGCTCCCTGAACTCCGAGAGGCGGGCAAGACAGGCGCGCCGCGCCCCCTGCGCCTCCGGTGCCGCGGAGGCGGATTCCCCGTCGCCGCGCGCGCGCTGCCTGTCAATCTCCATGGGACCCCCTCCGGGCGCGGCCGTGTTTGAAGGATGCGCCGCGTCGCCGGACGGCCGCGGCCGTTACTGTACGATGACCTGCGCCTGGGCGTAGTACTGGTACACCGCGTTCTCGATCGCCGGCNNCACGAACCCCGCGGTCACCGTGTAGGTTCCCGATATCCCCCGCGGGATCCGGGGGAGCGAAAAGAGGGTGCCCTCGTAGGCGAAATCGAGGCCGTACATCTTCCTGGCCATCGGCCGTATCCCGGAAACGAGCTCCATCGGCCGGCCGAGGACGAACGAGTAGGTCCCCGCGGGGCCGGAGATGACGCCGTACGCGTCGACGATGAAGCCGAGCGGCTGGATCTGCACGCGGACGCTGAACGGCTCCCCTGCGCTGGCCGAGTGGCTGCTGAGGAAAAGGCGGAAACGCGGC
>DBPQ01000097.1 GCA_002304945.1 Actinomycetales bacterium UBA1416 | reverse complement strand
CGGGCGCTGCCGGCGACGTCGTCGCCTCCCGCCGCACCGGCGTGGACGAGGGCCGGGGTGCGGCGCCGTCGGCCCGCGGTGGCGACCACGGCGGCGTAGCCCACGAGCGCGAACGCGATGAGGGCCGCGGCCACCCCGAGGGAGTACTGGGAGAGCTCGAACATCAGGTGTCCTCTCCGGGGCCGCCACCGAGGGCGCCCACCATCGACTCGAAGCGGGACCGGAACGTGGGGTCGGGCCGGTCGGGGGAGGCAAGGCGCACCTCGCTGCCGGTCCCCGCGGGCAGGACCCGTACCCAGAGGCGCCGGTGGCGGAAGAACATGGACGCGCACGTGCCGAGCATCAGGAGGATGGAGCCCGCCCACACCCACGCGGCACCCGGGTCCCGCGAGACGATCAGCCCGGTGTACTGGCTCTCCCGCTCGAACGTGTAGGTGAGGTCCCCGATCACGGTGGGCGTGCCCTGCGTGATCACCTGCGAGGCCAGCGGCTGCATCTCCCCGAGGGGGTAGACCTCGATCCGGGCCTCGCCGGCGCCGATGGTCCGCTCCGCCTGGCCGGAGGAGGGGGTGATGACGAACACCTCGAGCCCGGGGTCCTCCAGGGTGACGACGCCGTAGGTGTAGAGGCCGTCGTCGGTGGTCCACCGGAGGGGGATTCCGGTGTCGTGGAGGACGCCGCCATCGGCGTCGGTGATCGCCACCGTGGCGGCGATGCCGAAGAACGCCTGGTTGAAGGTGACGCCACCCCAGCCCAGGGGCTGGTTCACGCGGATCGTCTGCGCGGCGACCTGCCTGCCGTCCTCGAACAGGACGACGTCGCTCGCGTAGTCCTTCGGGGTGCCGTCCGGGTGGTACTCGTCCCGGAAGGCGGTGACCTCGAGGGCGAGGCCGGTGTCGTGGCCGACCTCCGCCGTCGAGCCGACGCTGACCGTGAAGCTCGGCTCCTCGAAGCCGAAGTTGGAGGTGATGAGCACGCCGACGAGGATGACCACGAACGCCACGTGGGCCACCACCGTGCCGAACGGGGCGAACCTGTTCTGGTCCGCGTAGAGGTTGAGGCCGGGGCCGTTCGGGTCCTCGATCACCCGGAAACGGCCCAGCATCGACCGCACCCGCTCCATCGACTCCTCCGGCGGCGCCGGCAGGGTCACGGTCCGGTGCAGGCGCCCGTGGTCGAAGAAGGCGGTCGTCACGTGGGTGCGCGGCTGGGTGGCAGCCCGCCAGAGCAGCGGGGTCCGGTGGGCGGAACAGGCGAGGATGCTCAGTGCGAGGAGGCTCGTGACCACCAGGAACGGGATGGAGGAGAACATCCGGAAGATCCCGAGCGCGCTCAGGATGTCCGTCCAGCCGCGGTAGCGCGGCCGCACCGACTCCAGCCAACTGGCGTACGCCTCCGGGTTGTCCCGCACGCCGGCGGGCGCCTGCGCGAACAGCACGCCGAGCAGGGTCAGGACCACCATCGCGAGGATGAGGACGAGGCCGGTGCGCTTGTTGTGAAAGAACGCGTAGATGCGGCGCGGCACGTCGAGCGGGGCGATGTCCTCCTCGACGGGCGGGCGGGTGTCCACGGCCATGTCAGTCTCCCGTCGTATCGCCGAGCAGGCTCTCGAGGTGGGCGGCGGCGGTCTGGGCCAGGGAGGACTCGGGGTCCAGTTCGATCACCCGGCCCCACGCCTCCTCGGCGCGCTCCACCTGTGGCGGGTCCATGCTCAGGTACAGGAAGCCGAGGTTGTAGTGCACCTCCGCCAGGTCCGGTGCGAGCTCGGCCGCCCTCCCCCAGTGCTCCTCGGCGCCCGCGACGTCCCCGATGCTGAACAGCGCCACACCGAGCGCCAGCCGGGCGTCCACGTCCTCCGGGTCCCGGTCCACGATCCGCTGCTGCCACTCCGCGGCCGCCTCGTACTCTTCGGCCTGATGGTGGAGGGCCCCGAGTTCCCGCATGGCCTCCACGTCCGTGGGATCCGCGGCGACAGCCTCCTCCAGCTCCGCCACCCGGGCGGTGTCGAGGAGTTGTTGCGCCGTGGGGGCGGCCGTCGGGGCGGCCTGGGTGGTGGGGGTGGGTGCCCCGCCCATGAAGTAGACACCGAGCACCACCCCGACGACCACGAGCGCCGCCAGCACGGGAACCATCCGGCGGGTGGGACGGGCGGCGGTGGCACCCGCCGGCGGGACGGGCGCGCCGCCGTCGTCGTCGACCAGGACGTCGGAGAGGTCCGCGGCCGTGGTCGGTGGTGCGTCGTCCGCCGGGGCGGGGTCGGTCGCGTCGAGGTAGGCGGTGAGGCGGTCGCGCAACGCGCGCACGTCCTCCGTGGTGGCGTCCGGGGGCAGGCCGGCCGCCGCCAGGAGGTCGGCGTCGCGTCCAGTCATTCCTCACCCCGGTTCGGCCGGGCAGGAGACCCGACGCCCCAATGTTCCCATTCGGGCCGGGGAAATTCTGGGGCTTTGTTCCCAGGGTCAGGACTCCGGCTCGGCCTCCACAGCGGTTCCGATCAGGGTGTAGGACTCGGTCTCCTTGCCGAGGAGCGCGAGCTGGCCCTTCCGGGAGGCGTCGGTGACGTCGTTCAGGATCCGGATCGAGTACGCCGGGGCGTGGAAGCCGCGGGAGTTCTCGGACACCGAGTAGTCGAGGAAGAAGCTCGCCTTCTTCTGGTAGTCGCGGGCGAGGTCGATCCGGGCCTGGTCGGTGCCGTCCGCGGTGGCGGCCTCGAGGTCCTCCACCAGGGCGACGAAGGCGTCGAAGGCCACGTCCTTGGCGTGCTCGTAGCGTTCGTGGATCCCCTCCACGCGCTCGCGCATCTCGTCCGCGGTGGCGTGGTGGCAGGTCAGGCACGAGCTGTTGATGGTCTCGTCGCTCCGCATCGGGCTGGCCACCTGGTGGTTGGAGACCTTCATGGCACCCTCACGGGTGTACGCCATGTGGCAGTCCGCGCAGGTGACGCCCGCCTGGTAGTGGACGCCCTGGGAGAAGGTCTCGAAGTCCGGGTGCTGTGCCTTCACGATGTTCGCGCCGGTGAGGGCGTGCTCGAAGTCGGTGAATCCGACCTCGTCGTAGTACTGCAACGCGTTGTCCACGGTCAGGCCGTGGTCCCACGGGAAGGTGAGGGTCTTCTCCTCACCCTTGAAGTAGTACTCGATGTGGCACTGCGCGCAGGTGTAGGTGCGCATCTCGATGGCGGTGGCGTCCTCGTTCACGTCGTAGTCCGCCACACCCTGACCGGCCTTGTACTCCTTGATCCCCTCGATGAACGCCGGGCGCGTGATGCGCAGGTTCATGGTCTCGGGATCGTGGCAGTCGATGCACTGGACGGGGTGTTCCGCGTAGGAGGTGGCCTCCTCGTACGACATCTTGTTCATGGCGGCGAAGCCCGCCATCATGTCCCCGTCACCGAGCTCGTTCATCACGGTCACCGTGCTGGCGTGGCAGTTCAGGCAGGCGCCCGGCTGGTCACGTTCGAGGACGCGCCTCGTGGTGCGCTGGTCGAGCAGCATGTACTCGTGGCCGCGGGGCTCGCGGTAGTCGATCGCGAAGGCGTAGCCCTGCCACATCGTGACGAGCCGGGGGTCCTCCTCGATCTTGCTGATGGCCGTGAACTCGCGCGGGTCCTCCGCCGTGGGCTCGCGGGGGACCCTCTCCTCCTCCGGCATGTAGTCGGTGGCCTTGAACGCCTCGTACTGCACGGGGAAGTTCTGGCCCCAGACGGATGCGTCGGCCACCGTCTCGTCCACCTCCACCACCTTCTGGAAGGCGACATCCGCCTCGGAACGCCGTTCGAAGATGTTGAGCAGGAGCGCGAGGACTCCAGCGGTGACCAGCGCCCCCGCCACGAAGAAGACGGCGAGCGGCAACCAGTTCGGTCGCTTGCGTGTCTCGGTTTCCATTGTCATCACTCCATGTGCCCGACGGTTGAGTGGCATCTCGTGCACGAGACGGTCTGGTCGGCGGGAACCGCCGCGTGGAGCATGTCCGTCATGTTGCCGTGGCAGTACAGACAGGCATCCTCCGTGATCTGCAGGTTGTGCTCGCGGATCCGGATGTTGTCCGGGTAGTCCCCGGTGGTGAACTTCACGGCGTGCCAGAAGCCGTTGTCCGCCTTGTTGATGTACTTGGCGACGATGCTGTCGTGCGGGGCGTGGCAGTCGTTGCACGTGGCCACCGACTGGTGGCTCGACTTGGTCCACGCCTCGTAGTGGTCGTCCATCGCATGGCACTGGGCGCACGTGGCCGGATCGCTGCCGAAGTACGCGAACCCGTTCGCGTACCCGAAGGTGAAGACCCCGACACCCAGGAGCACGCCGACGAGGAGGGCCATCACGGCCCAGAGCGCGTTCTTCGCGCCGATCACGGCACCAGCCTCCCTCGCCCGGGTCGCGGTGCGCCTGAGGGACGCCCCGCCTCACTCACGATCGTGGCACGGTGTCAAGATCCACCGGACCGACTCGGGCCACTCAACACCGTAAGAAATGCCTGCTGGAGCGCTCGCGTGCGCCGATCACGGGGCCAAGGTCCCGCGTTGTGGGCCCTGTCTGGGACCGGCATCATGGGTGGGAAATCCGTGGCGCGCCGGCCCGGCGCGGGAGATGATGGGGCCAACCGAGAGGACGGGCCCATGACCGACAAGAAGCAGAACGCGGACACCGACGCGATCAAGGCCAAGATGCGCGAGGCCCTCGACCGGAAGGCCCACAGGGAACACGCCTCCCACGAGGCCGGTGAGGGCGGCGCCCAGAAGCTGCACGGGGTGGATCACCCGGTGGGGCCGAAGCAGTTCCGCCGGAAGGCCGGCGGCTGATCCGCTCCGGCGGCTGATCCGCTTCCCTGCTCAGAGCAGGTGACTCCCGATCCATGCCTGGAGCTTCACCTTCGGCAGCGCCCCGACCTGCCGCGAGACCTCACGGCCCCCCTGGAACATCAGCATGGTGGGGATCCCCTGCACGTTGAAGCGGCGGGACAGACGGGGCGCGTTGTCGACGTTCACCTTGACCACCTTGAGGCGGCCCGCGTTCTCGCGCGCCGCCTGCTCCAGCAGGGGTCCGATGGTGCGACAGGGCGCGCACCACGGGGCCCAGAGGTCCACGAGGACCGGTACCGTGGCCTTCACGGCCGAGTCGAAGTTCTCCTCGCCGGCGGCGACCAGCCACGGCAACGGAGCACGGCAGGAGGCACACCGCGGCGTCCCTGACGCGCTGGCCGGAACCCGGTTGCGCGTGCCGCACGCCGGACAGGTGGTGACGGGTTTGCTGCTCATGATCCGTCCATTATCGCGGGCACCTCCCGCCTCCGCGCGCCGTCGGCGCTGCGGTGGGGCAGGGCGTGCGGAATGACGAGATCTCCCGGCCGGTGGACCCGGTCCGGGAGATCTGGGTGGTGCGCAAGGGGGGAGTTGAACCCCCACGCCCTTTCGGGCACACGGACCTGAACCGTGCGCGTCTGCCTATTCCGCCACTTGCGCAGTGCCGCTTGCCACCCCGGTTTGTCCACTCACGAAATGGAAAGCAGGCGTCCCCAAGACTACCACGGGGCCTTCCGGCCCCCGCACCTGCGGGCACCCCTCGCGACGCGTGACCTCGCCCACAGCTCCGCCTCCCCCACCCCTCCGCCTCGCCCACAGCTCCGCCTCGCCCCGGCCGCACGACGCCGGTCGCATGACCCCGGTAAGGTCCGATCGTCGGCCCGCCATTGTGGGACGGACACCTTGGGACGGATACCATTGACCAGACCCGCGTCCACGTGGCCGCCGTGGACCGATCCAGACCAGGAGGACCCATGGGATTCCTCGACAAGTTCGAGCGCTCCGTCGAGAAGGCGGTCAACAACGCCTTCTCCAAGGCGTTCAAGTCCGAGGTCAAGCCCGTCGAGATCGCATCGGCCATCCGCAAGGACATGGACGACCGTGCGGTCGCCGTCTCCCGGGGCCGCACCGTCGTGCCGAACCAGTTCACGGTCGCCCTGTCCGCCACGGACAAGGAGCACATCGACCAGTGGGGCGCCGAGACCCTCGCCGCCGAGATCGAGGCAGCGGCCACGGAGCACGCCACCTCGCAGCGCTACAACTTCGTGGGCCCGGTGTCCGTGGACTTCGAGACGGACGAGGCCCTGACCACCGGGCGCTTCTCCGTCGCCTCGTCCACCAGGCGGGGCAACGTGGCGCCCGCCACCACCGACTCCCCCTCCGAGCGTCACCCGATCATCGACATCGACGGCCAGCGCTACCTGCTGACCGGCCCGGTCACGGTGATCGGGCGTGGCTCCGAGGCGGACATCGTGGTGGACGACTCCGGC
>DBPQ01000104.1:5235-5521 GCA_002304945.1 Actinomycetales bacterium UBA1416 | reverse complement strand
CGGCGGCCCGCTCGGCTCGTGGAACGCGTGGAGCTGGCGGTGGACCCCATGGCTCGCCGTCGCCCGCGGGTACGCGGTGCTGCTCCCGGACCCGGCGCTGTCCACCGGCTACGGCCGCGCGTTCATCCAGCGCGGCTGGGGGGCGTGGGGGGACGCGCCGTTCACCGACCTCATGGCCGCCACGGACGCGGCCGAGGCCCGCGACGACGTCGACGCCTCGCGTACCGCGGCGATGGGCGGGTCCTTCGGCGGCTACATGGCCAACTGGGTGGCCGGCCACACGGAC
>DBPQ01000104.1:0-5225 GCA_002304945.1 Actinomycetales bacterium UBA1416 | reverse complement strand
GCGCGAGATGACCCCGGAGATGGGCGAGAAGCACTCCCCGCACCGGTTCGTCGAGGAGATCCGCACCCCGATGCTCGTGATCCACGGGGACAAGGACTACCGGGTTCCGATCGGCGAGGGCCTGCGGCTCTGGTACGAACTGCTCTCGCGCTCGGGGCTGCCGGCCGGGCCGGACGGATCCTCCCCGCACCGGTTCCTGTACTTCCCGAACGAGAACCACTGGATCCTCAGCCCGCAGCACGCCAAAGTCTGGTACGAGGTGGTGTTCGCGTTCCTCGCGGAGCACGTCCTGGACGAGGAGGCGCCTGCCCTGCCCGAGCTGCTCGGGTAGGGGGCGCCTCCCCGCCGGGGGACTACTCCTCGTGCCCCTTCAGGACCATCATCATGATGCGGGCATCGATGGCCACGAACCTGGCGGCCTGCACCAGCAGGTTCTTGCGCATCGCGAGCGTCAGGGGCGTGGGGACCGGGGCACTCGGGAACTTCGTGATCACGGGGCCGGCCGTGGGCTGGGTTGTCATGTCACTCACTCCGGGATCAGTGGCCAGCCCGGGAGGGCCTTGGCCTTGTAGATGAACAGGTAGTGCAGCATCAGCTTGACCCAGTGGCCGGCGAGCCCCAGCTCGCCGCGGGTGCCGCGGAGGTTCCGGCCGGTGGGGTGCCTGTCCCAGTCGGGAACAACGGGGTACACGGTCATCGTGGCCGCGGAGCCGGTGCGCAGGCCCGCTCCCGCCGAGGCCACGCAGGCCGCGCCGAGCTTGGCCAGGGAGACCTTGTGGGCGGGGGCGCCGGGACCGTTCTTGATCCGGTCCGCCACCGTCAGTGCGCAGGTCTTCCCGATCACGCCCGAGGGCATGCCGGTGCGCGGCGGTGCCGGCGCGATCATCGTGCCGTTCGGGGTCTTCCGGGGTCGCGAGATCTGGTGCGGCGGGGCGAACGCGATGCCGGCGGCAAACATGTTGGGGTGGCCGGGCACCTCGTAGGTCTCGGGCCAGTCGGCGGCCTTCCACTCCTCGAAGGGCTTCGCGGTGTAGTTGGCGTCCACCTTCATGAACCCGGAGGGTGCGAAGATCTCGCTCGTGATGTCGCTGCCGTCCCGGTCGTAGGCCTTCATGTCCACGCCGCCGAACGGCGGGATCAGCATCGAGAAGTCGAACTGCTGCGTGTAGTGGGAGCCGTCGAGGGTCTCGTAGTGGATGACCCCCGGCTCCACCTTCTCCACGTGGGCGCCCACGATGGCGTGGACGTCCCTCTCGTTGAACAGCGACTCGGTCCACAACTGCGAGCTCTGCGTGAACCCGCGCTGCTGGAAGGTCATGCCGCCCATGCCGAAGTCGCCGAGCTCGGCCTCGTTGGTGAGGTAGATGACCTCGGTGTTGTCCCGCACCCCGGCCTCGCGGAGCTCGTGCTCCACGTTGAAGGTGTACTCGAACGCCGCGCCCTGGCAGGTGGCGGTGCCGTGGCCCATGCCGACGACCACGGTCTGGTGCTCGCCCGCCCTCGCCCGCTCGAGGCACTGGGCGAACTTCTCGGCCGCCTCGGTGGCGTGGTCCGCGGTGCACACCGAGACCGTGTGGCCCCCGTGCGGGCCGAGACCCTGCGTGGCCTCGAAGCGGAGCTTCGGGCCGGTGGCGTTGATCAGGTAGTCGAAGCGGAGGCGCGCCTCCTGGCCGCTGCGCCCCGGGTCCGTGTAGACCACGTCGACGGCGCCGGTCGGATCGTCGGCGTCGCCGTTCGGGCGGATCGCCACCGCCTTCGCCTGGACGTACTCGATGCCCTTGCGCTTGTACACGGGGGCGAGGGGGAACACGACGTCCTTCTTGGACATCCGCCCCACGCCCACCCAGATGTTCGACGGGATCCAGTTCCACTTCGAGTTCGGCGTGACCACCGTGACGGTGTGCTCCTTGTCGAGGAGCCGCCGCAGGTGGAGCGCCGCGGTGTGCCCGGCCACGCCCGCACCGAGTATCAGTACGCGTGCCATTCAATCCTCCACATCATCGTGTTGGTGACGGCGTTGCCCTGTCGGGGGCACCGTTCCTTGTGACTGACGATTTTAGTCCCGCCGCAACCGGGAGAACGGGGAATCGCGCACAGGGCAGCCGGCGCGGGAGGCCGGCGCGGGAGGCCAGCGCTGGAGCCGGCGCAGGCGCCCTACACCAGCCCCTGGTCCCGCGCCAGGGCGACGGCCTCGCCCCGCGAGGATGCCCCCAGCTTGGCCAGGATGTGGGTGACGTGCACGCTCGCGGTCTTGACGCTGATGAAGAGCTGCGCCGCGATCTGGCCGTTGGTGCGGCCGCGGGCGAGCAGGTGCAGCACCTCGGTCTCGCGCGCCGTGAGAGCGGTGGCGCCACTCGGTCCGGCTGGCGGGGGCGCACCCGGGACCTCGAGGGCGCGGCGCAGCGGTTCCGACGGCAGGGACTCGGCAGCCGCCCTGACGGCGGCGCACACCTCCGTCGCCCCCGCCCGGTCGCCGGCCGCACGCAGCACCTCGGCGAGCCGCAGCCGAGACCGCGCCGCCTCGTACACGTGCCCGTAGGCGTCGAACTCCCGCACGACACCACGCCACGCCTCACGAAGGTCCCCGAGTTCGACGTGGTCGCCCGCCCGCCAGCGCAACCGGAGCAGGTCGGCATTCATGCGGGCGTGCCACACCCGCGACTCGAGGCCCACCGGCTCGGCCCGCGCCGCGACGTCGTTGGCACGTCCCGCGAGGTCGAGGCAGAGGCCGAGCCAGCGGTCGGCCGTCGTGCGGTCCGCGGTGGGGACGGCGTCGGCGAGGACGCCGGCGAGGAGCGCGGTGAGGCGCAGGATCGCCTCGTGGTCCGTGCCCCAGGCCGCGTCGAGGACCGCGAGGACGTCCCGGGCGACCGTGATCGCCTCCTCGGGAGGGTTCGTGTCGATGGCCGCGGCCCCCGAGAGGACGGCCACGTACGCCTCGTCCCAGTGCGGCCGGATCTCCCCGAGGTCATCGCCGAGCCGGCCGTCCCGGGCAGCCCGGACCAGCATGCGCGCGGCGCGCAGGGGTGCCAGGGCCGCGGAGGGGACGGAGACGTCCGCCTCGAGGCGGGCGAGGGCGCCGTCGAAGTCTCCCAGCTCGTACGCGACGCAGGCGCCCTGCACGCGCGCGAGGGTCTCCCAGACTCCCCACCGCCCGCTGGCGGCCGCGATGCGGATGCCCTCGTCGTGGAGGGCCAGCTCCGCGGTGAGGCGGCCGCGGGACCGTTCCAGCAGGGAGAGCTGCAACCGGGCGAGCACCTGCACCGACGAGTCGCCCCGCCCGTCCGCGATGGCGTGCCGGAGGTTCGACTCCATCGTCTCGAGGTCGCCTGTGCGGTACATGCCGCGCACGAGGACCGTGCGCAGCTCGATCTCGGCACCGTCGAGGCCGAGCCCCGCGGCGAGCGCCCGCGCCTCCTCGCCGATCGGTGCGGCCTCCGCGAAGCGCCGCTCGTCGATGAGGTGCTCGAGGTGGGCGAGCAGCACCTCCAGGCGCGCCGCGGTGGGGGCGGGCGAGACCAGGGCGTAGGCCTCGGCCGCGCGTTCCCCGGCGGAACCGCGTTCCCGCTCGGAGTACCGTGCCTGCCGGGCGTAGGCCGCGAGCAGGTGGGCGCGGTCGTCCGGCTCCTGGCGGGTTCCGGGGTGCTCGAGGCGGTCGGCGAGGATCTGGATCGCCCGTGCGACGTCCCCGGAGGTGTGCGCGGCCCGAGCCGCCTCCAGGGTGACGGCGTCCCGCTCGGGGTGGTCCTCGTCCATCCAGGTGAGTGCGCGCTCGAAGTGGTCGAGGGCGTCCCGTGGGCCGCCCATGGCAAAGGCGGTCCGCCCCGCCCGGATGGCCGCGGCCACGGCCGTCGGCACGTCCCCCGCGGCGGCGGCGTGGTGCTCGAGGTCCGACGCCGGGGCGAGCGCGTCGTCGTCGAGCAGCGCGGCCACGTAGGCGCGGTGGAGGCGGGTGCGCTCCCCGGGGAGGAGATCCTCGCCGATCGCCTCGGCGAGGAGGGCGTGCCGGAAGGCGTAGCCACCCGTCCGGTCCACGGTGAGCACGCCGCCGTCGATGGCGGCGCGCAGCGATTCGTCGAGCTCGTCCGGGGCGAGGGGCACCACCCGGGCGAGGAGCTCGTGCGTGATGTGGCGGCCGTGCGCCGCGATGGCACGGAGGAGCCCCTTCGCGCGAGCATCGAGGCCGTCGTAGCGGGCGAGCAGCACCCGCGTGAGGGTGTCGGTGAGGGCGTGGCCGTCGGAGGCCGCGGCGAGTTCCTCGGCGAAGAACGGGTTCCCCTCGGATCGGCGGATGATGTCCGCGACGAGCGCCGCGGACGGAGCGGCCACCAGCGGGAGCACGAGATCCCGGATGGCACGGCCCGGCAGCGGTCCGAGCTGGAGGTGGTGCACGCCCTCCAGTCGCGCCCACACCGCGAGGGTCTCGTGGAGGGGGTGGCGGCGGTGGAGGTCGTCGCTGCGGTACGTGAGGAGCAGGGAGACGTCCGTGGTGAACCCGCGGGTGAGGAGGAGCGTGAGCAGGTCGCGGGTGGAGTGGTCCGCCCAGTGCACGTCCTCGATCACGAGGAGGATCCGGTGCCGGGCGCCGGCAGCGGTCAGGGCGGCGTGCACCGCCTCAGCGATGACACCCGGATCGGGCGCCTCCTGCTGCGCCGGGGCGTGGCCGGGGAGCAGCCGGGAGAGGACCGGGTGCCGCTCGAGCACCTCGTCGAGAGCCGCCACGTCGCGCGCCTCGAGGCGGGCGAGGAGCTCGCTGAACGGCAGGTAGGGGATCGCCGCCCCGGCCTGGCCCACGCAGTGACCGACGACGGCGTTGCCGCCCGCCGTCGTCGCCGCCCGCACGAGTTCGGCGACCAGGCGGGTCTTGCCGATGCCTGCCGGCCCTGCGAGCACGACGAGGCCCCCCGGCTCGGTGGCCCGGACGATCCGCGTCAGATCGTCCTCCCGCCCGAGCAGGGGGGTCTCGCTCCTGCCGTGTGCCACGCCCGCCAGTATGGCGCGGCCCGTGTGTCCGGACCAGCCGCTCACCGCTCGCGGCGAGGCGTTGCCCGGTGGAACAGCCGCCACTGGTCCTCGCGGACCAGGGCCTCGCGGATCACCTGTGGGCTGGTGCGGCGCCGGGCCTTGGGGTTCCGGCCGTCGGCCGTCCGGCGCTCGATCTCGTAGGTGGTGAATCCGGGGTCGTACTGAAGCTGGTACATGGTGTTAGGCGACACCCTGGCTGA
>DBPQ01000019.1 GCA_002304945.1 Actinomycetales bacterium UBA1416 | reverse complement strand
GTAACCGATGTCGAGCAGGACCTCGTCCCGGTCGACCTTGACGACGATGCCCTCGACGATGTCCCCATCGTTGAAGTACTTGATGGTCTCATCGACGGCGGCGAGGATCTCCTCGTCCGTCCCGATGTCATTGATGGCGACCTGGGGGGCGACCGCCTGGGGCGGCGTGGTGATGGTCATTGAGGTGGGAACTCCGATACGGACAGATGGTAGTTGTGACAGGTTGCAGCGACGGCACGCGTCGCCGGAGGCGAGCCTACTACGGCGCGGAAAGGCCGGGCAAACGTCGCCGGGCGCCCACCACGGCGACAATGGTGCCATGGACCGGGGAGACGAGGCCGCGCAGGCGCACGGGCGGTGGTGGACCGAGAACGCACTGGACTACCACGCGGAGCACGGCGCCTTCCTGGGAGACGCCGACCTGCGGTGGTGCCCGGAGGGCGTGACGGAGGACACCGCGGGCTGGTTGGGCCCCGTGCGTGGGGCCCGCGTGCTGGAGGTCGGCTGCGGCGCCGGGCAGGGCAGCCGGTGGGTGGCCCGCCACGGGGGCCACGCCGTCGGCTGCGACGTCGCCGAGGGCATGCTCGCGGTCGGTCGCCGGCTCAACGCCGCCACCGGCCTCGACGTGCCGCTCGTCGCCGCCGACGCCCGGCACCTGCCGTTCGTGGACCGCTCCTTCGACGTGGTGTTCACGGCGTTCGGGGCGATCCCCTTCGTCCCCGACCCCGGGACGATCCACCGGGAGGTCGCACGAGTGCTCCGTCCCGGTGGGCGTTGGGTGTTCTCCACCACCCATCCGATGCGCTGGGTGTTCGCCGACGACCCGTCGGCCGATCACCTCCGGGTGGTGCGCCCGTACTTCGACGCCGACCCGTACGCGGAGTACCAGGGTGCGGAGCTGGAGTACGCGGAGTACCAGCACACCATGGCGGAGCTGGTGGGCGGCGTCCTCCGCGCGGGATTCGTCCTGGAGGACCTGGTCGAGCCCCGGTGGGTGGAGGGGAACACGGAGGTCTGGGGGGCGTGGAGCGCGGAACGCGCCCCCTGGGTGCCGGGCACCGTGGTCCTCCGGGCGCGGCTGCCCTGAGGCGCGGCCGCGCCGGCGGTCAGTGCGCGGCCTCCCGCCAGGTGCGCCCGGTTCCGACCGATACGTCGAGCGGCACCGCGAGATCGGCGGCTCCCGCCATCGCGTCCCGGACCGCCGCCGTCGCCGCGTCCCGCTCCCCGGGGGCCACCTCGAGGACGAGTTCGTCGTGCACCTGCAGGAGCACCCGCGTGGCGAGGCCCTCGGCGGCGAGGCGTTCGTCGAGGCGCACCATCGCCACCTTGATGATGTCCGCGGCGCTGCCCTGGATGGGGGCGTTCAACGCCGTGCGCTCCGCCAGCTCCCGGCGCTGCCTGTTGTCCGAGTTGAGATCGGGAAGGTAGCGCCGCCGGCCCATGATCGTCTCCGTGTACCCGGTGCGCCGCGCCCTCTCGACGACGGACGTCAGGTAGTCCCGCACCCCGCCGAACCGTTCGAAGTACCCGTCCATGAGGGTGCGTGCCTCGGCCACGTCGACGGCGAGCTGCCGGGACAGCCCGTACGCGCTCAGCCCGTAGGCCAGGCCGTAGCTCATGGCCTTCACCTTCGACCGCATCGCGGGCGTCACCTCGGCGGCGGGCACCCCGAACACGCGGGAACCGACGAAGCGGTGCAGGTCCTCCCCCGCGCGGAACGCGTCGATGAGGCCCTCGTCCCCGGAGAGGTGCGCCATGATCCGCATCTCGATCTGCGAGTAGTCCGCCGTCATCAGGCAGTCGAAGCCGTCCGTGACCACGAAGGCCTCGCGGATCCGCAGCCCCTCGTCCGTCCGGACCGGGATGTTCTGCAGGTTGGGGTCCAGGGAGGAGAGCCGCCCGGTCGCGGCCACCGTCTGGGCGAAGGTGGTGTGGATCCGCCCGTCCGGCCCCACCGTCCGCCGCAGCGTCTCCACCGTCTGCCGGAGCTTGTTCTGGTCCCGGTGCACCAGCAGGTGGCGGAGGAACTCGTGCCCGGTCCTCGCGAACAGCTCGGTGAGCGACTCGGCGTCCGTGGTCCAGCCCGTCTTGGTGCGCTTGGTGCGCGGCATGCCGAGCTGGTCGAAGAGCACCTCCTGGAGCTGCTTCGGGCTGGAGAGGTTGACCTCCTTGCCGATCACGGCGTACGCCTCCCGGGCCGCTGCCATCACCCGGCTCGCGAACTCCTCCTCCAGGGCCCGGAGGAAGGGCTCGTCGACGGCGATGCCCGTCGCCTCCATGTCCTGCAGGGTGCGCTGCACGGGGAGCTCGAGGTCCGTCAGGAGCGTGGCCGCGCCCCGCTCGTCGAGGTCGTCCGTGAGCCGCGAGGTCAGGTCGTGCACGGCGCCGGCCCGGGCGAGGGACTCGGAACGCTCGGCGAGGTCGAGCATGCCGTCGGCCTGGCTCGCCGCGAGCTCCCGGCCGAGGTGGCGGCTGACGAGGTCCGGCAGGTCGTAGTTGCGCTGCCCCGGCGAGCACAGGTAGGCGGCGAGCGCGGTGTCGAAGGTGACGCCGGCAAGCCCGATCCCGCGCCCGCGCAGGGCGTGCCAGGCGGCCTTCGCGTCGTGCACCGACTTCGGGGCCGGCGAGGCGAGCCAGGCCCGCACGGCGGCGACGTCGTCGCCCTCGCCAGTGAGGTCCACGCTCGCCGCCCCTCCGGCGTCCGCGAGCGAGACGCGCCAGGCGTCGGTCCGGTTGCCGACGACGTCCACCGCGACCACGCCACGGGCCGCCGCGAGGAAGCCTGCGACGTCGCCCGTCTCGTGCCGCTCCACGGCCTCCACGGCCGGTCCCGCGTCCCCGCCCCCGGGCAGGACGCCGAACACCCGGTCGCGCAGGACGCTGAACTCGAGCGACGTGAAGAGGTCCTCGATCGCCTTCCGGTCCCCGGCGCCCCGGTGCAGCTCGTGCGCCCGCACCGGCAGCTCCAGGTCGGTCAGGAGGTGGTTCAGGCGACGGTTGCGCACGACGTCGGCGAGGTGGGCGCGCAGCGACTCACCGGCCCTGCCGGGCACCGTGTCGACCGCTGCGATGAGGCCGTCCAGTCCGCCGTACTGGCCGAGCCACTTGGCCGCCGTCTTCGGGCCCACGCCGGGCACGCCGGAGAGGTTGTCGGAGGTCTCGCCCACGAGGGCGGCTAGTTCGGGGTAGCGGCCGGGCCGCACCCCGTACTTCTCCTCCACCGCGTCGGGGGTCATCCGGGTCAGGGTCGAGACGCCACGGATCGGGTAGAGGACGGTGACGGCGTCATCCACCAGCTGGAACGTGTCGCGGTCGCCCGAGACGATGAGGACGTCCATCCCCGCCCCGGTCGCCTCGCGGGCCAAAGTGGCGATCACGTCGTCGGCCTCGTAGTTCTCCTTGGAGACCTCGACGAGCCCCATGGCCCGGATGGTCTCCCGGATGAGCGGCACCTGGTCCCGGAAGTCCTCCGGCAGGGCGTCCCGAGTGCCCTTGTACTCCGCGTACTCCTCGGTGCGGAAGGTCTGGCGCCCCACGTCGAACGCGATGGCCACGTGGGTGGGTTCCTCGTCGGCCAGCAGCTTGACCAGCATGGAGAGGAAGCCGTGGATCGCGTTCGTGGCCAGGCCGGAGCGGGTGGTGAAGTTCTCCACGGGGAGCGCGTAGAAGGCTCGGAAGGCCATGGAGTGCCCGTCCACCAGGAGGAGTCGCTCTTTCGTCGTCACACTGCCACCCTAGATCCCATGGACGACAGCCACGACCTCGCCGCCGAGCTCAACGCGGCCTCCCCCGGCACCCTGATGGAGCGGATGGGGATCGAGTTCCTCGAGGCCCGTCCCGGTCGCGTGGTGGCCCGGATGCCCGTGGCCGGCAACACCCAGCCCTACGGCCTGCTCCACGGCGGGGCGTCCGTGGTGCTCGCGGAGACGGTCGGTTCGATCGCGGCCGGCTTGCACGCGGGGACGGCCGTCGGGACCGAGGTGAACGCGTCCCACCACCGGTCCGTGCGTTCCGGGCACGTGACGGCCACCGCCACGCCGCTCCACGAGGGCGGGACGATGGCCACCTACGCGATCTCGATCGTCGACGACGACGGTCGCCTCACGTGCACGGCGCGGCTCACCTGTGCGGTGCGCCGCCCCGCCACCCCGTAGTGCTCAGGCGTTGCCGACCTGCTCGATGACGGCGTCGGCGACCTCGCGCATGGTCAGGCGGCGGTCCATGGAGGTCTTCTGGATCCAGCGGAAGGACTCCGGCTCTGACAGGCCCATCTTCGACATGAGCAGGCCCTTCGCCCGGTCCACGCGCTTGCGGGTCTCGAACCGCTCGGCGAGGTCCGCGATCTCCGACTCCAGGGAGACGATCTCCTGGAACCGGGAGACGGCGATCTCGAGTGCCGGCAGGAGGTCCGACGGCGTGAAGGGCTTCACCACGTAGGCCATCGCCCCGGCGTCGCGCGCCCGCTCGACGAGCTCGGTCTGGGAGAAGGCGGTGAGCATGACGACGGCGCAGGCACGGTCCTTCATGATCTGCTCGGCCGCGGTGATCCCGTCGACCTCGGGCATCTGGACGTCCATGACGATGACGTCCGGTTCGAGGTCGGCGACCAGTTCGACGGCGGTGGCGCCGTCCCCGGCCTCCCCGACGACGTCGTACCCGGCCTCCTTGAGCGACTCGACGATGTCGAGGCGGATCAGTGGCTCGTCCTCGGCGACCACGACACGGCGGGGCGGGGCGGGAGTGTCCGCCCTGTCCTTGACCTCGTCCTTGCCCATGGTTCCCTCATTTCTGTCGTGACCAGTGCTCCCGGCGGGATTCGAACCCGCACACCTCTCGGCGCCGCATTTTGAGTGCGGTGTGTCTGCCAGTTCCACCACGGGAGCCGCCGTGTCAAGGGTACTCGGCCCACCGGCGGGCCAGCCCTGTCCCACGGTGACATCGGTCACCTAGCGGCGGTTGCCCTTCGATGTCTCGCCGACCTTGTGGATGCGGATCGAGTTCGTGGTTCCCACCATGCCGGGAGGCATGCCGGCGACGACCACGACGCGGTCCCCCTCCTCGGCGAGGTGGTTCTCGCGCAGGCGGTACTCGACCTGGTCCACCATGTCGTCCGTGTGGGCGACCTCGGGGGCGAGGTAGGTCTGGATGCCCCAGCTCAGCGCGAGGGTGTTGCGCGTGGACTCGAGCGGGGTGAACGCCAGCAACGGGATCGGGGAGCGGAGCCGGGACATGCGCCGGGCGGTGTCCCCCGACTGGGTGAAGGTGACGATGTACCGGACCTCGAGCATCTCCCCGATCTCGGCCGCCGCCTTGGTGATCACGCCGCCGCGGGTGTGCGGGGAGGAGGTGAGGGTCGCGATCCGGTCCCCGCCGCCCTCCTCGGTGTTCTCGATGATCCGCGCCATCGTCCTGACCGCCTCGATCGGGAAGTCCCCCACCGAGGTCTCGCCGGAGAGCATGACCGCGTCGGCGCCGTCGAGGATCGCGTTGGCGCAGTCCGAGGCCTCGGCGCGGGTCGGCCGGGGGCTCGTGATCATCGACTCGAGCACCTGGGTGGCGACGATCACCGGCTTGGCGAAGCGGCGGGCGATGTCGATCGCGCGCTTCTGGACGAGCGGGACCTGCTCGAGGGGCAGCTCGACGCCGAGGTCCCCGCGCGCGACCATGATGCCGTCGAAGGCGTCGACGATCTCCGTGAGGTTGGCGACCGCCTGCGGCTTCTCGACCTTCGCGATGACGGGGACGAACCGGCCCTCCTCCGCCATGATCTCGTGCACGTCCTCCACGTCCCGGCCGGAACGGACGAAGGACAGCGCGATGACGTCGGCACCGAGCTGCAGCGCCCACCGGAGGTCCGTCCTGTCCTTCTCGGAGAGGGCGGGCACCGACACGGCCACGCCGGGCAGGTTGATGCCCTTGTTGTTCGAGACCGGGCCGGGGACCTCGACCTCGGTGCGGACGCGCGGGCCGTCGACCTCGACGACGCGGACGGCGACCTTGCCGTCGTCGATGAGGAGCAGGTCGCCCGGGCTGCAGTCGCCCGGCAGCCCCTTGAAGGTGGTGGAGCAGATCTCCTTGGTTCCCTCGACGTCCTCGGTCGTGATGGTGAAGGTGTCCCCCACCGCGAGCTGGTGCGGGCCGTCGGCGAATCGGCCGAGCCGGATCTTCGGTCCCTGCAGGTCCACCAGGACGGCGACGGCGCGGCCGGCGTCGCGGGCGGCGCTCCGCACGTTCTCGTACACCCTCTCGTGGCCGGAGTGATCGCCGTGGGAGGCGTTGATCCGTGCGACGTCCATGCCGGCGTCGACGAGCGCGCGGATCTGTTCGGGCGACTCCGTCGCCGGGCCGATGGTGCAAACGATCTTGGCTCTGCGCATGGTGCAATCCTAGGTGGGTCGGTGGCTGGGGCGTGGTGCGGTCACGCCAGCAATTGCATGGTGGAGGCGGCAATCGGGGAGGGCAGCTCGGTGGTGCCGCGCAGGTACCGGTCGACCGAGGCGGCAGCCGAGCGTCCCTCCGCGATGGCCCACACGATGAGTGACTGGCCCCGGCCCGCGTCGCCCGCCACGAACACCCCGGGGACCGACGTCGAGAAGTCGTCGCCACGCCGTACCCGGCCACGCTCGTCGACCTCGAGTCCGAGCTGCTCCACCAGGCCCACCCGCGGTGTACCGGTGAAGCCCATCGCCAGGAGCACCAGCTGGGCCGGCAGGAGACGCTCCGTCCCGGGGACGGGCACCGGACGTCCGCTCGACATGTCCACCTCGGACAACCGGAGGTGGGTCACGGCACCGTCCTCGCCGAGGAACTCCGCCGTGTTGACGCCGTAGACCCGGTCCCCACCCTCCTCGTGGGCGGAGGAGACGCGGAAGATCATGGGGTAGGTCGGCCACGGCTGGGCGGCCGGCCTCTCCTCGGAGGGCCGCGGCATGATCTCGAGCTGGGTCACGGTCCGGGCACCCTGGCGGAGGGCGGTGCCGAGGCAGTCCGCGCCGGTGTCGCCGCCGCCGATGATGACGACGTCCCTCCCTTCTGCGCTGATCTGCCCGGCCACCTCCTCACCCTGGGAGGCCCGGTTGGACTGGGGGAGGTACTCCATCGCCTGGTGGATCCCGCCGAGGTCGCGCCCGGGCACCGGGAGGTCACGCGGGATCGTGGCGCCCATCGCGAGGACGACGGCGTCGTACCTCTCGAGGAGATCCTGTCCGGTGAGCTCGCCGCCGACGTCCGTCGACGGCCGGAAGATCGTGCCCTCGGCGCGCATCTGGTCGAGCCGGCGGTCGAGGTGCGCCTTCTCCATCTTGAACTCGGGGATGCCGTAGCGCAGCAGTCCGCCGATGCGGTCGGCACGCTCGTAGACGGCGACGGTGTGGCCCGCGCGGGTCAGCTGCTGGGCGGCCGCCAGCCCCGAGGGCCCGGAGCCGATCACCGCGACGGTCCGGTCCGTGAGCTGGTCCGGCAGTTGCGGGTGGACGAGGCCGCGCTCGAAGGCCACGTCGATGATGGACTTCTCGATGTTCTTGATCGTGACGGCCGGCTGGTTGATCCCGAGCACGCACGAGGTCTCGCACGGGGCCGGACACAGCCGCCCCGTGAAGTCCGGGAAGTTGTTCGTCGCGTGCAGCCGTTCGATCGCCTCCGCGAAGCGGTCGTGGTACACGAGGTCGTTCCACTCGGGGATGAGGTTCCCGAGGGGGCAGCCGCTGTGGCAGAAGGGCACGCCGCAGTCCATGCACCGGGACGCCTGCCTGCGCAGGACCGCGGAGTCCTCCTCCCGGACCTCGTAGACCTCCCGCCAATCCCGGATACGCACCCCGACGGGGCGCCGGACCGGCAGCTCGCGCTCCCGGTGGGTCAGGAATCCGCGCGGGTCAGCCATTGGACGCCTCCATGATCGATTCCCAGACCTCGGGTGCGGCGATGTCCAGCCCCTCCGCCGCGGCCCGGGCAAGGGCGGCGGAGACGGCGGCGTACTGCCGGGGCAGCACCTTCGTGAAGCGGTCCGCGAGCCGGCCCTCCGCGAGCAGCTCCGCCGCGTTGTGGGACTCCGTGAGCTCCAGGTGACGCCGGAGGAGATCGGCGAGGATCTGCTCGTCCTCCTCGTCGGGCCGCTGCAGGAGCAGGTCACCGGCAGCCATCGCCTGCGAGTTCATGTCCGCCTCGACGAGGTCGAGCACGTAGGCGGTGCCGCCGGACATGCCGGCACCGAAGTTGCGGCCCGTGGCGCCGAGCACCACGACCGTGCCGCCGGTCATGTACTCGCAGCCGTGGTCCCCGACGCCCTCGACCACGATCGTGGCACCCGAGTTGCGGACCGCGAACCGTTCCCCGGCCTGGCCCCGCAGGAACATCTCTCCGCTCGTGGCGCCGTAGCCCACCACGTTCCCGACGATGACGTTGTGCCGCGCCCAGAAGTGCGAGCGCCGGTCGGGACGGACGACGACGCGGCCGCCCGAGAGGGACTTGCCGACGTAGTCGTTGGCGTCCCCGAAGAGCCGCAGCGTGACGCCGGGCGCGAGGACGGCGCCGAAGGACTGGCCCGCCGACCCGTGGAGCGTGATGTCGATCGTGTCGGGGGGCAGTCCCGCCGGTCCGTACCGCTTGGTGACCTCGTGGGAGAGCATCGTGCCCACCGTCCGGTTGACGTTGCGGACCGGCCGGTCCACGGTGACCCTCTCGCCGCGCTCGAGGGCGGGCCGGGCGAGGTCGATGAGCGCGGCGTCCAGCGCCGCCTCGAGGCCGTGGTCCTGGGCCCGGGCGCAGTGCGGGAACCCACCCGGTGCCGGGTCGATCTTGGCGAGCACCGGGGCGAGGTCGAGGCCAGCGGCCTTCCAGTGGGTCACGGCGCGCCGCGTGTCGAGGAGTTCCACCCGGCCCACGGCCTCCTCGACGGAGCGCAGTCCCAGCGAGGCGAGCAGCTCGCGCACCTCCTGGGCGATGAACTCGAAGAAGCTGACCACGTACTCCGGCTTCCCGTTGAAGCGGGCGCGGAGCTCGGGATTCTGGGTCGCGACCCCGACCGGGCAGGTGTCCTTGTGGCACACGCGCATCATGATGCAGCCGGAGACCACGAGGGGGGCGGTGGCGAAGCCGAACTCCTCGGCACCGAGGAGTGCGGCGATCACGACGTCACGGCCGGTCTTCAGCTGGCCGTCGGTCTGCACGACGATCCGGTCCCGCAGGTTGTTCAGCACGAGGGTCTGCTGGGTCTCGGCGAGGCCCAGCTCCCACGGCGCACCGGCGTGCTTGAGCGACGTCAGCGGGCTGGCGCCGGTGCCGCCGTCGTGGCCGGAGATGAGGACGACGTCGGCGTGCGCCTTGGCGACGCCCGCCGCCACGGTCCCCACGCCCACCTCCGAGACGAGCTTGACGTGGACGCGCGCCGCCGGGTTGGCGTTCTTGAGGTCGTGGATGAGCTGGGCGAGGTCCTCGATGGAGTAGATGTCGTGGTGCGGGGGCGGGGAGATGAGGCCGACACCCGGGGTCGAGTGCCGGGTCCGGGCCACCCACGGGTAGACCTTCGCACCGGGGAGCTGGCCACCCTCGCCCGGCTTCGCGCCCTGGGCCATCTTGATCTGGATGTCGTCGGCGTTCGTGAGGTAGTCGGCGGTGACGCCGAACCGGCCGGAGGCGACCTGCTTGATCGCGCTGCGCCGCTCCGGGTCGTGCAGCCGGTCGGTGTCCTCCCCGCCCTCGCCGGTGTTCGACTTGGCGCCGAGCCGGTTCATCGCGATGGCGAGGGTCTCGTGGGCCTCGGCGGAGATGGAGCCGTAGCTCATCGCGCCGGTGGAGAACCGCTTCACGATCTCGCTGACCGGCTCGACCTCCTCGACGGGGATCGGGGTGCGGTCGCGCAGCTCTAGGAGGCCCCGCAGCGTCATGAGGCGCTCGGACTGCTCGTTGACACGCGCGGTGTAGCGCTGGAACACGTCGTAGCGGCGGGTCCGGGTGGAGTGCTGCAACCGGAAGATGGTCTCGGGGTCGAACAGGTGCGGCTCGCCCTCACGGCGCCACTGGTACTCGCCCCCGATGGTGAGGGTGCGGTGGGCGGGCGAGATGCCCGACGGGGGGTACGCCGTCGCGTGGCGCAGGGCCACCTCCTGGGCGAGGACGTCGAGTCCGACTCCCCCGAGGGGGGTGGGGGTGCCCGTGAAGTACTCCTCGACCAGCTCGTGGGAGAGGCCGAGTGCCTGGAAGACCTGGGCGCCGCGGTACGACATCACGGTGGAGATGCCCATCTTGGACATCACCTTGAGGACGCCCTTGCCGAGCGCCTTGATCAGGTTGGCCACGGCCTTCTGCTTGGAGACCGTCACCACGCCCTCGTCGACGAGCCGTTCCGCGGACTCCATCGCGAGGTAGGGGTTCACCGCGGCGGCACCGTAGCCGATCAGCAGCGCGACGTGGTGGACCTCCCGCACGTCGCCGGCCTCGACGACCAGTGAGATGCGCGTGCGGGTGCGCCGGCGGAGCGTGTGGTGGTGGACGGCCGAGAGCAGCAGGAGGGAGGGGATGGGGGCGAGTTCAGCGCTGGAGTCCCGGTCGGAGAGCACGATGAAGCTGACGCCGCTCTCGATGGCGGCATCCACCTCGGCGAAGATCTCCTCCAACCGTGACCGGAGGGCGTCGGCGCCACCGGAGACGTCGTAGAGACCCTTCACCTTGATCGCGGAGAAGCCCTTGTTGTGGCGGTACCGGGAGACGTGGACCACCTTCGCGAGCTGTTCGTTGTCGATCACCGGGAAGCCGAGCACGAGCTTGCGTGCGTGCTCGGGGGTGTCCTCCAGCAGGTTGGGTTCCGGCCCGATGACCGCGTTCAGCGCGGTGACCAGTTCCTCCCGGATCGCGTCGAGGGGCGGGTTGGTCACCTGGGCGAACAGCTGGCTGAAGTAGTCGAACAGCAGCCGGGGCCGGGAGGACAGGACGGCGATGGGGGTGTCGGTCCCCATGGAACCGAGCGCCTCGGCGCCGGTCTGCGCCATGGGGGCGAGGATGATGCGGAGCTCCTCCTCGCTGTACCCGAACGTCTGCTGGCGGCGCACCACCGAGGAGGGCGAGTGGGAGACGTGCTCCCGCTCGGGGAGCTGCTCCACGTGGAGGAGGCCCTCGTCCAGCCACTGCTGGTAGGGGTGCTCGCCGGCGAGGCTGGCCTTGATCTCCTCGTCCTCGATGATCCGGCCCGCGCCGGTGTCCACGAGGAACATGCGCCCGGGCTCGAGGCGGCCCTTCCGGACGACGGACTCCACGGGGATGTCGAGCACCCCGGACTCCGAGGCGAGGACGACGAGGCCGTCGCCCGTGACCCAGTACCGCCCCGGTCGGAGTCCGTTGCGGTCGAGGACCGCACCGATGACGGTGCCGTCGGTGAAGCTGATCGACGCGGGACCGTCCCAGGGTTCCATGATGGTGGACATGTACTCGTAGAACGCCCGCCGGGCGGGGTCCATGGTGTCGTTGTTCTGCCAGGCCTCGGGAATCATCATGAGCATCGCGTGCGGTAGCGACCGCCCGGCCAGGTGGAGCAGCTCCACGACCTCGTCGAAGGACGCGGAGTCCGACGCCCCGGCCGAGGTGATGTCGCCGAGCTCGGCGAGGTCGCCGAGGACGTCCGAGCGCAGGTTCCCCTGGCGGGCGGCCATCCAGTTCCGGTTCCCGCGCACCGTGTTGATCTCGCCGTTGTGGGCCAGCATCCGGAACGGCTGGGCGAGCGGCCAGGAGGGGAAGGTGTTGGTGGAGAAGCGCGAGTGCACGAGGGCGATCTGCGAGGCGAAGCGCTCGTCGTTCAGGTCCGGGAAGAACCGGCGCAGCTGGGAGGTGGTGAGCATCCCCTTGTACGAGATCGTGCGGCTGGACAGCGAGGCGAAGTACACGCCGAGGGCGCTCTCCGAGCGCTTGCGCACCCGGAAGGCGCGCCTCTCCAGGTCCAGCCCGCGCGCCCCGTCGGGGGCCTTCAGGAAGAGCTGGCGGAACACGGGCATGCAGTCGCGCGCCATGCGCCCGATCATCGAGTCGTCGAACGGCACGTCGCGCCAGCCGAGGACCTCGAGGCCCTCCTCCGCCACGATCGCCTCGATCCGCCCGACGGCGCGTGCCCGCTCCGCCCCGTCGCTCGGCAGGAAGGCGATGCCGGCGGCGTACCCGCCCGGATCGGGCAGGTCGAGGCCGGTGACGGCGGCGAAGAACTCGTGCGGCAGCTGGGTCAGGATGCCGGCGCCGTCACCCGAGTTCTCCTCGGCGCCCACGGCCCCGCGATGGTCGAGGTTGGCGAGCGCGGTGAGGCCGGCCTCGACGATGTCGCGGCCTGCCCGGCCGCGCAGCGTGGCGACGAAGGCGACCCCGCAGGCGTCGTGCTCGAAGCGCGGGTCGTAGAGGCCCCTGGACTGCTCGCCGTGTGCCATGCCCACCATTTCCTTGCCGGGAATCTCTTCCCACCGTGTCGTGGTCCACGGGACATCGTCGGCCCGAATTCTTTGCCCGAAGTTTGCCAGAGTCCTCCCCGGCGCCCCACCGGCGCGTCCAGATGCTGGTCGGACGTCACCCGCTGGGACGGCCGCCGGCCTCCGGGTGGGAGTCTACGGACGGGGATGTTTCATCCGTGTTGCGGGGCTCGCGACCCGGCAGGTGGATGGGGTCCGGCTCTCCGGCTCGCCGGCGCAACCAGAGGAAGATCGCGCTCGCGACGAGGAACACGAGGATCGAGGTCCACACGTTGAGCCGCAGCCCGAGCACCATCTCCGCCTCGTCCACGCGCAGCATCTCGATCCACACCCGCCCGAGGGTGTAGCTCATGACGTAGAGCCAGAACACGCGCCCGTGGCCCAGCCGGAAGCGCCGTTCCGCCCAGATCAGGAATCCGGCGGCCAGGAGGTTCCAGATCATCTCGTACAGGAAGGTGGGGTGGAAGAGCGTCCCGGAGGCGTAGTCGCCCACGAGGTGGGCGTCGTCGATCTCCAGGCCCCACGGCAGCGTGGTGGGGCCGCCGTAGAGCTCCTGGTTGAACCAGTTGCCGAGCCGGCCGATCGCCTGGGCGACGAGCAGACCGGGGGCGAGGGCGTCCGCTATGGGCGCCATGCGCAGGCCGTAGCGCCGGGCCGCGATCCAGGCTCCGGCGCCGCCGAGTGCGATCGCGCCCCAGATGCCGAGGCCCCCGTTCCAGATCGCGAACGCCCGCCACGGGTCGCCGTCCGGCCCGAAGTAGGCGTCCGGGGAGGAGACGACGTGGTAGATCCTGCCGCCGATGATGCCGAACGGCACCATCCACAGGACCAGGTCGAGCACCCGCTCCTCGGGTCCGCCCCGCTGGGCATAGCGCTTCTGCAGGATCCAGGTGGCGACGGCGATGCCGAGGAGGATGGCCAGCGCGTAGGCGCGCAGGGGGAAGGGCCCGAGGCTCCACTCGGCGACCGGTGGGCTCGGAATCGAGAACGGAGTCACGCGGGCCTCCGCGCCGTGTGGGCGGCGTCGGCCAGTTCCGTCGCGAGGTGGCGGAGGGAGGAGATCCCGTCACCTAGGGCCCGCAGGAGCGCCGAGCCGACGATGACGCCGTCGGCGTAGGCGCCGACCTCGCGGGCGTGCCCGGCGTTCGAGACCCCGAGGCCCACGCAGACCCGTTCAGCTCCGGCGGCGCGCGTCCGGGCCACCAGACCCTCGGCGGTGCCGTCCACGGTGGACCGCTCCCCGGTGACGCCCATGGTGGAGGCGGCGTAGACGAAGCCCCGGCACGCGGCCGCGGTGCTCGCGAGCCGCGCCTCGGTCGAGGAGGGCGCCACGAGGAACACGCGGTCGAGGTCGTGGGCGCGGGCGGCGTCGATCCAGGCTGCCGCCTCATCCGGGATGAGGTCGGGGGTGATGAGGCCCGCTCCCCCGGCGGCGGCGAGGTCGCGGGCGAACGCCTCGACCCCGTAACGGTGCACCGGGTTGTAGTACGTCATCACGAGGACGGGGACGCGGCCGGAGAGGGCCTCGACGGCCCGGAGGACGTGGCGGGTGCGGGTGCCAGCGTCGAGCGCGAGCTGGCCGGTGTGCTGGATCACCGGGCCGTCCATGCCGGGATCGGAGTACGGCAGGCCGAGTTCGATGATGTCCACACCCGCGTCCACGAGGGCGTGCCCGGCCTCGATGGAGGTCTCGAGGTCGGGATACCCGACCGTGAGGTAGCCGATGAAGCCGGCCCCGCCGTCGTTGGTCCGGCGGTCCAGCGCCGCCGCGCTCTTCGAGCTCATGCCTGCCCTTCCTGGAGGAGGTCGAACCAGTCGGCGGCGGTCGCCACGTCCTTGTCCCCGCGCCCGGAGAGGTTGACGAGGATGACGAGGTCCGCGGCCGCCTCGCCGGCCTCACGGCCGAGGCGCAGCGCACCGGCGAGGGCGTGCGCGGACTCGATGGCCGGGATGATCCCCTCCGTGTGGCACAGGGCCGCGAAGGCGTCCATCGCCTCCGCGTCGGTGACCGGCCAGTACTCGACGCGCCCGATGCTCGCGAGGTGGGAGTGTTCGGGGCCGACCCCCGGGTAGTCGAGGCCCGCCGAGATGGAGTGGGACTCCAGGGTCTGGCCGTCCTCGTCCTGCAGGAGGTAGGACCGCGCACCGTGGAGGACGCCGGGCTCGCCGCCGACGATCGCGGAGGCGTGCCGCCCCGTCTCGATGCCGTCGCCCGCGGCCTCGAGGCCCACGAGGCGGACGTCGTCGTCGAGGAAGGCGTTGAAGATGCCGATGGCGTTCGACCCACCGCCCACGCAGGCCATGACGACGTCGGGCAGCCGGCCCGTCAGCTCGAGGACCTGCGCGCGGGCCTCGTCCCCGATCACCTTCTGGAGGTCCCGGACCATCGTGGGGAAGGGGTGCGGGCCGGCGACGGTCCCGAAGATGTAGTTGGTCGTGCCCACGTTCGTGACCCAGTCCCGGAACGCCTCGTTGATGGCGTCCTTCAGCGTCCGGGACCCGGCGGTGACGGGCACGACCTCAGCGCCGAGGAGGCGCATGCGAGCCACGTTGAGGGCCTGGCGACGCACGTCCTCCGCCCCCATGTACACGGTGCACTCGAGACCGAGCAGGGCCGCGGCGGTGGCGGTGGCGACGCCGTGCTGGCCGGCACCGGTCTCCGCGATGACCCGCTTCTTCCCGATGGCGCGTGTCAGGAGGGCCTGTCCCAGCACGTTGTTGATCTTGTGAGATCCCGTGTGGTTCAGGTCCTCCCGCTTCAGCAGGACCCGGGCGCCCCCGGCGAGGGCGGAGAACCGGCGCGCCTCGGTGAGGATGGAGGGCCTCCCGGTGTACGTCCGGTGCAGCTCGTCCAGTTCGGCGACGAAGGCGGGGTCCTCGCGGAGCGAGCCCCAGGCCTCGTCGAGCTCGTCGAGGGCCGCGATGAGGGCCTCGGGCACGAACCGGCCGCCGAACTCGCCGAAGTACGGGCCGGTGAGGTCCTGCAGGCGGGTGCTGGGCATCGGGGTCCTCCTAGTCGCGCTGGCTGAGCGCGGGGTGGTTGGCGGCGGCCACCATCTCGGCGACGGCCTGGCGGGGATTCGGGTGGGTCACGAGCGCCTCCCCCACGAGCACCGCGTTGGCGCCGGCACGGGCGTAGTCGATGACGTCGTGCGGACCACGGACCCCGGACTCCGCGACCTTCACCACGGAGTGCGGGATGACCTCCGCGACCGAGGAGAACACCTCGCGGCGCACCTCGAGGGTCTTCAGGTTGCGGGCGTTGATGCCGACGACCCGGGCGCCAGCGTTCACCGCGCGCATCGCCTCGAGCCTGTCGTGCGCCTCCACGAGCGCGGTCATCCCGAGGGAGTGCACCCGCTCCACCAGCGACGTCAGGACGCTCTGCTCGAGAGCCGCGACGATCAGGAGAACGAGGTCGGCCCCGTGGGCGCGGGCCTCCCAGATCTGGTAGGGGCTGACGACGAAGTCCTTCCGGAGGACGGGGACGTCGACGGCGGCCCGGACGGCCGCCAGGTCGGCGAGCGTGCCGCCGAACCGGCGCTGTTCCGTGAGCACGGAGATCGCGGCAGCACCCCCGGCCTCGTACTCGGCGGCGAGCGCCGCCGGATCGGCGATGTGCGACAGCGCGCCCTTGGAGGGGCTCGCCCGCTTGACCTCGGAGATGATGGAGACGGTGCCGGCGGGATTCCGGAGCGCGGACACGCCGTCCCGGGCGGACGGCATGCGCCGTGCGGCCTCCTTCAGCTGGTCGAGGCCCACCGCCGCCTCCCGGGCGGCGAGGTCCTGCCGGACTCCCGCGATGATGTCGTCGAGGACGGACACAGGCGGGCCTACTGGGCGTACCAGTCGCGGCGGGTCCGTTCGCCGACCGGTTGCCCGAGGCCACGCAGGCGCATCACCCAGGACGCGAGCAGCGCTCCCGCCGTGATGACGATGCCGGCCGCCCACACCGGAACCTGTCCGGTGGCGAGCCCGATGCCGATGATGAGCGCCCCGAGGATCGCGCCGACCACGAGGGTCCAGGACGCCTTGGTGTGGCCGTGGTTGGTCGGTGCCGCCGCGGGCGGGAGCGTGTAGGACTCGTTGGTCATGTGTTCCTCCTCGGGTCCAGAGTACCCGTTCCCTCGGTCGGGTCCTCGCCCCGGCCGAGGGCGTCCCAGTCGTCNNGCGTGCGGGCGTCGGTGGCGGGCGCCGTTCCCGGGGTGCGGTCGAAGCGCGACCGGCCGCGTCGCCACCGCGGAACGGCGAGCACCGCCATCGCCGCCGCCACGGTGCCGAGGACGAGGACACCCCCGGCGGCCCAGGCCGGGGCCAGGGCGACGGCGTCGCCCTGCAGCGCGGGAACACCGGTCGCGGCCGCTGCTGCCGTT
>DBPQ01000150.1 GCA_002304945.1 Actinomycetales bacterium UBA1416 | reverse complement strand
CTCAGCGATTCGTCATCGGTGGAGTTCACCCGCAGCGCACCATCCGACGATGCACTGTATCAGCCGCCGACGATTCAACGGGCGCCAACTTGCTGTCATGGCAGCAGTTCCTGAGGCGGATGGAATAGTGAGTTCCACCTCCACCGTCCCCGGTTGAGCGCGGTATGCAGAACGGCAGCAAACGATAAGGAATCAACGGCATCATCGAACTCCACCGCCGCCTCGCCGCGGGACCACCGGGAAGTGGTTGAGGATTCATTGATGAAATCGACGCTCAGATTTCGAAGTTCGCTGCATCTCGACACCATCTGTCGAGATGCAGCGAAGATTGAGGAAACACGCCTGCCATGTTTGAACAACTAGGCACGTTGGAGCGGGTTCCTCAAAGTACGCGGCAGACTCAACGCCGCGGGTCAGCGTTTCGTGAGGGGGCGGATCGAGTTGGCTCATGGCGGTGATGCCGGCGCGGGTGGCCGGCCGTCGATAGTGCCGAGGAATGCGCGAAGGGTGGCGACCGTTTCGCCAACGAGCGCGGGGATCGGGATCCGCCGCGCGGCGGCGACCGGGTAGGTTGGTCGCTTCGTTGGTCACGATTCCGATCCATACCTCCATAGTTTTGATACTGCACACCGCACCTGTTGACCAATCCATAACTATGCATAAGTATGGACAGCGTGACACCCGATGAGGTCCGGAGGATCGCTACCGGTGGTGAGACCTTCACCGCGGAGTTCAAGCGCGGCCGTCGCCTCAAGGACCTCAACGACACGGACATCGTCAACGCAGTGGTGTGCCTCGCCAACGGGCACGGTGGAGTGCTGCTGCTCGGGGTGGAGGACTCAGGAGAGATCACGGGACTCCAGCCACGTCACGGGGCGCGAACCGACCCGGACCGGCTGCGAGCCCTGATCCTGAACAACACCGAGCCCGCGGTGGTCACGACGGTGGAGGTGGTCACGGTCGACGGCGTGGACGTCGCCGTTGTGACTGTCGAGCCCGGTCTTGGACCAGTGGGCAGCAAGTCCGGTGTCTTCCTGCGCCGCTCCACGAAGGCAGACGGCAGCCCAGAGTGCGTGCCCTACCGCGTCCACGAGATCATCTCCGCGGGACTGAGCATCCAGGGCCGGGATTACGCCGAGACAGTCGCCCGAGGACTGACCAGGGACCATCTCGACGGTGGCGAGTTCGATCGCTTCCGCCGCCTGTGCGCGCTCGGCAAGGGCGATCGCGGTCTCGCGGATGCCAGCGACGACGAGATCCTGCGCGCCCTGCGGCTGGTACGGCCGGACAGCGGCGAATTGACGCTGGGTGCGGTGCTGCTCTTCGGGACTGAGGCTGCACTGAACGCTCACGTCCCGACCGCCGAGGTCAGCTTCCAGGAGATGCGCGGCGGACAGATCGTCGCCGATGAACAGATCCGTGTGCCCCTCCTTCGGGCAGCCGAACGCATTAAGGATCTCATCGAGGTCCGCAACTCTGAACAGGAACTGATGCTCGGCCTGTACCGGGTGTCGATCCCACGGTTGCCTGGGGGGATCGTGCGGGAGGCCCTCGCCAACGCCATCGTGCACCGGGACTACTCGGAACTCGGCCCCATCAGCATCCACCTGACTGAGGACCACCTCAGAATCGCGAGCCCAGGCGGCTTTCCGCCCGGCATCACGTTGGACAACGTGTTCGAGGACTCCAGGCCTCGCTCCGTCGTCCTCGCTGACGCATTCAAGCGCGCCGGAATCGTCGACAGATACGGCCGTGGCGTCCCTGAGATGTATCGCGGGCTTCTTCGGCTGGGACGCAGTGGCCCGGACTACACCGGCACCAATGACAAGGCCGTCATCCTCACTGTGCCGACCTCGGACTCCGACCTTGAGATGGTGCGCTTCATCATCGAGCAGGAGGAATCCACCGGAACGTCAATCCCACTGCGGCACCTGCGCATCCTGCACGAACTCAAGGCGACCGGACCCGCGGTCCTGGTGGAGCTCGCCACCGCCTTGCGCACTCCGGAAGCTCCCCTCCGTTCCGAGATCGCCCGACTGACCGAGATGGGCCTGGTCGAACCCCGGGGGAACGGCCGTGGCCGCCGCTATCACCTCACTGCCGCCTTCTATCGCACCGCTCAGGCAAGCGCCTATGTTCGCCTCCGGGACACGGACCCAATTCAACAAGAACAGATGGTCTTGTCCTACGTCGACCACTTTGGAAGCATCACACGCAGCAAGGCAGCCGAACTGTGCCGCCTCAGCCCTCAACAGGCACGTGTCGTGCTTCGCCGCCTCGTCGAATCCGGCGAGCTCGAACTCAGGGGTGAACGACGCGGCTCCCACTACATTCGGCGCCGCTCCACGCCCGCTGGAATGTCGACCTGACTCTCGCGCACGTCCGCGGTATCGGTCGCGACCACCGTGGAGGTCCACTGCGTGTCCGCGGCGTGGCCGCGGGTGTCCCAGTCGATGTTGTCCTGCCATTCGCCCATGAGTTCGGCTTGTTCCATGACGAGTTCGGTGGCGGTGGGTTCCTTGTCGGGTGGGTACCCGTGGCGTAGCAGCAGCCGCTTGATGGAGGTGCGGAGCTTGGCGCGGACCTGTTCCTTCACGGACCAGTCGGTGGTGGCGTCCCGCCGGACGATGGTAGTGAGCTCGTGGGCGAGCTTCTTCATGGTCTCGTCCCTGAGCACCTGCACCGCGGACGCATTCGTCCGCAGCGCGTCATAGAACGCGATCTCGTCGTCGGTGAGGCCGAGATCCTTGCCCCGGTCGGCGTCGGCCTTCATCTTCCTGGCCAGGTCCACCATCTCGGCGACCACCTCGGCGGTGTCCAGTGCCCGGTTGTGGTACCGGTTCAGGGAGGCGTCGAGCATCTCGGAGAACAGCTTCCCGGTGACGACGTTCCGCTGCCCCACCTTGCGGACCTCGTTCTGCAGGAGGCGCTTGAGCATCTCGAAGCGCACGTTCTTGTTGGCCGCGAGCCGGAAGGACTCGATGAAGTCGTCGTCGATGAGGGACAGGTCGGGGTTCGCGAGCCCGGTCTCGGCGTAGATGTCGATGACCTCACCGCCGGCGATGTGTTCGGAGATGATCTGCTGGATCGCGGTGTCCATCTCGGCGCCGTCCCCGCCCGGGCCACGGGTGGTGGAGTCGATCTTGGCGATCTGGGCGCGGACCGCGTCGAAGAACGCCATGTCGTCCCGGATCGCCTGCGCCTCCGGCGAGGTCGGCACCATCACGAAGAACGACCGTAACCGCCGGGTGTGCGCCATGAACCGCTGCTTCGGGCTCTGGTCGTGGGAGTCGGCCACCGGGCGGGTCTGCGCCTCCCCCGGATTCTCCGCCGCGGCCAGGTCCTCCGACGACGACGGCGCCCCCGCCGCGTCGTCGGCGTCGCGTTCGGCGGCGAGGAGGTGGTCCACGACGGCGGCGATGGCGTGCAACTGCGCCCCGGGCGCCGCCGTCGCCAGGATCGCCCGCCAGCCAACGGCGGCGATGATGCCGGCCACGATGGAGTGCTCGGCGAGCATCTCCGGGATCGCGACCTTCTCCACGTCCTGTCCGACCTTCGCGTCGTCCCGGTCGCGTTGGGTGTAGTCCGCCAGCGCGGTCTTCAGGTCCTCCGCGATGCCGATGTAGTCCACCACCAGGCCGGCCGGCTTGTCCCGGAACACCCGGTTGACGCGGGTGATCGCCTGCATCAACGCGGCACCCTTCATGGGCTTGTCCACGTACATGGTGTGCATCGCCGGGGAGTCGAACCCGGTGAGCCACATGTCCCGCACGATCACCAACTCCAGCTCGTCAGCGGGGTCGGAGGCCCGTGCCTTCAGCGCGGTGAACTCGGCCTTGGACCGCAGGTGGCGCTGCAGCGGGGCGTCATCGGTGGCGGACCCGGTGATCACCACCTTGATCCGCCCGGTGGCGTCGTCCTCGGTGTGCCACTCCGGACGGAGCGCGACGATCGCGTCGTACAACTTGACGGCGATGCGGCGGGACATCGCCACGATCATGCCCTTCCCTTTGAGGAGGTCGCGGCGGGCTTCCCAATGGGTGACGATGTCTTGGGCGAGGACGGCGATGCGCTGGTCGGACCCGACGATGGCCTCCACCCGCGCCCACCGGGTCTTCAACCGTTCGACAACCTCTTCCTCGGAGCCCTCGGTGGCCTCGACGAACTCGGTGTCGATGATGCGGTGCGCCTCATCGGGGAGTTCGACCTTGGCGAGGCGGGCCTCGTAGAACACCTTGACGGTGGCGCCGTCCGCGACGGACTGGGTCATGTCGTACACGTCAATGTACGTGCCGAACACGGACGTGGTGGACCGGTCCTTCTCCTCGATCGGGGTGCCGGTGAACGCGACAAAGGACGCGTTCGGGAGGGCGTCACGCAGGTTGCGGGCGAACCCGCTGATGAAGCCGTAGTTGGTGCGGTGCGCCTCGTCGACCATCACCACGATGTTCGACCTGGTGGACAGCACCGGGAAGGATTTGCCGGCATCGCGGTCGTCGCGGGAGAGGCCGAACTTCTGGATGGTGGAGAAGATGATCCCGCCGGACTGCCGGCCCGCCAGCAGGGCTTTCAGGGCGTCGCGGGAGTCCGCCTGCACCGGCGGTTCCGGGAGCGGTGCGCCAGGTTTGGAGGCGGCGAACGTCTCGTCGTGCAACTGGTCATCGAGCTGGTTCCGGTCGGTCAGGACGATGACGGTGGGGTTGCCCATGTCGGGGTGGCGCATCACCTGGCCGGCGTAGTACGCCATCTCCAACGACTTCCCCGACCCTTGGGTGTGCCACACCACCCCGACTCGGCCGTCCCCGGCGACGGCGTCCACGGTGCGCTGCACGGCCTTCCGGACCGCCCAATATTGGTGGTACTTCGCCTGCTTCCGGACCGTGTCCTCCCCATCGCCGTACACGGCAACGTAGGACCGCACCCAGTCGAGGAACACGGCCGGTGTCAGGAGACCCTTGGTGAGGACTTCGATCTGGGGGATGGCACCAGTCGGTTCGAGGGTCCCGTCGATGGTCTTCCACGGGGCGTAGTGCTCCCATGCCCCGGAGAATGGGGCCGCCTTCGCTGAGATGCCGTCCGAGAGGACGACGACCTGGGTGTAGGTGAAGAGGTCCGGGATCTGCGCCCGGTACGTCTGCACCTGGTGGAACGCCGACTTCAGCGACGCGTTCACCGACCCGGTCGCTTTCAGTTCGATCAACCCGAGCGGTAGTCCGTTGACGAAGAGGACGATGTCGGGGCGGCGGTCCCGCTTCGGCCCGTGGATCGTGAACTGGTTGACAGCGACGAGGTCGTTCGCGGATGGGTTGGCCCAGTCCACCAGGGCGGCGCGGACAGCCTTCACCCGACCCGTGGCCTCGCGGTACTCGACGGGGACCCCCTGGGTGAGCAACTGGTAGAAGCGCCAGTTCTCCGACGCCGCGACCTGCGACTCCGGGCGGCGGACCGTGTCCACCACGTCCCGCACCGCATGCTCTGGCAGGTGCGGGTTCAGGGCCCGCACCGCGTCCAGCAGGCGGCGTTCAAGGATCACCTCGCGGTAGTCGGAACGTTCGGCTGCGGGCTCGCCCGGCGCGATCGTGACACCGTGAACGGCCACCCACCCCGCCTCTGCAAGGAGAGAGAGTACGTACTCCTCCAGTTGGGCCTCACTGAACCACGTCATCCCGGAACCGCCTCCCACGCCTCATCCACCGTGATACGCCCCGACATCAGCAGTGGAAGGAGCTCGTCACGGATCTTGGCGAGCTCTGCGGCCTGTGCCAACGACCCGTCGGCCTCTTGAACCAATGACACCACCGCCCGTCGATGGGGTGTGCCGAGGCTGCGAGGGTCTGGGACCTCGATGGTGGGGATGGCAGCCTTGTCCACTCGCTGATGGCTTCCGGTCGTGCCGGTCACACGAGAGCGCATCTCGCTTGCGAACGTCTGCGATGAACAGGCCGCCCAGATCTCCTCCACGGCGACATCGTCCTTGCCCGCCAAGACCACGAACTCCGTTGACGCTGCGGCCTCTCCTGCCGGGTACGACATCCAAACACGCGGTGTCTGCGGATTGAGGCGCGAGACCAGAACCGACGGAGCGACCAATCGCTGCTTCCCGCTCTTGATCTCACCCCCATCCACGGTTTCCGGCCGACCGCCGGCGTCGAACGCGGGCAGTGAATAGTGCTCCACCGTGCCGACAGGTCGGAAGAGAGTCGCTTTAACCGGTACTGCCACTTCCGAAAGCGCAGTCACCTCTTCAGCTCCCTCCAGCAGCGCCACGGCCAGCGACTGCGCGCGGGAAGCGAGCAGCGTGTTGGTGTCGATGAGGTCGTCGAACGCGCCCAACACGCCCGCGATCCGCCTCTGCTCGTCAAGGTCAGGCAGTTCGAACTTGAATGAGAGGATCTGGCCGCCGCTGATGTGGGGGACTGCGGTGCCAGTCTGAACCGAGAGAACGTGCTGGGTGAAGGCAGGGGTGTAGAGAAGCCACTTGAGGTAGTCCTGACGGAGACCGGGGTCTCTCGTACGAAGGCGGGCCACCCGCTGCACGAGGAGTGACGGCGCGTCGCCCGCTCGAATCTCTGCGACCTTGAGTCCGGCTTCAATCCACGGACGATCCATCGCGAGCACCACGTCACCGGACATCAGTCGGTACTTGCCGAATTCACCGGTCAGCGAAGACGGCCAGTGCTTCGCCCCATCCCATCTGATGCCGCGTTGCATGACATTGTCTCCGCGGACAAGGCGCACTCCTTCGTCGGGGCCGCAGTAGCTCGAACTCTTGAAAGGGAACCCGGTAAGTAGATCAACTGTGCTCGCCAGGTCGGTGGAAGTCCTCGCACCGGTCATCTTTTGGCCCCAAGGGAGCCGAGCGCCGACAGCACACGCTCCTGAAGCACCGCGCGTTGGGAGAACCCATACGTGATCTCTTCAGTGAGGCGGGTGATCTTCTGGTCGAGGGGTTCGCCGTCGTCCTCGACGTCGGCGGCGCCGACGTATCGGCCGGGGGTGAGGACGTGGTTGTGGTCGGCGATCTGGTCGAGGGTGACGGAGGCGCAGAATCCGGGGATGTCCTCGTACGGGGTCCCGTTGGGTTCGCCGCGCCAGCGGTGGTAGGTGGACGCGACCTGGGCGACGTCGTCGTCGGTGAACTCCTTGGTGGTCCGGGACGCCATGTGGCCGAGTCCGCGGGCGTCGATGAACAGCACCTCGCGGTGGCGGTCGCGTTGCGGGCGCTCGGAGCGCACGGTGCGCGAGGACTTGTCCTTGGTGAGGAACCACAGGCACACCGGGATCTGGGTGGTGTAGAACAGCTGGCTGGGCAGGGCGACGATGCACTCCACGAGGTCGTTCTCCACCAGGGCGCGGCGGATGTCGCCCTCCCCGGACTGCTGCGAGGACAGCGACCCGTTGGCCAGCACGGTGGCCATGGTGCCGGTGGGGGCGAGGTGGTGGAGCATGTGCTGGATCCACGCGAAGTTCGCGTTCCCGGCGGGTGGGGTGCCGTATTTCCAGCGTGGGTCGTCGCGGAGGCGTTCCCCGCCCCAGGTGGAGATGTTGAAGGGCGGGTTGGCGAGCACGAAGTCGGCGCGCAGGTCGGGGTGGAGGTCCTGGTGGAAGGAGTCACCCCACTGGGGGCCGAGGTTGGCGTCGATGCCGCGCAATGCGAGGTTCATCTTCGCCAGCCGCCAGGTGGTGGGGTTCATCTCCTGCCCGAACACGGAGATGTCGTTGCGCCGTCCACCGTGCGCTTTGACGAACTTGTCCGCCTGGACGAACATTCCCGCGCTTCCGCAGGCCGGGTCGTACACCCGGCCGTTGAACGGTTCCAGCATCTCCACCAGCAGTTGGACCACCGTACGGGGGGTGTAGAACTCGCCCCCGCCTTTGCCCTCGGAGGAGGCGAACTGGCCGAGGAAGTACTCGTAGACGCGGCCGAGGACGTCGAGGGACTGGTTTTCCTCCGACGCCAGGTCATCCCGGGAGAAGGTGTCGATCAGACCGCCCAGCATGACCGGGGTCAGTTCCCGGCGGGCGAAGTTCTTCGGCAGCACGCCCTTCAGGGACGGGTTCTCCCGTTCGATCGCGTCCATGGTCATGTCGATGCGGGAGCCGATGTCGGGCCGCTTCGCAGCCGCGCGGAGGTCCTCCCACCGGTGCCCTTCGGGGATCCAGAAGACGCCGGCGGCAAGGTACTCATCTCGGTCCGCGAGCACGGACCGCTTCGCCTCAGGGGTGGGCATGAAGTATTCCGAGGACTTATCGTCCACCAGGGTCGCGAGTTCGCGTTCCCGCTTGTTGAACACGTCCGAGACGTACTTCAGGAAGATCAGCCCGAGGACAACGTGCTTGTACTCCGCGGCGTCCATGTTGGAGCGAAGTTGATTCGCGGCATCCCACAGCGCCGCCTCAACGGACCTTGCCGTTCCGTTCGACTTCTTCGTCCTCGGTGCCACCCGATCTCCCTTCTGCCCGTTCAACTCCCAGACTCGCACGATTCGGAGAGGCGCACGTCTTCTCCCCCCGCGTTGTGTCGCGGACCTAGGCCCGATCGCCAATCCTGTATCGACGGTTCCTGCTCTGTGCCGGCGCTGTTGCGATGAGTGCCCCCTCCTCAACGAGAACGCGCAGTCGGGGACGGAGCGTGTTCGCGGACGTCCCGGTGCGCTCGGCTATCTCGTGCACCCCCAACTCCTCGTCCCCGTCAAAAGACGCCAGAACGCGCTCATCGAGACTGATTCGGCGAACTGCTGTCTCCTTCGGGAACAGAGGGAGCTGGGCAAGCTCCCTGTCGAGTCGATCGAGCCTCGGCCCTGGCCGATACGGTTCCCCCACGCGCCTTGGGAAACGAAGCCAGCCGCGATCGGCGAGCACGCGGAGGATTGTTCGCGCATCGTTGCTGTCCATCGCGAGCTGTGCGCGCAGAACTTGGTCGTCCACCTCGTAGCCTCGGTGCACCAGCACCAACGCCCGTTGGAGGTCCGCATCCAGCGTGGCTGCACCCACGGCCTTGAGCCACTTCTCGGTTTCTGGGTTGAGGAGTCCATGCCGTTCGAGAACCACAGTCAGGCTGGTCACGGAGGTGAGGAACTTCGGGGCGGGGAGCCCGGCGCGTCCGAGAGCTCCGGTCATGGCTGGGATTCCCGAGCCTGCGTTCTCCGAGACGGCTTCGTCCCTGTCAAGGAGGGGGACATCCGACAGGAGTGCGGCGAGGACACCGTTTCGCGACCGAGAGCTGCCGTCATACAGGTCGATGACACGCCTCCCGCCCCAGATCCCACCGGGACTCCACACCTCAACACGATCGGGGTACATCTCGACGCGAACCTGATCGCCGAGGGCCCACGGACTGTAGTCGCGGTGAGTCAATGCGTTGGTCACTGCTTCGCGAAGAGCGGTTTCCGGAATCTCCGGCTCATCCGCAGCTCCCACGCCATGCGAGACTCGCCGTGTTCGCAGGTTCTGAAGCACCGCGCGGACGAGGTCCTCAACCATGGCGGGAATGGGGCCCTCAACAACTCGCCGGTCGAGCATGCGTGTATCCCCAACCAGCATCTCCTTCGTTCGGCCTGGGTACACGGCGAACGTGACCATTGCCTGCGGCAGGAACTGTTGCGGGTAGCGCCCAAGGGCGAGCAGCCCAGCCAAGGTTGGAGTCTCTCCATCCCCGGCGAGCACATTGTGTCTGCGCAGGATGTCGGCGGTAGCGCTGAGATCTGCGACAGATCTGGGACGCCTTCGTCGAAGCCTCGCAATGAATCTCTCGATCTGCTCGGCATCGAGATCCGCGGTGGTCGCGCCCTTCACTGGAGCGGCGTCGATCATTGGTTGGGTTGCATCCGACGAGAGCAGGAAGATGCCGTAGGAGCTCATGCGGCGGTCGCCGTCGCCAACCCGCTCATAGGTGCCGCCCTCCTTACCCTGAACGGTGACGAATGCCGGCTTTTGGCTGACGGGTAGTTCCTCGACATCGACGACGACGACCGGTGCCCCGTCGATCTCGCCGATGTCGATCGTCCCCAGCGGCCGTGGCGTGATCGCACCGTCCCCTTCTGAGGCACGACGCGGGCGAAAGGCGTCGGCCACGGCATCCCGGATGGCCCGGGCGTCGAAGCCTGGCGCTGGCGCGAATCCACTCGCCTCGTCAAGCCCCAGAATGATGACGCCGCCGCCACCATTGCTGAACGCACTGACAGTTGGCCAGAGATCCTTGGGCAAGCCACCGGCCGCCGCCTTGACCTCGACATGGGTGAGATCGGTGGCGGCAGAGCGCAACCGGGCCACCACCTCGTCGAGTGTTCCCTGGCTCGTTTCCACGGCGTTCACCTAACCCACTCGGATGACTTCACTCATCACTGAGCTCTCAGTGTAGTCATCACTGTGGCCATCACTGATGCATACAGTGAGGGCGGCGGCTCCAAAGCCCTCATCGAGGAGGCCGTGGCGGTCACATGGTTGAAGATTCATTGATGAAATCAGCGCGCAGACTTCAAAGTTCGCTGCATCTCGACAACGTCTGTCGAGATGCGGCGAAGACTGAGGAGACGCGCCGGTCATCTTTGAAGAACCGGGACCGTGGGAGCGGGTTCCTCACAGTTCGCGGCGGGCCTGGGTCTCATCACGGTTGAGGGCGCGGTGTGATGTCAGGGCCTGCAGGACGAGGGAGCCGACGATGGCCAAGACTCCGATGTCGCGCACCACGACAACGAGGTAGGAGAACACCTGCAGGACGACACCGTGCAGGATGCTCGGCAGCGTCGATGGGAAGAATGCCGAGGCCACGGTGGCCGCAGCAGCCCCGAGGACGCACCACACCCCGGTCCAGAACAACCCACGCGGGGTCACGGTCGATGGCATGCGTCTCTCCTCCTGGCTTTCGACGACACCCCGACAGTAGTACCGTCCGTGGAGGCCACCATGTCGGCCAGCAGCGCGTCCCGTCCCAGCTCAGTCCTCGGGTGGTCACACGTACCGGCGTGCTCGTTCTCCTTCTCAGTTCCAGGGTACGGAGTCGTACCATCCGTCGATCATTTGGGCGAACACGGTTTGGGCTACGACCGCGGTGATCCACGCCCACCCGCCGGTGAACCTACGCTCCGGCGGGTACGACTCTCGACGGCGCCACACCAGGACCGGCTCCAGGAGCAGGAACGCCGCCCAGCCCAAGGGGAGGAAGGAGAGCCAGAACCACGCCCACTTGGTCGCCCGCCGCGGCTGGGGACCACCGATGAGGACG
>DBPQ01000153.1 GCA_002304945.1 Actinomycetales bacterium UBA1416 | reverse complement strand
GGCCGCACCGGCGGGAAGTCCAGGTCGTAGGTCCGCCGCACCGTGTGGGGGATGTACACCAGGTCCTGCATCAGCGCCGCCCGCGCGATCGCGTAGTCGATCAGCCGCCGCAGCAGCCGCTCGAAGAACCCCTGACGCTCCCGGATCCGCCAGATCGCCGGCAGCTCCATCGACCGGCCGATCGCCAGGTTCCCCGTCGACGCGTCCCCATACCAGTGCTCCCCGAACCCGAAGGGCCGGATCGACTCCAGGAACGTGTGCCGGCCCGTGGCCGACTGGTTCGCCACCTGGCCCGTCCCCACCCGGATCGGCTCCAGGTCCACGTTCTCATTCCCCACGAACACCCCGCCCGGGCCCGGCGGGGGCGACAGGAACGACCGCCCCGCCGACCGCACCGTATCCACCGACCGCGTCCGCACCTTCTTCCGCCACGCGAGCATCGCGAACGCCCTCGTGATCGTCGCCATATCGGTGACAGTGCCCGCGTGGATGTGCGCCCAGTCGTACGCCCGGTACGCCTCCGGCACCCCCCGAACCCCCATCGTGTTCGTCACCGCGTGGCAGACCGCCACATCGGGCTCCAGGGATGGCGCCTCCAGCACCTGGGCCAGCGCCTCCGGATCATCCTCGGGCTGCGGCATCCGTGGGTCGGGCGCCGAGAGGTCCCGGTAGTACCGCACCTCGGGGTCCCGGGCGACGACCCAGCGGCCGGCCTCGAAGTCGTACTGCCGGGGCCGCCACTCCCGCCGGTAGAGGAGCCGCTTCCGCCGGTTCTGGGGATGGCAGATCACCTCGGTGATCTCCGAGGCGGGGATGTCCGCGATCTTCACCTGGCTGTCCGCGGGACTGGTGTGCACCGTGAAGAACCGCTCGCCCTCGAGCATCAGGCACCGGTTCGTGTCCCGCAAGCCCGACACATCGGTCAGCACCAGCCGGTTGTCCTCATCGTCCCAGAACCGGTCGATGGCCCTCTGCACCCGCCCGTCCGCCGCCCGAGGGCGGGACAGCCCCTCCCCGAAGCAGCCGCTCGCGAGCAGCGACTCCGCCTGGGCGATGGTCCCATCGCGGATCCACAGCCGCACGCACCGCTCCGCGATCCGGGTCCGCGCATCGCCGTCCAGGTCGAGGCCGTCTCCGCCACCGCTCGCGATGAGCCGCCAGCTCGAGTCCGCCGTGAGATCCCCCTCCAGGCGCTCGACCATCCCCTCCACGACGCGCACCAGCCGCGCGTCCATCCGGTCCAGAGCCCGGTCCACCGCGCCCTCCCGCCCGTCAACGGTCCCGGCGGACGGGTCCTCCGCCCCAGAGCACCTTCTCCACGGCAGCCGCATGTGCGCTCACACTCCCTTCGCGCACCCCCTCCTACCGCCGCGTACTTACATCGCCCTCTGGCGCCACAGAAAAAAACCCCCCTATACGCGCGCGCACGTAAGTACACAGGCCCACAGGAACTGCTGCTCGCGTGATCGGCGGTAGAATAACGATCGGTGCATATCCGATTTAGGTATTTGACCTCCTGCTCTTGGAAGTCAAATCCACCAACCCTATGGGGTACAAGGGTTTGAGGGTCCTTGATTTGACTATTTGATGATTTGACCACTCAATGCACATCACTACCACCTCTCCTACTTCCTGAAGTCAAATGGTCAAGTTTTCAAATCCAGGTCAATGCATAGAGAAGTATGTATAGAAGAGCCATTATTTGACTCTCTGGCGCCCGCTTTGACAAAGCACCCCCCTCGCGGCGGTACATTCGGCGACCCCCCGTGAAACAAGACCGCCCCTGGGTCCCATCCAGGCCTCACGAGGCGATAGTAGGGGAGCACCCCCAGCCACCGCCACCCCCGCCAGTGTGAGGCGCGAAGGTCGATGGGGACCCCGCGAGTACAACATCCGGCCCTACCGTCACCAGCGCCGACTCGCTGTGGCACCGACTCGCTGTGGCACCGACTCGCTGTGGCACCGACTCGCTGTGGCACCGACTCGCCCCGGCACCGAGTCGCTGCGCCCAACAAACGGCCCCTGCGCCAGCTCCGCTGTCGCTACGCACTCAGCGGCTCGGCATGCGCGGCGCAAACGACGCGCCACCGCGCGCCTCGCCACCTCGTGCGCAGGGCCCTTCGGGCCACGGTGCCGCAACCCGATTGTCACCAAGCGGCGCGCGGGCCAGGAGCAACCCCGGCACCGTGGCCGCTGACGCGGCCACCCGGGGCCGCCGCCCCGGCCCCCGGCCGAACGGCAGCGACCGCCGTCCCATCACCCCGTGCCTCGCCCGCAGCAGCAGCGACTCGCTGAACCACACAGACGGCCCCTGCGCCAGCTGCGCTGTCGCTACGCACTCAGCGGCTCGGCATGCGCGGCGCAAACGACGCGCCACCGCGCGCCTCGCCACGTCGTGCGCAGGCGGCCCTTCGGCCCGCGGTGCCGCAACCCGATTGTCAGCCACCGTCGCGCTGCCCAGGCCTTGTCCAGGGCTCCTCCGGGTTGGGGCCGTGTGCCCCACCCGGAGGAGCCGCGC
>DBPQ01000100.1 GCA_002304945.1 Actinomycetales bacterium UBA1416 | reverse complement strand
CCGGACGCCACCACGTCCGCGCTCGCCGGTGCGCGCGGCGCCGTCGTCGACGGCGTGCACGTGCACGCCGTACGGCTCCGCGGCCTGGTGGCCCACGAGGAGATCCTCCTCGGCAACCCCGGGGAGCAGCTCACCATTCGCACCGACTCGTTCGACCGGACCAGCTTCATGCCCGGCGTGCTCCTCGCCGTCCGCCGCGTGGCCGAGCGGCCCGGCCTCACCGTGGGGCTGGACGCACTCCTCGACCTCTGAGAGGCGTATCAGTCGAGCGCGGCGTGCCAGGCGATCTGGGAGACGGTGCCGTCCCCGACCTGCCAGGTTCGGCGCATCCCCAACGGGGCGAAGCCCGCCGAGGAGAGGAACCGGGCCCGTGGGTCGTCGCCCTGCACGGCCCACGTCATCACGTGTCCGGCGTTCTGCTGCCGCAGGATGTCGACGCAGGCGGCGAGAAGTCGCGAGCCATGCCCGGACCTGCAGCGGGCCGGATCGACCTCGAGGGCCAGGATCTCGGCCTCCGGCGGATCCGCGTCGAGTCCGGCGCGCACCTCCTCGTCCACCGGCGCGATCGCGGCGAAGCCCACCACCGTCGCGCGATCCAGCGCGGTCAGCACCCGGTGCAGCGGACTCGGGGGGGTGGCGATCGCCTCCTCCCACTGGCCGGCGAAGCCGGCGGGGTCGAAGCCGGCCGCGATCTCCGGATCGAGGGCCTCGCGCAGTCCGGCCTCCACGGCGAGCCGCATCGTGGCGGCGTGGATGGTCCCGATCGCGGGGGCGTCGGCGGGGAGGGCGGGGCGCACGGAGACATCGGCCATTCGGCCAGTATCACCCATCGGCCCCTCACGGACCCCTCCGGCGAGGCTGCGCTACCGTCGGCCCATGGACGCACGCACCGCCTTCGGTACGGTTCTCACCGCCATGGTCACCCCGTTCCACGCGGACGGCAGCATGGACCTCGAGTCCGCCGCCCGCCTGGCCGACCACCTCGTCGCCGCCGGGTGCGACGGGATCGTCGTCTCCGGGACCACGGGGGAGTCCCCGACCACCCACGGGCCCGAGAAGGCGGACCTCGTGCGCGCCGTCGTCGGCGCCGTCGGCGACCGGGCGAAGGTGGTGGCCGGTGCGGGCTCGAACGACACGGCGCACGCCGTCCGGATGGCGGAGTGTGCCGCCGAGGCGGGCGCCGACGCACTGCTCGTGGTCTCGCCCTACTACAGCCGCCCCTCGCAGGAGGGCGTCGCCGTCCACATCGAGACGGTGGCCTCCGCGACCGACCTGCCCGTCATGCTCTACGACATCCCGGGCCGCACCGGCGTGCCCATCGGCCCGGAGGCCTCCGCGCGCCTGGCCGGGCACCCGAACGTGCTCGCCATCAAGGACGCCACCGGCAACGCCGTGGCCGGGTGCCGCCGGGGGAGCGAGACCGGCCTCGCGATCTACTCGGGGGACGACCCCCTCAACCTCTCCTTCCTCGTCCACGGTGCCGTGGGCGTCGTCTCGGTGGTCGGCCACGTGGCCGCGGACCGGTACCGCCACATGGTCGACGCCGTCGCCGCCTCGGACCTCGGCACCGCCCGTTCCGTCCATGACGAGCTCCTGCCGCTCGTGGACGCCATCATGGGCACCGGCCAGGGCGCAGTGCTCGCCAAGCAGGCCGCCTTCGAGCTGGGCCTGATCGGCACCGCCCGCCTCCGGCTCCCGCTCGTCCCGCCGACGGACGAGCAGCGCACTGCCCTCCTCGCCGCCATGCGGTCGCTCGGATATCGCTGACAGGTCCCCGTGGCAGGATGGTCCCGTGAGCCATCCCCATCCCGAACTGTCCCGACCCGCGCCCCTGAAGCCGGGCACCCTCCGCATCGTCCCGCTCGGCGGGCTCGGTGAGGTCGGGCGCAACATGACGGTCCTCGAGATCGACGGGAAGCTCCTGATCGTCGACTGCGGCGTGCTGTTCCCGGAGGACGACCATCCCGGGGTGGACCTGATCCTCCCGGACCTCAGCCACATCGAGAACCGGCTCGACGACGTCGTCGCCCTCGTCCTCACCCACGGGCACGAGGACCACATCGGCGCCGTCCCGTACCTGCTCCGCAAGCGCCCCGACATCCCGATCGTGGGGTCCGAGCTGACGCTCGCGTTCGTGGAGGCGAAGCTCAAGGAGCACCGCATCACCCCCTATACCCTCACGGTGCGGGAGGAGCAGGTCGAGGAGTTCGGGCCGTTCGAGTGCGAGTTCGTCGCCGTCAACCACTCGATCCCGGACGGGCTCGCGGTCATGATCCGCACCGACGCCGGCAACGTCCTCCACACCGGCGACTTCAAGATGGACCAGCTCCCCCTCGACGGCCGCATCACCGACCTCCGGGCCTTCGCGCGCTTCGGTGAGGAGGGCGTGGACCTGTTCATGGTGGACTCGACCAACGCCGAGGTCCCCGGGTTCACCGCCCACGAGCGGGACATCGGCCCCGTGCTCGACTCGGTGTTCGCGCAGTCCACCGGGAAGATCGTGGTGGCATCCTTCGCCTCCCACGTGCACCGCATCCAGCAGGTGCTCAACTCCGCCGCCCGCCACGACCGCATGGTCTGCCTGGTGGGCCGGTCCATGGTCCGGAACATGGGGATCGCCGCGGAGCTCGGTTATCTCCACGTGCCCGACGGCGTGCTCGTGGACCTGCGCACCGTGGAGCAGTTGCCGCCGAACAAGGTGGTCCTCATGGCCACCGGATCCCAGGGCGAGCCCATGGCGGTGCTCGCGCGCATGGCGAACCGGGACCACAAGGTCTCGGTGGGAGCCGGGGACACGGTGATCTTCGCCTCCTCCCTCATCCCCGGCAACGAGAACTCGGTCTACCGCGTCATCAACGGGCTCATGCGGCTCGGGGCGCGAGTCGTCCACCAGGCCAACGCGCGGGTGCACGTCTCCGGGCACGCCTCCGCGGGCGAGCTGCTGTACTGCTACAACATCGTCCAGCCGCGCAACGTGCTCCCGATCCACGGCGAGATCCGCCACCTCGTGGCCAACGGGGCGCTGGCGGTCCAGACCGGCGTGCCGGCCGAACGGGTGGTGCTCGCCGAGGACGGCGTGGTGGTGGACCTCTCCGACGGCGTCGCCCGCATCGCCGGCGCCGTGCCGTGCGGCTACATCTACGTGGACGGATCGTCGGTCGGGGAGATCACCGACGCCGAGCTGAAGGATCGCCGCACGCTCAGCGAGGAGGGCTTCATCTCGATCTTCGCGGCCGTTGACGCCACGTCCGGTGAGATCGTGGTGGGCCCCCACATCCAGGCGCGTGGCATCCCGGAGGGGGAGTCCGTGTTCGACCCCATCCGGGACGAGCTCGCCCTCGCGCTCGCCGATGCTGCCAAGGACTCCACCGACCCCCACCTGCTGCAACAGGTCCTGCGCCGCCGGGTGGGGCGGTTCGCGGCCCAGAAGCTGCGCCGGCGTCCGATCATCATCCCGGTGGTCATCGAGACCTGATCGGTCCGTCACCGGCGCGCCCGTTTCGTCACCCGGGGGCGGCGGGATAGCGTCGGGTGCGTATGGCCACGCGAACGTCGTCTCCCGCGCGTACCCGCCGTGCGCCGGCCCGGCCGGCCGCCCCGCGGGGACGTGCCG
>DBPQ01000145.1 GCA_002304945.1 Actinomycetales bacterium UBA1416 | reverse complement strand
CCCTTACAGACCCACGCTCCTAGGGTGGGCGGCACCGGGTGTGCAGGAAGCTGCGCGCCCCCGGATTCGAAGGAAGGTTGGACCCAATGCCCACTCCCATCGTGAACAAGGCCAGCGCCACCTGGAACGGTGACCTCTTCAGCGGCTCGGGGCGGACCACCCTCGAGACCTCCGGACTCGGCACCTTCGACGTCAACTGGAAGGCCCGCGCCGAGGAGTCCGGCGGGAACACCACTCCCGAGGAACTGATCGCCGCCGCGCACGCCGCCTGCTTCTGCATGGCGCTGTCGAACGAGCTGGCCGGCAACGACACCCCGCCCACCCAGCTCGACGCCACCGCCGAGGTCACCTTCGTGGCGGGCGAGGGGATCACCGGGGTGCACCTGACCGTGAAGGCCCAGGTGGAGGGCATCTCCGCGGACGAGTTCGCGCGAATCGCCGACGCCGCCAAGTCCGGTTGCCCGGTCTCCCAGGCGCTGGCCGTGGACATCACGCTGGACGCCGAACTGGCCTGACGCCGAATTGGTTTGACGCCGGACGCCGGACGCCGCGCCGGCCTGGCGTTGTCCCGAGGCGGATCAGCCGAAGTCGGTGGAACTGACGAGCGGCTGGTCCGCCTCGATCGCTGCCACGATGCGTTCGGCGACCACCTCCGGTTCGAGTCCCTGCGGCAGCCGGGGTGCCGTCCCGGCCAGCGGTCGGGTGGCGAGGCCGGTCTCGGTGTGCGGCGGCTGGACGTCGCAGACGAGCACTCCCGCCCGGCGGAGTTCCTTCCGGAGTGCGGCGAGCCCAGCGGCCGCGGCCGCCTTTGACGCGGAGTAGGCCGCCATGCCCGGCATGGGGGTGGCCGCCACCATGCCCGAGATGTTGACGAGGAAGCCCCTGCTCTCCCGCAGCGCCGGCAACACGCGCTTCGCCAGCCACAGCGGACCCATCGCATTGGTGAGGAGCAGTTCCTCGACCACCGCGTCCTCGGTGTCCGCGAGCTCCCCGAAGGCGACGACGCCCGCGGCGATCACGACGCCGTCCAGACGGCCGTGGGTCCGGGTGACGTGCTCGACGAGGGTGGCACCGGCGTCGGCGTCCGTCAGGTCCAGGGGGACGTCGACGGCGCCGGAGCGACCCGCGACCACCACCGTGGCGCCGTGGGCGGCGAGGGCAGTGGCGAGGGCGCGGCCGAGGCCGCCCGTTCCGACGACGGCGACGACGGCGCCGTCCAGGGTGCGTGGCATGCCGAGCAGGCTACCCGCGATACTGTTCCGCATGATCGAACTCGACGGCACCACATGGCTCCTGGACTCGCTCGACGGGCGGCCGCGGGTGGCGGGCACCGAGATCACGCTCAGCTTCGAGGGTGGCGTGGCGTTCGGATCGGACGGCTGCAACCGCTTCCGCGCGTCGTACGAGGTGGGGGAGGGCGGCCGGGTCTCCGTCAGCCCGGGCATGGCGACGACCCTCATGGCCTGCGCCGAGGATGTCATGGCCCAGGCGGCGGCTTTCTCGGACGCGCTGCGCGAGGTGGCGTTCCTGCGGCGCGACGACGGCGTGCTTGTCCTGCTGGACCACAGTGACGCCGTCCGCGCGACGTTCAAGGTGCAGGACCGCTCGCTCGAGGACACAGACTGGGTGGTGACCGGCTTCAACAACGGACGGCAGGCCGTGGTGAGCGTGCTCGCGGGCACGGAGCTGACCGCCACGTTCGCAGACGGCATGGTCGGCGGCTCTGGGGGCTGCAACCGGTATCGTGCCTCGTTCGAGATGGACGGTGACCGGATCAGGATCGGGCCCGCGGCCACGTCCCGGCGGTCGTGCGGGTCGCCCGGGGGTGTCATGGAGCAGGAGGCACAGTTCCTGCGGGCGATCGAGTCTGTTGCGGCCGCTTGGATGGAGGGGGATCGTCTGGAGTTGCGCACCGCCGACGGCGCCCTCGCGGTCAGTCTCGTGCGGGCGCGGTGACCGGCACGTCCTTGCTCGTGGGGAACAACTGTGCTTCTCCTGGTGTTGAGGGCTCTGTCCACTTCGTTCTACCCCCTGGAGACACCCATGAACGACGGTGACCTTCTCGCGCAGGTGCGGCATCGATACGCGCGGGCGGCACTGGCGGTGACCGACGTGTCCGCCCGGGCGGGCGGGGCAGGCGGGTGTTGTGGGCCGTCCGACTGCTGTGGCGGAGACGCGCTGGAGTCCGGGGAGCTTTTCGGCGGGGCGCTCTATGACCCCGACGACGCGGGCGCCGTTCCCGATGAGGCCCTCCTCGCCAGTCTCGGCTGTGGCAACCCGACGGCGGTGGCGGATCTTGCCGTCGGTGAGCGTGTTCTCGACCTCGGCTCGGGGGGCGGGATCGACGTGCTGCTCAGCGCGCGGCGGGTCGGCCCGACGGGCTTCGCGTACGGCGTCGACATGACGGATGAGATGCTCGCGCTCGCGCGCGCGAACGCAGAGAAGGCGGGTGGGCGGAACGTCGAGTTCCTGAAGGGCCGCATCGAGTCGGTTCCGTTGCCCGACGGGGCCGTGGACGTGGTGATCTCCAACTGCGTCATCAACCTGTCGGTGGACAAGCCCGCCGTGCTGGCGGAGATGCACCGTGTCCTCGTCGACGGCGGCCGGATCGGGATCTCGGACGTGGTCGCGGAGGACTCGCTGACACCGGCTGAGCGCGCGGAGCGTGGCTCGTTCGTGGGTTGCATCGCCGGGGCGCTCTCCCGTTCCGAGTACCTCGAGGGCCTCGCGGCCGCTGGGTTCGTGGGCGCCTCGGTGACGTTCACGCATGAGGTGGCGCCGGGCATGCACGGGGCGCTCGTCCGTGCGGTGAAGCCGATGCGCTGACGCGCACTGGTCCGGGGCGGCTTCCATCCGCGCCTCGTCCGCGTTCTCCGTCCACGGTCGCGGGTCCGGGAGTCGCTTTCCCGGGTCTCCTCCACGGTCGCGGTCAGCTGGCGTGGGGGAGCCAGTGGATGTCGATGTGGTGGTGGAGGGTCGTCTCGGCTGGGGAGTGGGGGTCGTGGCGTGCGGGTGGTCTGCCGGGTGGGTGCCTGGGTGGTGTGGTCAGGGGGAGGGTGTCGCGGGTGTGGGTGTGTCCGGTGGGGGTTGTCACCCTCAACTGCTCCGGGGTGGCGGTGTGGTGCCAGCCGGGGGTTTCTTTGGTGTGGTTGCAGCGTTCACACAAACCCGAGGCGTTCGAATACGAGGTGGCGCCGCCGGTGGCGTGGGGGGTGGCGTGGTCGATGTGGCGGATGGGGGCGTCACACCAGGGGGTCCTACAGGTGTCGTCCCGCAGGGTGATCATGCGGCGGAGCAGGCCGTCGAAGGTGCGTCGGGTGGAGTCCATCGCGACGAGGTGCCCGGTGGTGGGGGTGGTGTACAGGCGGCGGATCCACGCCCTGGCCCGCCCGGACGGGCCATCACTGTCCGGGGAGAGCAACGCCCGGGCCGCGGCGGCGGGGAGGGGCCCGTGGCCCACCACCCACGCCGGAGCCTCCGACCCATCCGTACCGTCCG
>DBPQ01000015.1 GCA_002304945.1 Actinomycetales bacterium UBA1416 | reverse complement strand
ATCGTCGCAGGTCAAGGGGCACTTTCCCCGTTCACCACACCGCCCTCAACCCCGCCGCCATGAAATCTCCGGGTTAGGGCGTGGGTGCGGCGGGCGGCACGCAACGCCGCAATCGACCACTATCGGCGCCAACCCCACGCTGGATGGACGACTCTGCCGTCACCGGACCTGGTCGACGGCGAACCTGCGTATCCGCCGGAACTTCGCGCGCGCAGTGTGAGCGAGGAGGCTGGTGTCCGCGACAAGCTAGAGCGCGTGCTGGCGGTGTTGGACGACGTGGAAAGAGATCTGCTGCTGCAGCAGGCGGCAGGGTACAGCACCAGAGAACTGGCGGACGCTCACGGATTCACCGAGGGTTCGGTGCGAGTGAAGCTGTCGGTCGCCCGACGGAAGATTCGCAACGCGTTCCCCGGGTTGGACTGGCAGCCCTGACCACGCTCAGCGGTTCCAGAGGTGGCGAGGATCCCCAATCCACTCCTTCAGGAAATGGTAGACGGCCGCGTGCTGGTCGTCGTGTCTCACTCCACTGGCGAGGTCCGCAAGAATGGCCGAGAGTCCAGGATGGACGACCAGGAGCCCAGTGCCCGGGTCGAGGACCCTGATCTCTGCCTCGGCGTTGCGTGACGAGGCGAATACCGTGACTGGTCTCTGCCAACCAGCGTCATGTGGACGAGAGGCCGGCTCCACGACCGGTCGAATCTTGCGAGCCGTGTTGAGCCACCCACCGAGCACGTCGAGCAGAGTGGGCGGGATGTCGTGGCCCAGTGCTCGTGACACCGCCCGCGTGAGGTCCAGGTCGTCCTCGACGGCGTAGGCGATCGCCCCGGTGGCGCCTGCCGCTCGGACGTGGCCATCACGAGCGTGGATAGCCAGCGTGTCTGGCGGCGTCGTGTCCTCCAGCCACGCCGCGAGGTCCCGTACATCGTCGCTGGTGCGCAGCGTCCAGGGTTGGGCCGCGAGATGGAGCCACCCAGCCCGGGTGACGGCTACGGACTCAATGGTGTCCGACCCCGGCGGCCACGTGCCGTCGGCGCTGAGTCCGAGGGTCGTGTGGTGGCCGCCGTGCCGGAGGATCCGTCTGCATTCCTCCACAACCGACGTGAGCAGCGGGTGGAACAGGGCGTAGTGGGCCTCTGTCTCTTGGTCGGAATCGGCGGGTCCATCATCGGCCCTCACGATCGACCTCAAGCGCGTCACGTGGCGACTGTTGTCCGTGGTAATTCGTCGAACCGCGGCGACCGACAGTTCCTGCGGGTCAATGACGGTACGGAGCCGCAGATTGACCTCCTCGCCGGCAACCTCGCCGTCCAGTCGGTGCGTCAACGCAGGATCGGCAGCCAGGACGTCGACCAACCGTCCCGAGATCGGCAACGGGCCGACCTGGCATCCCAACCAGCAGTCCCCGCCGTCGCCGGGCTCTGCGGGACCAGCGAGCAGAACGAACCCCGCCACTCCCATCACCTTCAGGGAGTGGACGACGGACTCGCCCTCCTCGGAAGTCGACAGCAGGTGACCCCCCGCGTTCTCCACGACGTTCAGTGCAAGGTCCAGGCCGTTCACGCTGCTCACAGGGTCCTCGCCTTCTCCAGTGCCAACACGATCAGAGCCTCCGCAGTGTCTACCGCGCGGTCATCGGAGAGGTGACAGTTGACCCCGTAGGTCCGATGCGGGCCGGTCCGCACTCCCTCAGTGGCCAGCAGGTAGGACGGCACCTCCGCCGGCAGCAACCTCACCGAGACCTTGCCGTTCCAGTGGAGGTAGGCGACTGCCGGCGACGGCTCGCCGACCGACAGGTCATGCACCCGCATGTAGTCCCCGATCTCCCCAGAGCGAGTCGTGCCCACCACCACCGTCACATCCTCACCCTCCAACCGGTCGACCAACCCCTGCAGCGCCTCGGCACGTCCGCCTGCTCTCGCGGCAATGGCCTGCGCCGGAGTCACCTTCGAGGTCTCTCCCGCAACCTCGACGCCCTCCGGTGCTGTCACCTCGTCGCTCTCGACGCGACCCGGATCGAGGACAGGAAACTCGAACGGGCGATCCTCCAACATGTCCCATACCTTCACTCCGGCTGCCACGTACCGCTGCCACCCCGAAGCCCGCGACTGACCCAACCTTGCGTGCTCCTCGGTTGTCACCGTGCACGCCACCGCGTACTGCTCGAGGAAGACCCGAAGGTCCTCCAACGACCACTCCTCCTTTCCGAGCAACTGTCCGATGATCCACTGCCGCGGCCACACGTGCTCGTGGTTCACCTTCGCCACGTTCTCCAGGTCGATAGCCCCCAACGAGCGCAGGCGCACGTGGTACTTCGCGTGGGGCGCGAAGCCCTCCGCCTCTGTCCACTTCCACAGCCCGATGCTCAGCAACTCCTTCTTGTGCGCCTGCGAGACACCGGAGAGGCCGAGCATGTGGTGGATGACCCGCAACGCGCTCTCCCGCCTTTCCGGCATTCCCGCATCCTCCATGTATGCCCGGTCTAACTGCACCGCCACATTCGTCGGCATCCCTCTGCTCCTTCACCACGCTGATCCCCTACACATACACAGACGCAGCGAGAGCGGAAGTGTTAACGGCGCCCGAAACCATGAACGCGAAACACGAGATGTAGGTCGGCTGCGTACGCTGACTTCGTGCCTCACCACGGTCACCTGTTCGTCGTTCAAGCGGACATCACGCGCCTTGCTGCGGATGCGTTTCTGATCCCGAGTGACAAGGATCTGAACGTTGCCGGCAACTGGCGACCCTTCTTGGAGTCCGGGAGCGATGCGGAAGCTGCAGACAACCTGCACTCCCTGATGATGACTCCTCGAAGTCGTCAGTGGACTGTGGGTCAGACAGCGGCCTCCCCGTGCTCACTTCTACCGAGCGGTTGGGCTGGCCGGGCAGCCGTCGCATTGCGGAGTCCGTCCCGAATCGCGGCTTGAGCGGCGACGTCGGACTCGTTGTACCGGTTCAACCAGTCGCGTGCTGCCTGGCCGGTTGGGCCTCCCGCGCGGGCGAGGGTGATCTTGAGCTGGGACTCGGCCCCGCCGGCGTCGTCGACCTCCCAGTGGAACCCGAAGATCGGGGCCACTGTCTTGATGGAGGTGCCGGCGCGGGTGAGGAAGTGGTCCCTGAACCAGGCGTGCAGGTCGAAGGCGTGACCCTGCAGCAGCGCGTCAACTTCCGGGTACTTGGCAGTCATGGACCGTTCGGGGTGCGACCAGTGGAACACCATCACCGACCGGCCCGCGGCCTCCGCCTCACCGATCAGGCGACGCAGCCGGGCGGCGAACGCGGAGGCGAGCTGGGCGGCGCCGTCGTCATCGAGGGGGTCGTAGGACACGACCGGATCGAAGACCGCGGTCGCCTCGTCCTGCCCGTCTCGGATGCGCAGCCCCCACAGGTAGATGCGGTGCTCCAGGTCCCACTCGATGTCGAAGTCGATCTCCACGTCCGCCGTCGGGATCCGTGGCCAGTGGTGTAGCGGCTCGAACTCGACACCGGCCTGGGCCATACGGGCGCGGCGCACCAGCGTGCGGTACTTCTTCTCTGCGGTCGGGCCGGGTTGGGTGTCGCGCGGCGACCACCCGGGCGGGCACTCCTCCGCCGCCGCGGCCAGGTCAACGATGGTCCGGACGCCGGTGTCGTACAGCAGGCGCCACTGCTGTGCGGTCGGCAGCCCTGCCTGGATCGCGAACGAGGCGTCCTCCGGTCCCGCGACTTGGGTGCAGTACTCCTCCCACAGGCAGGACGCGCACTCGGTGACGTGGAAGGGCCGCACCAGCTCCCCACCCGCTCGTGCTGTCTCGGCGACCGTGAGCCGGAAGGCGAACTCGTGATCGTAACGCTCCAGCAGGCTCCGCTTGGCCCGCCCGGAGGCAGCCGATGCGGAGTACGTCACCTTGCGCGGTGTTGCGAGGTCGTACCACACCACGAGCCACGGGTCCCCTCCCAGATCCGTGAAGTCGGACTGGCCGATGATCCCGCCGATCAGGTGGCCCATCCCGGCGTGGAGGCCCAGTGCTTGCAGCATGCGGGTGTAGTGCGCCAGCTGGAGCCCGTCGCCCTCCACGTACCCACCCGCGTCCGACAGGCCACTCACCTGCCGCCGGACCGCAGGGTTGTCCAGGCTCGACACCCACAGAGACCCGCGGATCGTGTTCCGGCGGGTGCCATGCAGCTTCACGTCCACCGGGACGTACCCCTCCCCCACCCGGACCAGCACGTCCGGGGCACCGACACGCGCCCCAACGCGCGGCAACCGCCCGTTCACGATGAGCGGCGCGCCGGAGCGCATCGCCGCCAGCGTCCGCCCGATGTTCGCGTCCCACCCGTCCTCGTCAGACAGCAACGCTGCCCCGGGAACCGCTCCGAGACGGTCGTTCACCAGCGTCTCGAAAGCGTTGCCAGCGTCGAACAGCTGCTGCGTCGCAGCGTCCACCGACGGCTTCGGTGGTGAGAAGGGCGAGAAGTCATTGTGCACCGCACGCGCACACCGCTTCGCCGGATACCCACCCAACACGAGCCCAGACTTCTCACCATTCCCCGTCACGACACCCCTCCCTCTCCGCGGTGGCCATCAGTGATGGTCGAGACTGCTTCACTCCCCCACGGTTCGGCGTTGCGCCCGGATGAAGTTGATCTTCTGGTTCGAGCCTACGTCAGAGGGGAAGGCAGTGGAGGGCGGACCTGGGGGTCGTACGAACGCTGTTGAGGTCGACGTGGCAAACAGGTCCTCGCTCTCATCACGGTTACCATCGAGGCAACCCACGCCAGCTTCAGAGTGCAAGGAAGCCTCATGAAACTCACACGCATACGCGTGAAGGATTTCCGGAGTTTCTCCGGAGAGCATGACTTCGAAATCGCCTCGGGCGTCAACTTCTTCGTTGGCCCGAACAACTGCGGGAAGTCGAATCTCGTTCGAGCGCTTGAACTCGCCCTCGATCCCGACGCGAAATACGATCCCGTCAAGGATCGGCCGCGGCGAGAGGCTGCCCTGGGAGCGCCACCGACCACGCGCATCACTCTCACCTTTCAGGTTGGATCTACCCAGCCGGAGAGGACCCTGCTCGATCGGGCTCAGAGCTATGAGATGGCGGTCAGGAAGACCCGAAATGCCTCGACCGCGGACGATGTTCACACCTACGCCGCCGATGGAGAGATCCGGATGGTCACCTCCTTTGCCGGCGCCGGTGCCCGACAGACAGCCTTCCAGGCGCGAGGTCAGGGTGCTGCTTCGATGTCAGCCGACAGCCCAGAGCACCAGAAGCTCGAGCGTCAATTCCGCACGGTCGTCCGTTTCGGAGTAATCCACAGTGGCGAAGACCTCGAGTCGTTGCTGAAAGGGAAGTTTCGCCAGATCCTCCAACTGGTAATCGAGGACCACCTGAAATCAGAGCTCGCCAAGGCGGAAGCAGCGAGGCTTGACTACCTGAAGTCCCTGCAAAGCGAGCTTCTTGAGCCTCTTCGACAGAAGGTGCTGGCCCAAGTGGGGGCGATGCATCCGGAAATAACGCTCGCCAACCTCATCCCCTACATTCCACGGGTCGACGAAACCCTTTCATCGGTTGAAATTCAATTGGGGGACGTCGCCGTTACGGAACTTCTCGACAAGGGAACCGGTGTCAGGGGCGCTGTCCTGGTCTCGATGCTGCAGTACATGGCAGAGCAGAGCCGCAGATCGCTCGTGATGGCGGTGGAGGAACCAGAGGCGTTCCTACACCCAGGCGGCCAAGAGGAGATCGGCAAGCAACTCGAAGCATTGGCTCAGCGCTCCGACGTCTCCCTACTGGTGACGACGCATTCACCCTACGTGATTTCGAGATCCCCCGAAGCGCTCATCACAGGGCTCGCGAAGAATGGGGAAGGCCTCACGAGCCGAGCGGGGGCGGCCAGCGGAAATGAGGAGCGGGCCGAGTTGCTCGGGTCTCATTATCCGGACAGCGGGTTGTCCCGGATTTTCGAGCGAACCATGAGAATGCCTCGAGATGCGAAGGCGATCGTCGTGACGGAAGGCTTCACCGATGGCCATTTCATGAAAGTCTGTTGCGAAGCCGCCGGGCGGGCCGATCTCCCTGAAGGGCTGCACTTCCTGCCTTCCGGAGGTGCTTCCAAGCTTGTGCCCTAGGCCATTCTTGCCCGTGCTGCCACGGATACTCCGGTGATCGCACTTCTGGATCATGACGAGAATGGTCGAGAGGCAATCGCTAAACTCAAGAGCCTCAATTGGAATCCTGGAAAGGAATTGATGTCTCTGGCTAAGTGGCCCAATGCGTGCGGAAGGCACGACATCGAGATCGAGGACCTTCTCCCGGTTGATGCAGTAGAGGGCCTGATCAAGAAGATTGGCGAAAACATCGCGCTGGATGGCAAGGAGAAATGCCGCGGCTCATGGCATTACCGGCTGAGTGCGGCTGCGAAGAATGAAGCAATATCGCTGTTGCCGTCGCTGGTGAGCAAGGCAGATCCAGGTGGGATGGTCTGGCTTGCAGGTGAGTTGCAGAGACGCGCGGCGTCGATGACTCCCGACTAGGCTCGATCTCTGCCAACCTCAGGTGATCCGGCCTCAGGTTAACGAGCGCGGGCTTTCAGGGCTTTCAGGCGGTAGGTCTGTGACTCGGATGGTTGTTCACTGACACTCCCCACTGGGGCCGGAGGTGTCTCACCCGGAACTCCTCAGGAGTCTGAAGCATCAAACCGATGGACCACACTCTTGACTGCTGCCTGATCGGTCAGCCTAACAGGTGTGGGTGGGTCGTCACTGTGATTCTTCTGGCGTTCTTGTTTTTCTCAAATCGCTGAAGATCAGAGCTGTCCATCTGACGAATCATGTCCTTGATAAGTTTGCCCAGGCGATTGCGTACGAGATGCTTTCCGACGATGCGAAGTACGTGATGCTCGAGGCGCTCGAGGGCGAGCCTCACCGGGACGCCGCCGCGGAGAGAAGTCAGGGAACTTCCACCGCGGGTGAGGAGGTCACCACACCGGAGAGCTTTTCCTGAAGGAGATCTCTGTGGAGGGGTAGCGGGGAATCGGCCCGAAGACCTCGCTCCTGTTTCCAGCCGCACCCTGGTTTGACCTTGGTGGCTGGCCGAAACGGCTCGGAAGTCCAGCTTCGCAGAAGCACTCGACATCACGTTGAGCGCAAGCACCAGCCGCGCTGAGAAGAAGAGCTACCTCTGGTTGAGGTGTACCAAGGTTCTTGGA
>DBPQ01000154.1 GCA_002304945.1 Actinomycetales bacterium UBA1416 | reverse complement strand
GCACTCGGCGGCCACCTCCGACTCGTCGTCCAGGTCGGCGACGACACCTTCCAGATCGCGTGACCCGCCCCTCCCCCCACCTCGTCCACCCCAGCCAAGTCAAGTGATCGTGTGACGCTCGGCTGCGGTGAAGACGGCATCGAGAAGGACCGCAGCCCGGGCAAGGGCCGCCCCGAGTGGCATCTCACAGAGCGGGCCGGTCGAGCTGGTCCCCACCACAGCCGCCGGGACGGGTTCCGCGCCGCCGTCGACGGCCACCAACGTCGCGAACGCGAAACCACCGGCCGCGCTCCCGGGATAGACGGGCCGGTCAAGTCCGGCACCCTCGGGAGCAAGGTCCGGGCGTCCGACGCGTTCCAGGAGTTCGCCCAGTCCGGTGCCATCCAGGCGCACCTCGTCGAGCCGGCCTGCCCGGACGTAGACGTTGACGTCGACGCAGAACGGCGCCTCGGAACCATCCGCGTCCTCACTGTCCAGGCTCCCGAATCGAGCATGGAACTCCGAACCTGGGGAACAGAACACGACACCGACCTCGTCCCCGCGCGAACCGGCCTGGCCAGAGGCGAAGCCGCGAGGCTCAAGGACAGGGTTCAACGCGCCGCACACCAGTCCGCCGACATCCCCCGGAACGTCAAGACTGGTCATGAACCCAGTCTCCATGATGGGTGGTTGCCCCCAAGCGCAGCTCCCGGATCGGTGGGCCGTCGTCATCGAACGGCTCGATCCACAGTGACCACTCGGCCGCTTGGATCGCGTCCTCGGAGGAGACGCCGTGCTTGAGCGCGCCCGGGTGGACCTTCACGCCGCGAAATGGGCCAGCGCAGCCCGGATGGCCTCGGACCGGCTCATGTCGTTCTTCGCTGCCGCCGCGTCCAGGGCGTCGAGCTCCTCGGCTGTCAGGCGCACCGCAACGACCTGCATCGGCTCGGCTCCACGACCGGGACGTCCCCGGCCCCGTCGCTTCAGCTCCTCGACGTCATAGCCAGCTTCGGCTTCGTCAGCCCACTTCTGGATCTGCTCCTCACTCACCACCCGCATATCGTATAACGAAAACGGGAACGTTGCAGGGGGATGTCGAGGTCGTAGGCCAGGACGACGGCGCGGGCCAGTTCAGCTTCCTGGGAGGGGGTGAGGAAGCCGATGGTGCGCCCGAGCAGGTTGGCCGGAATGGTGATGACGTTGTCCAGGGAGATGGCACCCTCGTGATCGAGCCCGTTGGCCCGCCGGGGTTCCCGGCGGCGAAGCAGACAGCGGTGCTGCCTCACAGGATTCGGCTGTTGACCGGGCTCGACATTCCCACGAATCCTCCGCGCGGTGAGGATCACCCCGGGGTCCGTGCGTGATGGGATGATCTGCCCAGAGACATCAGGGAGGAAGCAGTGGGAAGACGCGCGTGGGCGGTCATCGCCCTCTCGGTACTGTTGGCGGGCTGTACGGTGTCCACCCCCCCACCAACTGAGAGTCCTCAGCCATCGGCGCCCGCTGCACCGGCGCCGCTACCCGACCCGGCAGACCCGCTGCCCATCGGACAACTCGAGCGGTTCAGCAGCGTCGCGGCGCTCAACGCCGGCTCGAACTGCACCGGAACGTTGATCGACACCGGAGTGCCCACGGGGCCGGCCTACCTGCTGACCAACGGCCACTGCGTCGGGGATGTCGGGCGGGCCGCCCAGGCCACCACCGTCGACCTCGAGTGGTTCGGTACCGCCACCTTCCTCCTGGCGGATGGGAATCAGGAGAACACGCTGGAGGTCGACGTCGTCCAGCTCGCCTACAGCACGATGCGCCACACCGACACCGCGTTCGTCCGGCTCGACGTCACGCTGGGCGAACTTGAGGCATTGGGCCTTCAGCCGGTGCGCCTGGCCGCTTCCGAGCCCGCCGAGGGCAGCTCCGTGGTGAACGTCGGCGTCCCCGTGCAGGATCTCCACCCTGACGACTGGATGCTGCGTCGCGGTGACTGCACGCTCGGCAGCCAGCACACCCTGATCGAGGCCGGCTGGTTGTGGTTCGGAGCCTGGTCCAACGACTGCCCGGGCATCATCCAGGGTTCGAGCGGGTCACCGCTGTTCACGTTGAACGGGAACGGCCAGCCGGACGAGATCGTGGCGATGATCAACACCACCACGGGCGGATCCCGGGTGTCGGACGGCGGCGCCTGCTTCCTGAACCGCCCCTGCCAGGTCACCGCAGACAGCGTGGGGATGGTCGAGAACACCAGCTACGCCCAGAGCGTGGCCGGGCTGGACCGTTGTTTCACGTCCGAGGGCAACTTCGCGCTCGGTGGGGACTGCCCGCTGCCGGTCTCGAGCATCTGGAGTGAGACCAGCGGGGGAGCCTTCCGCGGTGGGGATCTGCCCGATGCCAACGGTCGGGAGGCGTCCGTGAGCCTGGTCTCCCACGCCGCCACCCCGGCCCGCACTGCGCTGGTACCCCTGGGAGACGGCACGGCCTGCCTGAATCCCGAGACGTACGCGTCGGCCACCGCCACCACGGTGCCCCAGGGAGGCTACGAGTGGGAGCAGAAGGGCACTCCACTGGCGGTGTCGCTACCGGAGGTCGAGGGACGCTACACCCTGTGTGCGGTCGCCGGAGAGGACTACGCCGGAGCCGCGTCGGTGATCTTCGAGGTGGATCGGACACCGCCGATCTTCCCGGCAACCGCGCAGGTGGAGGACATCGACGGGGGCACGGTGATCGTCCGGCCGCACCTCAACCCGCCGGAGTTGAGCACCTTCCGGTTGACCTGGGGTGACCCGGAGACCGTCGACTGCGAGGACACGGCGAACTTCGTGGACTTCCTCATCATCCCCCTGACGCTGACTGCCGAGGATCGCCCCGCGTCGTACTGCCTCTACGGCCTGGACGGGGCCGGCAACACCACCGACGTCACCCGGATCGAGATCCCCTGAGTGTCGGCGAGGTGTGGGAGGGCCACGCACTGCCACGACCTTCGCTGAGCGAGCGCGCAGGAGTGACGAGTGCCTCGTTCGCGCGGGTCGTCCTCAACCGTCGTAGCTGCTCCCGCCGATGAACTCTCGCAGGATGGAGGTGAAGGGCACCGTCGAGGTGTCGATGGGCTCGAAGAACGTCAGCAGGTTCGCGAGCCGGTCCCGGGTGGTGCGGTGTGGGCTGTCGTCCGGGATCCGGGCGAGGACCGGCTCGGCGAGGGCGCGCAGGGCGTTCAGCTCGTAGAGCATCGAGGTGTTGAACATGACGTCCGCGTCCTCCTGGAAGCGGAAGACGTTCTCGTACTCCCCGCGCCGCACGCTGTCCCANNCTGATAGGGGAAAATCCAGGTATCCTCCCCGCGCCGCACGCTGTCCCACTGCGCGAGGGTCTGCTCCGGGCCGATGCCGCGGGTGCGGTCGTCGCGGACGAGGCGGCGCAGCAGGCGGATCTCGGTGGTGGGCACGCGGTTGATGAGGTCGATGTTCAACCCGCCCAGCGCGCTCACGTACACCTTGAAGGCTGAGCCGGGCGGCAGGTGGTTGAGGATCCCCGGATTGAGCGCGTGGATCCCCTCGATGACCAGGATCTCCGAGGCACTGAGCTGCAACGGCACCGTCGCGGGCAGCCGCAGGCCACTGACGAAGTCGAAGCGCGGGACCTCCACCGGGGCGCCGTCGACCAGCCGGTGCACGTGGGAGCGGAGCAGGGGCAGGTCGAGGGCGTCGGGGCGGTCGAAGTCGAGCCGGCCCTCGGCGTCGCGGGGGGTGCGCTCGCGGTCCACGAAGTAGTCGTCGAGGGAGAGGGCCACGGGCCGGAGGCCGTTCACCTCGAGCTGGGTGGAGAGCCGCTGGGTGAAGGTGGTCTTCCCCGAGGAGGACGGCCCGGCCACCAGGAGGACCCGCAGTGCGCGCCGCTGCCGCAGGATCCGGTCCGCGATCTCGGCAACCTCCTTCTCGTGGAGCGCCTCGGCGAGGTTGATGAGCTTGGTCCCCCGGCGGGCACGGATCTCGCGGTTGACGTCGGCGACCAGCTCGAGGCGCAGGGTGTCCAGCCACCGCCGGTTCGCCTCGAACGCCTCCGCGAGGAGGACGGGCGGGATGAGAGGGCGGTCACTGCCGCGCCCGACGTCCCCGATGTCCACGATGAAGCCGGTGGAGAAGGGCACGATCTCGAACGGCTCCACCCGGGCCGGGTCGAGCTGGGCGGGGTACAGCACCGGGGCCACGACGTCGCCCACCCGGTAGCGGTGGTAGCCGTCGGCACGCCCGAGGTCCTCGATGGGGGCGCCGTCGGCCACCCAGGCGCGCAGGCGACGCTCGATCTCGCGGACCTCGCGCACGGACAGGACCGAGTCGTCGAGACCGCAGAACACGCCCTCGAGGATGGAGTAGGAGATCTGGAGCGCCTCGTCCGGGAAGAGGTCGTGGACCACCTTCACGAGCCCGAGCTTGACGGTCTGGCGCGCCTCGCGCAGGTGGGTCTCGCGGATCACAACACCAGCTCCGGGTCCGTGGTGAGCTCGACGTTCAGCCAGACGTCGTACGGCAGGGGCTCGAGCGCCGCAGCCATGGCGCGCCGCACCCGGTCCTCGCCGGCCACGTCCCACACGCCGTCGGGCACCACCTCGTCCACCTCCACGTAGAGCTTCCGGCCCAACTTGCTCACCCGGAGGATCGGCTCCGGCAGACCGTGCTCGGCCCGCACCGCCGCGAGGGCAGCCTCGACGGGCGCCAGCACGGCCGCCGGCGGCGCGCCCTCCAGGAGCTCGACGACCGTGGTGCGCAGCATCCCCAGCGGCGTCGGGAGCAGCAACGCGCAGGCCACCAGCACGAGCGCCGGATCCACGTACGGCCCGGCGCCCTCCCACCCGGCGGCGGCCAACCCGAGGGCCACCAGGGCGCCGACGAGGACCACCACGGACAGCACCAGCCCCGCCCACCAGGACCGGGCCTCGGCGTCCAGCAGGTCGGAGGTGGGGTCCGCGGTGCGCATGCGGCGGTACACCGCCAGCGAGACGACCGCGGTGAGCGCGCCGTAGCCGGCGACGGCAGCGGGAGCCACCTCGGTCCCGCCGTCGAGGATGGTGCGCACCGCCTCGAGGGCGGCGTAGGCGATGGTGCCGAGGAGGGCCACGCCCTGGACCGCCACCGCGAGCGGCACGAGCGCCTCCAGGCCGAACGGGAACCGCGCCGTGGGGCCGCGGCGGGACGCGCGCCCGGCCGCGATGGACAGCCCTGTCAGCGCCATCCCGAGGAGCGTGTACGCGCCGTCGAAGAGGATGACCTGGGAGTTGGCAACCAGGCCCCAGGTGATGGCGGCGACTGCGATGACCACGCTCGCCGAGAGGGACAGTCGCAGCGCGGACTGCTCGCGGGAGGCGGACGGTGCGGCCATGAAGGGAGGATATCGGCGCAGCGGCCGGGAGAGCCCACCGGGCGCGGTTAGGCTCGGGGGATGGAACGGTTCACGCGGGACGGCCTGGTCTTCGAGGTGGCCGACGGCGGGCCGGCGGATGCGCGCGTCGCCGCCCTCCTCCTGCACGGCTTCCCGCAGGACGCCACCGCCTGGGCCGGTGTCGTCCCGGCGCTGCACGCCGCCGGGCTGCGCACTCTCGCCCCCCACCAGCGCGGCTACTCGCCCGGCGCCCGTCCCGGCGGCCGGCGGGCGTACCGCCTGGAGGAGTTGGCGGCGGACGCCATCGCGCTCCTGGACGCCGCGGGGGTGGAGCGGGCGCACGTGGTGGGGCACGACTGGGGCGCGGGCGTCGCCTGGGCACTGGCCGCGTGGCACCACGAGCGGGTGGCGAGCCTCGTGGCGCTCTCGACTCCGCACCCCGCCGCCTTCACCCGGGCGATGCTCGGCAGCCAGGCCTTCCGGAGCTGGTACATGCTCGCCTTCCAGCTGCCCGGGCTGCCGGAGCGGGCCGTCGCGGGCCGGATCGGTGACTTCTACCGGTCCACCGACCTGCCGGAGGAACACGTGGAGCGGTACGCGGGGCGCTTCAGCCGGCCCGGCGAGCTGAACGGGCCACTGAACTGGTACCGCGCGCTGCCGTTCGGTCGGCGCGGGGTGGGGCGGATCCGGGTGCCCACCACGTACGTCTGGGGGCGCCGCGATCCGGCGCTCGGCCGGGCCGCTGCGGAGCGGACGGCCGAGAACGTGGTGGGCGATTACCGCTTCGTGGAGCTCGATGCCGGCCACTGGCTGCCCGAGACACACCCGGAGACGGTCGCCCGGGAGATCCTGCAGCGGGTGGAGGGGCGGACATGACGCGAGCGGGGTGGGTGACCGCCGCCGTGGTGGTGGCGGTCGTGGTGGTGGGCGCGTTCCTGCTGTTCCGCCCCACCGGGCCGGACGGCGCGGTGTACGTGGCCCTCGGGGACTCCTACGCCTCGGGGACGGGCACGAGCGTGGGGGATGAGGAGGAGAACGAGTGCCGCCGTTCCGAGGAGGCCCACGCGCACCTCCTCGCCGAGCGCGCCGGGTTGGCGGGGTTCGCCTTCCCCGCCTGTTCCGGGGCGACGACGGCGGACCTGCTCGCCGGCCAGCTCGAGGACATCGGGGAGGCGACCACGCTCGTCACGGTGACGATCGGCGGGAACGATGTCGGCTTCACCCGGGCGCTGCGGGTGTGCGCCCTCACACCGGAGAGCACCGACTGCACGGGGCAGCTCGCCGAGGCGAAGGCCATCATCGCCGCCCTCCCCGCCCGGGTGGCGGAGGTGGTCGCCGCGGTGCGGGAGCGGGCGCCGGAGGCCCGCGTGTTCGTCACCGGTTACCCCCTCCTTCTCGCGCAGGAGGTGGCCGACGGCACCGCCGCCTGCGCCATCGCCACTGTCGACGTGCCGGCCGCGCTCGCCACCGCCGCGAACGACATCAACCGCTCCCTGAACGCGGCGGTGGCGGCCGGCGTCGAGGAGGCCGGGGACCCGGGCACCGTGTTCGTGGACGTCGCGCCCGCTTTCGTGGGTCACGACCTCTGCGCCGCCGAGCCCTGGATCAACGGGGTGGTCCTCGGCGGCGGGAGCCCGCGGGTGACGAGCTTCCACCTGAATGCCGCCGGCGAGCGCGCCTACGCGGAGGCGATCACCGCCGCCGGGTTCGGCGGCTGAGGATCCCAGTGCCCCGGCCGGGCCAGCCGGGCCGGGAGGCGGGTGGGGAGGCGGGTGCGCGCGTCACCCCGGGCGGCGTGCACCTGCGGGGAGGTGAGGAAAAGGGCGCGGGAGAGGTCCGCTGCGGCGAGGTCGGCGTCGCGGAGGTCGGCCCCCACGAGGTCCGCTCCCCGCAGGTCGGCCCCGCGCAGGTTCGCGGCGATCAGGACCGCACCCCGGAGGTCCGCCCCGCGGAGGTCGCGCCCGGCGAGGTCGGCGCCCAGGAGGTCGGCCCGCGGGCCCGGGACCGGTCATTGGCCCGGCCTGAGCCCCGGCCCGGCCCAGCCGGCGCGGACCCGCTCGCTGACCCGCCGCAGCAACTCCGCGACGTCCGCCCGTGTCCCGGCGACGTCGTCGGCGTCCCCCGGGGAGGCGTGGGCAGCTGCCAGGCCCTCGACACGGGTCCGCGCCGCCGCGATCTCCCCGCGCAGCGCGCCTGCCTCGGGGTGCTCGCCGGCCTCGGCCAGGTACCAGAGCAACTCGTGCAGGCCGGCCACCACCGGGAGCGCGGCGAACATCCCGCGGCGGGTGGCCGCCGACGCGCGCCAGTCCGCCCCGCCCGCTGCGGCGAACGCCGCCGTGATGCGCTGCCCGGCGCCCAGGCAGTCGTAGCTGGTGCAGCCCCGGTACCCCGCGGACCGCAGGCGGTCGTGGATCGCGCAGGTGAAGGCCACCTCGAGGTGGACGCACTCCTCGCCGGACGTCTTGTCGTGCGCGAAGTCGGCCGAGCGGGAGAACCCGAGCGCGGCGCACCACAGCCCCACGCAGGCCGAGCAGTCTGCGCGGAGGGTGGGGGTGGTGTCCCGTCGCACACGGCCATCCTCCCGTACGTACGATGGGTGACATGACCTCGACCGAGCGGGCCCTCGACTCGGTACGGACGGCTCCCACGATCCTCGAGGGCCTCTCCCGCGGGCGGAACGTCGCCCTCGCTGCCGGTGCGGACGAGCCGGCGGCCGCTCTCGTCGCCCTCCGGGAGGCGGTGGCGGACCAGTCCGACGGCGTCACCGCCATCGCCGCCGTCCACGCGCTCGCGGCCGTGCCGGATCCTGGGGCGGTGGCCGCGCTGACGGTCCTGCTGGGACCCGACGCCGCTCCCCACCTGCGGGAGCACGCCGCCCTCGCGCTGCGGAGTATCCCGCCGCACGCCGCCGCGGTGGCGGCGCTCACCGCCCTGGCGGCCGGCGGGGGCTTCAGTGGCATGATCGCCGAGTTCACCCTCGAGGGCTGGCGGCGGGGGACGGGCTCCGAGGGCCTCCTCGGCGGCGCGGCGGGGGACGGCCCGGGCCCACCGCTCCGTCCGGAGCCGGGGACCCGGCCCCTCACGGTCGCACAGCTGTACCTGCACGCCGACATCGACGGCACGCTCGCCCACGCCGGCCAGGGGGACACCGGCGGCATCGCGACCCTCCTCGTCCACCTCGGCGACGCGCTCCTCGCCGAGCACGGCGTCGTCGAACGGGTGGTGACCCTCTCCCGGGGCGCGGGCCTGCCCCCGGCGACCGCGCTCGCGGAACCCGGCCACCACTTCCTCCCGGTGCCGCTGCCCGGCCGACACCGGAACGTCGCGGAGGCGTGGCCGCTCCGGGTTGTGGCGCGAGCGGGCATCCGGGCCCAGCTCGAGGCGGCCGCCCCGGTGGACGTCCTGCACCTGCGGATGGCCGACGTCGGCTCCTGGGCGGCTGCGGAGGTCGCGGCCGACCTGGGAATCCCGGTGGTGCTCACGATGGCGCCGGACCCGCACGCACAGGTCGCGGCGCGGGAGGCGGCGGGCGACCTCACGCGCGCGACCTTCGGGGCGGCGGACCACGCCGAACACCTCACCTTCCGCATCCGGCTCCTGCGGGAGCTCGCCGAGCGCGCCGCCCACGTGGTGGTCTTCCCGCGGCCCAACCTCGAGGAGGACCTGCGCACCCTGCTCGGCATCGATCTCGAGGAACGGCCGCACCGGGTGTCCGTCGTGCCGGAGGGGATCGACCTCACCCCCCTGCTGCGGGCGGTCGCGGAGCTGGCCGGGGGGACGCCGTCGCCGGCAGCCGCCGCCACCCTCGCCGGCCTCGACGCCCTCCTGGAGGCCCTGCCCCCTGCCCGGCGCGCCCTGCCGCTCGCGATCACCGTCGGTCGGTTGCACCCGGTGAAGGGCATGGCCACCCTCGTGGCCGCGTGGCGGGGCGACCCCGCGCTGCGGGAGCGGTGCAACCTGCTCGTGGTGGGCGGGGAACTCGAGGACCCTTCCGACGAGGAGGCCGGGCAACTCGCGCTCATCGACGCCGTCGTGCCCCGGGTGGAGGGTCCGGCGGCCGGGCTCCTGCTCGCCGGCCATCGTCCCAACGACACGGTGGCGGCGTGGCTCGCGGCCACCCGCTTCGGGCGCCCGGGCCTGGCCGCCCCGGGTGGCGTGTACGTGTCGGCGAGCCTGAAGGAGGAGTTCGGGATCGCCATCCTCGAGGCGATGGCCTGCGGACTCGTGGCGGTGGCCCCGGCCGCGGGCGGCCCCGCCACCTATGTCGACGACGGCGTCGCCGGAGTGCTCGCCGACACGTCCTCGGCAGCGGAGCTCGCGCGCGCCGTGGGTGCCGCGCTCGACCTCTCCTCCGGTCCGGGTGGCCGGGAGGCCGCGGCACGGGCGGAGGCCACGGTGCGGGAGCGGTTCGGGATCGGGACGATGGCCGCCGCCCTGGCGCGCGTGTACCGGGTGGTGGTCGCCACCGGGGCGGCCACCGACGCCATCGTCCGGTCCTTCGGGTATGAGCGGGTCCACCTGCAACTGGGCCGGGGCTCCAACCCCGGGGTGATCCGAGCCGAGGAGCAGCCCCCCGGCGAGGACGACGCCCTCCGGGGCTTCTTCGACGCCACCCGGCGGGGCGCCGTCGAGACCCTGGTGTTCCAGGCGGCCGCCCGCGGGACGGATCTGTTGTGGAACCCGGTCGGGGTGGCACGAGCCGTGCTCGACGTCGTGGAGCACGTCCGGCCGGACCACGTCCTCGTGGACCACCTCGCGTTCGGTGCACGCCTCGCGCTCCGGGGGGCGGGGATCCGGCACGGGGACGTGGTGCTCGGCCATCCCTCGGCCCTCGTGGTGGGGGACGAGGTGTACGGGTACCCGCCTGCCTGGCCGCGCCGGTTCTCCCCGGACCCCGGCGCCCTTGCGGAGCTGCGGACCCACTGCGAACGGGTTCGGGACACCTTCACCGCCGAGTGGAACGCCGCGCTGGCGGTGCTGGACCCGGGGGCGCCGGCGAGCAGTGACGCGTTCGCGGAGACCGGGGACGTCCTCCTGCTCAACTATCCGGAGGAACTGCACCCGGTGGCGCGGACGTCCCTCCTCCCGCGGCACGCGTTCCTCGGCTCGGCGGTGCGCGCGGAGGCGCCCGATCCCGAGGTGGAGGCATGGCTCGCCACGGGAGGGTCGCCGGTGGTGTACGTCAGCCTCGGGAGCTTCCTCTCCGTCCGCTCCGACGTGCTGGCCCGGGTGGTCGCGGCGCTGCGGGGGCTGGACGTGCGGGTGGCACTCGCGCGTGGCGCGACGGCGGTGGCCGACCTCGGCGACCTGCCCGAGGAGTGGCTGGTGCGGGAGACCCTCCCGCAGGTCACGCTGCTCGCGCATGCGGCGCTCGCGGTCTCGCACGGGGGGAACAACTCGGTGACGGAGGCCCTCACCGCCGGGGTGCCGCTGGTGCTGCTCCCCTTCTCGACGGACCAGTTCGCCGGGGCGGCCGCGATCGAGGACGCCGGCCTCGGGGAGGCGCTCGACCCCAACGTGGCCGCGCCGTCGGACCTGCGCGCGGCGGCGGAACGGGTGCTCGCGCTCGGCGGCGAGCCGCGCGCCCGGCTCCGGGCGCTGGTGCAGGCGGATCCCGGGCCGCTCGTCGCTCGACGGACCCTCGCCGCGGGCTGAGCTCGTGGCAGGTTCCTGCCGCACCCTTCCGCGCGAGTGATCCACCTCACTACGGTGTGCGCAGCGGTTCGCGCACCGCGCGCTGCACGGCCAGGTCAGGAGGGGCAGCATGGCCACGCGCAAGAAGGTGGACACGACCGCGGGAAGTCCGCACATCGGAGAGGACCTCCCGGGTGTCCCGCAGGGTGGCGGCGGAGTGGCCGCCGAACCGCACATCGGCGAGGGGTTGCTCGCCGCGCAGGGCGACGACGTCGCCCGCGACGCCGCACTGCCGGCCGCGCCGGCCGGTGAACCGGTGGAGGACACCCGCATGCCGGGTGACGCCCCGGCCATGCCGGGGGAGGCGGGCGGCGCCATGCCCCCCGGCGGCATGGGCGGGGGGGACGACGACGCCGCGCGCGCCCAGGACGAGGACCTCCCCACCTCCCGCACCTGCGGGACGATGGACCTGCACCACCAGCTCCTCATCGAGGACCCGGTCTACGTCCGGCTCCGCGCGGAGATCGAGGACCGGTTCCAGAGGTGGACACACGGTCACCACGTTGTAGGTGTTGCACAAGGGCGTTGAGGCACACCCCAACGCCACACCCCGCCAGCAGGTGTTTCCCCTGTTGCACCAAGTGTGGTTTCGGCCTTTTGCAACACATCCGTGCGAGACTCCAGAGGTGACGCCACGCCTCGGAGCACGAATCGGGTACGCCCGGGTCTCCTCCACCGACCAGAACCTCGCCCGCCAACTCGCCACCCTCGGCGACGTCGACAAGCTGTACGAGGAGAAGCAATCCGGCGCCAAACGCGCCGGCCGCACCGCCCTGGCCAACCTGATCGACTACGCCCGCGACGGCGACACCGTCGTGGTGTCCTCCATGGACCGTCTCGCCCGCTCCGTCGTCGACCTGAACCAGATCGTCGGAGAGCTCGTCGCCAAGGGCGTGGTCGTCGAGTTCCTCACCGAACACGTCACCTTCAAGCCCGGGGCCACCGACCACTTCGCGGAGTTCCAGCTCAACATCATGGCCTCCTTCGCCCAACTCGAGCGCGCCATCACCAAGGAACGCCAAGCCGACGGGATCCGCGCCGCCAAAGAACGGGGCGTCTACCAGGGCCGGTCCCGGAAACTCAGCACCGAGCAGCTGGCCACCGCGCGCGACCTCATCGACACCGGGGTACCTAAGGCGGAGGTCGCCCGACGGCTCGACGTCGACCGCACCACCCTCTACCGGACCCTCGCGCGCGAGGCCTGAGTTGAAGTGCAGTTCGTAAAGTGGTCACCGGAGTGCCAGCGCTCACATTCGGGTGGCGATTCATGTTGCGATCCTCGGCCGCCCCTCGGGGCGGCCGCTGGGCGTTCGGCAGTGCTGGTGTGGGGCGACGCGGATGAGTTGCGATCCTCGGCCGCCCCTCGGGGCGGCCGCTGGTCATGGCCCAACTCGGGCTAGATGAGGACACAGAGTTGCGATCCTCGGCCGCCCCT
>DBPQ01000080.1:2519-2660 GCA_002304945.1 Actinomycetales bacterium UBA1416 | reverse complement strand
GCCGGGGCGGGCGCCTCGGCGGGGAAGGCCTCGCGGAGGCGGCGGACCACGGGGGCCTCCACCGTCGAGGAGGCGGATTTCACGAACTCGCCGAGCTCATTGAGCTTGGCGAGCACCGTCTTGCTGTCGACTCCGAGCTCC
>DBPQ01000080.1:0-2494 GCA_002304945.1 Actinomycetales bacterium UBA1416 | reverse complement strand
CGGGTGCCCATCAGCTTCCAACCCTCTTTCTGGGTCACGGCCTTCACGGCCCGGTCTGTGTGGCGGCCATCAGCTGGCCGGCGACGTCGTCGAGTGAGAACCGGCCCCGCAGGGCCCGGTCGCACGCGCGACGTCGACGTGCATTCTCGAGGCAGTCGCTGCTGGGATGCAGCCACGCCCCCCGACCTGGCATCGCAGCCCGCGTGTCCACGACGACACGGTCGCCGCGGGCCACCAGGCGAACGAGGTTCGATCTGGAGTCCCGTTCCTGGCATCCCACGCAGGTCCGCACCGGTGGAACGGGAGCCGCGTCCAGTGTAGCGTCTCGGCCTCCCCTACGGCGCACCGGGATCCCCGGACTCCTCCGCGTCGTCGCTCACACCGTCCTCCTCCTCGGCGGTGTCCGAGTGGATGTCGATGCGCCACCCGGTGAGGCGGGCCGCAAGGCGAGCGTTCTGGCCCTCCTTGCCGATCGCGAGCGACAACTGGTAGTCGGGCACCACCACCCGGGCAGTCCGTGACTCGACCGAGACGATCTCCACCGAGCTGACACGTGCCGGTGACAGCGCCGCGGCGACGAACTGGGCGGGGTCGTCCGACCAGGTGACGATGTCGATCTTCTCCCCCTGGAGCTCGCTCATCACCGCACGGACCCGCTGGCCCATCGGGCCGATGCAGGCGCCCTTGGCGTTGAAGCCGGGGACGGCGGACCGCACCGCCACCTTGGTCCGGTGGCCCGCCTCGCGGGCCAGCGCGGCGATCTCGACCGTCCCGTCCGCCACCTCCGGCACCTCGAGGGCGAACAGTCGCCGCACGAGGTTGGGGTGGGAGCGCGAGAGCGTGATCGACGGGCCCCTGGCGCCCCGAGAGACGTCGAGGACGTAGCAGCGGATGCGCTCCCCGTGCCGGTAGTGCTCCCCCGGCACCTGCTCGTGGACGGGCAGGACCGCCTCCAGGTCGCCGACGTCGACCCGCACGTTGCGGGTCGACCTGTCCGCCTGGATGACCCCTGCGATCGTGTCGCCCGCCTTGCCGCGGTAGGCGCCGAGCACCTGCATGTCCTCCGCGTCGCGGAGCCGCTGCATGATGACGGAGCGGGCCGTCGCGGTGGCGATGCGGCCGAAACCGGAGGGAGTGTCGTCGAACTCCCCGATCGGGGTGCCGTCCTCGTCGAGCTCGGTCGCGTGGATGCGGACCTCGCCGGTCCTCCGGTCGATCTCCGCTCGCGCCTGCTCGATGGCGCCCGGCTGGCGGTGGTAGGCCACCAGGAGCGCCTCCTCGATGGCGTTCAGGAGGGTCGCCAGCGGGATGCCACGCTCGGTCTCGACCATCCGCAGTGCCGTCATGTCGATGTCCATCTCAGACCTCCCTGAACTCGACGAGGACGCGGGCCCGCGTGATGCCCTCGAGCGGCACCTGGGTGCCGTCGAGGTCGAGGACGTCGCCGTGCACGGCCACCAGGCGCGCCGTCGTCGTCGCATCCGGCGTCGTCACCTCGACGAGCCGTCCGACGGCGCGGCGGAAGTGGCGGGGTTCGGTCAGCGGCCGGTCGACGCCCGGGGTGGTGACCTCGAGGGTGTGGGGGCCGGGGATCAGGTCGGCCTCGTCGAGCGCCCGGGACACGGCACGGGAGACCTCGGCGAGCGCGTCCGAGGAGACACCACCCGGGCCGTCGGGGAGGTCGACCACGACCCGGACCACCGTGCGCCGCCCCGCCGGGGCGAGGACGGCTTCCTCGAGGTACAGGCCCGCCTCCGCCACCACCGGTTCGAGGTGGGTGCGCAGGAGCTCGTTCCGCATCTCGGCCTCCTTTGAAGTTCTGGACCACCATGGTAGCCCCGGCACGCCGGGCCGGTCGAAGCGCGTGGGAGGATCGGGGCCATGAGGACGATCGTCGCTCTGCTGCTCGCCACGCTCGCGCTCACCGGGTGCGGGGTCCGGCTGGACGCCCCCGACCCGACCCCCACGTCCCCCACCGCGGACGAGGCGATCCGCCAGCGCGAGGCACTGCGGGCGGCCGAGCTCACCGCGGTCGTCCCGGCCGGTGACCCGCTCCTCGAGTCCGTCGCCGACCACGCGGTCGCCCACCTGGGGGCGCTGGGCGGGGTCTGGCGTGCCTGGCCCGCCGGGGACGGCCCGACGCCGACCACCGACCCGACGGCGGATGTCACGGTCGGGCCGGACGGCGTCCTCGCCTGGTTGCGGACGACCCGCCCGAGTCTCGAGGAGGCGGTGGTGGAGGCGACCGACACGGACCTCGTGGCCGTGCTCGGCGCCATCGCGGTCTCCCGGGCGCTCGACGAGGACGCCCTCGCCGTGGCCGCCGGGGAGGAGCCCCCCGTCGACGACCTGCCCGCGGACCTCGCGACGGCGGACCCGGGGGTGGCGCGCGCCCTCGACGCGGCGGCCCACACCCTCGAGGTGCTGGCCGCGCGCGCGGCTGCCGCGGGCGAGGACGCCGACGCGCTCGCGCGTGCTGCGGAGGCCCGACGGG
>DBPQ01000130.1 GCA_002304945.1 Actinomycetales bacterium UBA1416 | reverse complement strand
CGATCCGCCGCCTGCCGGCCCGCCGACGTCACCCGCCGCCGACGCACCGCCGCCTGCCGGCCCGCCGACGTCACCCGCCGACGACGCACCGCCGCCGTCGTGCCGCAACCCGCGCAACGCGCGCAGCTGGATGAGCGACAACGCGTCCACGTACGGGTTGCGCAANNCACGGCGCGGCCGAGCACGCGGCGCTTCTCCAACAGCCGCTCCTGCCCGGTCACGGCGAGCACCCACTGCCGGGCGAGGGCGAGCTCGTCGAGGACGATCTCGGCGAGGTCGGACCGCTCCCCCAGCTCGAGGTAGCGGCGGGCGATGCGCTCGTCGGTCTTGGCGAGCGACATCTCCATGTTGTCGATGAGAGCGGTGAACAGCGGCCAGTCCTCGTAGGCAGACCGCAGCAGCTCCAGGTCCCCGACCTCCGTGAGCGCCGTCCCGATCCCGAACCAGCCCGCCAGGTTGATGCGAGCCTGCGACCACGCGAACACCCACGGGATCGCCCGCAGGTCCTCCAGCGAACTGACACTCAGCCCGCGCTTCGCCGGCCGGGACCCGATCGCCAGCAGTCCGATCTCCTCCTGCGGCGTGACCTGCGCGAACCACTGCGCGAACCCCTCGCACCGCACGAGGCGGTGGTAGTGGGTGCGGGCGGCGTCGTCGAGGGCATCGGCGAGGCCGGCGTACGTGGCCGCCGCGCGGGCGTTGCGCTCCTCCACCGACGGCGCCCCAGCCAGCAGCGTCGCCGCGGCCACCTGCTCGATGTGCCGGATCGCGATGTCCGGGTCCCCGTAGCGGGCGAAGATGACCTCGCCCTGCTCGGTCAGCTTGAAGCGGCCGTCCACGGAACCCGGGGGCTGGGCGAGGACGGCCCGGTTGGCAGGCCCGCCGCCACGGCCCAGCGCACCGCCGCGGCCGTGGAACAGGGTGAGGGTGAGCCCGCGCCGCTGCCCCCACTCGGTGATGCGGGCCTGGGCGTCGTAGAGGCCGAGGTTCGCAGAGACGGGGCCCACGTCCTTCGAGGAGTCCGAGTACCCGAGCATCACCTCGAGCCGGCCGCCGGTCCGCTCCAGGCGGGCCTTCACCTCCGGGAGGGCGGCGGCCTCCTCCAGCACGTCGACGCTGCCCTGCAGGTCAGCGAACGTCTCGAACAGGGGGATTACGTCGAGGACCGGGGCCTCGGTGCCCTGCGGCATCGCGTACCGGGCGAGGGTGTGGACGGCCTCCAGGTCGCTGGCGGAGTGGGTGAAGCTCACGATGTACCGGCGGCAGGCCTCCACGCCGAACCGGTCCTGCAACTCCTTGATCACCCGGAAGACGGCGAGCACCTCGGTGGTCTGCTCGTCCAGGTCCTCGGTGGGGCCGCCGGCCGTGGCGATGGCCTCCAGGGCGCGGGCGTGCACCGTGGAGTGCTGCCGCACCTCCAGCTCCGCGAGGTGGAACCCGAAGGTCTGCACCTGCCAGACGAATTCCTGGAGCTTGCCGTAGGCGGCGCGCGCGTCCCCCGCGGCGAGGAGCGACCGCTGCACCACGGTGAGCTCGCGCTCGAGCTCGCGGGCGGAGTCGTAGGCGGCGGGGCTCTCGCCGAGGTCCTCACAGCCCGGCGCGTCCTTAGGGGCGGCGCCGTCGCGGCCGCGTCCGCAGCCCAGGCGCGTCTCGATCACCCGCTCCCGGATCGCCAGCATCGCCCGACGGTACGGCGAGTCCTGCGAGCGGGCGTCGATCTGCTGTGCGCGGTCCGCGCCGAGCAGTTCGGTGTGGCGGGCGGCGAGGTCCCGGAGGTCGGCGGAGGCGGGGGTGCCGGCGTCGTCCATGGTGAGCGTGCGGGCCAGGGCGGCGGCCACCTGCTCGTAGCCGAGCAGCACGTGCTGGTGGGCGATCTCCGCGGCCGCGCGCGTCACGGAGGCGGTGACGAAGGGGTTGCCGTCACGGTCCCCGCCGATCCAGGAGCCGAGCCGCACGAACGGTGGGACGGCGGGTTCGGCGCGGCCGGCGTCATCGCCGAGCAGCCAGTCGTCGAGGTAGCGGTAGACGGTGGGAACTGCCTGGAACAGGGTCTCGTCGAAGACGCCCATCGCGGTGCGGACCTCGTCCAGCGGCGAGGGCTTGTGTGAGCGGAGCTGGGCGGTGCGCCACAGGGCGTCCACCTCGGCGAGGAGGAGGCGGCGGTTGTCGGCGAGGGCGGCGTCGCCGAGGCGGGGGTCGTCGCGTTCGGCCACGAGGACGGAGATGCGGCGGATCGCGGCCGAGATCGAGCGGCGGCGCGCCTCCGTGGGGTGGGCCGTGAGCACGGGGTGGAATTCGAGGGCGTGGAGGCGTCTGGTGGCCTCGGTGGGGCCGAGTTCGGCGGCGAGCTGCGCGAACGCGGCCGGGAAGGAGGACTCGGGGCGGGACTGGAGGGCCTGGTCACGGCGGCGCAGGGCCCTTACCCGGTGGTACTCCTCGGCGAGGTTGACCAGGTGGAAGTAGCAGGTGAAGGCGCGGGCCACCTCCTCGGCGCGCTGGTGGGAGAGGGTCTCGACGAGAGTCTCCGCCTCGGCGAAGGCGGTGGGGGTGTCGGAGGAGGCGGCGTCGATGGTGAGGGCGCGGAGGCGCTCGACATCTCGGAGGAGATCCGGGCCGCCCGCTTCGGTGAGGACCTGGCCGAGGAGTTCGCCGAGCAGGCGCACGTCCGCGCGCAGGGCGTCCGGCATCTCGTGGCGCGCCTCGTGGCGGGTGGGGTCCGGGGCGCTCGCGGTGGGGGCCGGCGCGGCGGGGGCGGCGGCGGCCGACGGCG
>DBPQ01000101.1 GCA_002304945.1 Actinomycetales bacterium UBA1416 | reverse complement strand
GGCGAAGCGGTTGATCGCGCACTCGGGCCGGAGGGACGTGGAGATCGTGTTCACCGGGCTGCGCCCGGGGGAGAAGCTCCACGAGGTGCTGTTCAGCGAGAACGAGGCCGGCGAGCCGTCCTCCCACCCGTTGATCTCCCACGTCCAGGTCCCGCCGCTGAACCCGTTGGCGGTCCGGCACGACATCCGCTCGCTCGTCTCCATCGACCTGGCGGAACTCCACGACTGACATCGCGCCCATCAGGGTGAGCCGGCGCGGCAACGCCGCCGCGCCGTCGTCGTCAGTGCGCGGACCTCTAGACGAAAAGAACGAAAACGTCTACGTTTGTATCGTCAGAGGAGGTTGAGCCATGGGTAGCGAGGGCTTGCTGCAGGAGACCTACATCCCGTCGACAGGTGACGAGGTGGCCAAGGTCTACGACTTTCTGGCCGCGCACGAGGCGAAGAGGGGCGAGCGGCCTCCCGCCCAGTACTTCATTTCCGGACCCGAACCTGGTGACCAGGTGCATCTGCCGGAGGAGATGTACAAGCTGCTGTTGCAGGTGGTTTCGGCAATGCGGGCCGGCTTGGCAGTGACGGTTGCGCCACTATCGCAAACACTGACCACCCAACAGGCGGCCGACTTGCTGGGGATCAGCCGTCCGACCTTGGTGAAGCTCCTTGACGACGGCCAGATCGCCTACGAACGGATCAACTCGCACCGCCGATTGCTCCTCCGCGATGTCCTTGCCTTCCGCGAACAACGTCGACGCGCTCAATATGAGGCGCTTGAGGCGATGTCAGTGGACATTGATGAAGAGGAGGGTCTCGATGTCACGCTGAAGTCCCTGAAGGAGACTCGCCGGACAGTCGCGGAGCGTCGGAGGCGTCGGGGCTGACTGAGAGACTGGGAGGGCTGAATCGGGGCCGCCGGTCCTCGTGCACGCGGGGGAGGATGGTCCTGTGAGGGGTGAGCTGGGCAGGCGCCGTGGGGTCTGGCGAACCCTCGGCCTGTCTGTCGCGTGGCTGCTCGTGGCCTCGGGCGCCGGGCTCGCGCTCTTGCACGCCGTGCCGGGGCTGCAGCTCGTCCACCGGCTGGCCACGCTCGCGGCGGTGTTCATCCCCTTCGGGGTGCTGCTCTGGGGTGCGGCGCTGCTGCTGTTCCTCGCGGCCGGGCGCGGGTGGGGGAAGCTCCTCGCGTTCGTGGCCGTGCCCGGCCTTGTGCTTGCCGTGCTGTGGGCGCGACCGTACTGGCCAGCCGGGATCGGCGAGGACGGCCCGACGGGACCGGACGCGGGCGGTGGCGGCGGCGTCGTCGGCACGGTGATGACGTTCAACGCGCGGTGCGACTCTGCGTGGGCGGACGAGCTCCAGGAGTCGATCCTGGCGCGGCAGCCCGATCTCGTGGTGGTGCAGGGCGGGTCTGCGCGGCTGCGGGACAGCGTGGACGTCGGGCTGGCGGAGGCCTACCCGCACCGGGAGTTCGTGTACGAGATGTGGGGGTTGCCGTCGTGCGGGACGGTGGTGCTCTCGCAGCTGCCGCTGGGGGACGTGCCGCCGCGGTCCTCCGCGCAGCCGGTGGTGGGGGTGGACCTCGGGTTCGGCCCCGTGACTCTGGTGCCTGTGGACGTTCCCGGGCCGCACGACGGGCTGGGGCCGTGGCGCGAGGCGATCGACGGCGTCGGGGCGGCTGTCGACGGGGCGGCTGTCGACGGGGCGCGGCCCGACGTGCCGGTGCTGGTGGCCGGGGACTTCAACGCCGTGCGCGAGCACGGGCCGCTGCGGCGGTTGCTGGGGAGGTTCGGGCTGGAGAGCGCGGCGGAGCAGGCCGGTGCGGGGTGGGTGCCCACCTATCCCGCCGACACGTGGTACCCGCCGGTCCTCGCGATCGACCACGTTCTCGTGGGACCGGGGCTCGAGGCGGTGGGAGTCGAGACGGTCCGGATCGGCGGGTACGCGCACCTCGCGCTGGTGGTGGAGGTGCGGGCGCGCTGAGGCGGGTGGGCGACGGCCGCTCGGCGCCCGCCGCACTACCTCGCCGTGCCCGGATGACCGGGCGCACGGCCGCTTGGCGGACGGGGGGCTGGCGGGGGACGACGTCGTGGGGCCTGGTGCACGTCGACCTCCCACACGGCATGCCGCACAGGCCCGGGGGACACGGTCAGCCTTGTCCTTGTGGGTGAACATCATCACGCCCGAGGCAGAGCTGAGGGGGTCGCCGGGTTGTCCGTGGGACGTGAGACTGGATCACGTGGGGATCCAAGCTCACATATCCGCGGAGGAGTGCCCAGACCCGGGGCGTCCGACGATGGCAACCGAACCACTCACAAGTTGCCACGGCGCTGTGGTTCGCAAACTGACGCAATGGCGGGCTGACTCGGCCGGATTTGCGGCACGGGGCGAACCAGAGCTGCGCGAGTGGTTCGCATTCGAGTGGTTCGCAAGTTGCGGATTGCGGCGGCACGGGTGGCACGAGCGGTGCGGGCGGCACCAGCGCTGACGGACGGGCACGGGTGGCACCAGCGCTGCCGGACGGGCACGCGCCGGCATCGGCCGGCGTGATTGGGTGGATCCCGTGACGAAGCCCGGCGCGCGCCTCCTCTGGCTCGACCTCGCGCGCGGGCTGGCGGTCATCAGCATGATCATCGCGCACACCGCGCCGTGGGGTGGCGTGTTCGTGGGAACGGAATACCTCACCGCGCCGTGGTTCGCGATGCTGGTGGGGATCTCGCTCCTGCTGGCGTGGGAGAAGGCGGGCAGCCGGGTGGGCGCGCCCGGCGGGCGGGCGGGAGCGTTCATCGCGGCCAACGTGGCCCGCGGGGTGCTGCTCATCCTGGCCGGCGAGCTGCTGCAGCGCGCGTACTGGCAGATCGACGTCGTCCTCCAGACCCTCGGGCTTTTCACCATCGTGCTGGCGCCTCTGGTGGTTCTGGTGGGCCGGCGGCGGTGGGTGTGGGCGGCGATCTCCGTGGCCATGGTCGCGGCGAGCCCGCTCCTGATGGACGCGTCGCGGGACTGGCTGCTCTCGAGCGGCAGCGCGGGCGACTGGACAGGACGCCTCGTCTCCTGGGGTGCCGCCGGCGCGCACTACCGCGTCACCACGTTCTTGGCGATCGCGGCGGCGGGGCTCGCGGTGGCGCCGTCATTGCTGTCGGGGCGTGCCGCCGGGCCGCGTGGCCTGGCGACGGCGGGGGTGCTGCTGGTGGGGTCGGGGGCCGCGATCGTTGGCGGCCGGCTCAGCCCGCTCGGGGCCGACGCCTACTCGGGCACGTGGCCCGAGATCATCGGCGTGATCCTGCTCAGCCTGTCCGCGACCTGGTTCTGCGCGTGGCTCGTGGCAGCGCTCGGGGAGGCGAGGACGCGGCGGTGG
>DBPQ01000120.1 GCA_002304945.1 Actinomycetales bacterium UBA1416 | reverse complement strand
CGACCTTGTCTCAGATGGCAAGACTCCATTTGTCAAATGAATCGCGCTACTTGAAAGTTCGCTGCATCTCGACAATCAGAACGACTCGCGCGCCATGTCCGCGAACCGCGACAGGTGCCCCTGGAACGCGACGGTGATGGTGTCGGTGGGGCCGTTACGGTGCTTGGCCACGATGATGTCCGCCTCACCGGCGCGGGAGTTCTCCCCCTCCATCTCCGCCTTCGACTTGTAGGCGTCCTCGCGGTGCAGCAGCACGACCACGTCGGCGTCCTGCTCCAGCGAGCCGGACTCGCGCAGGTCTGACATCATCGGCCGCTTGTCCGTCCGCTGCTCGGGGCCACGGTTCAACTGGGCGACCGCGATAACCGGCACCTCGAGCTCCTTGGCGAGCAGCTTCAGCGCCCGGGAGAACTCTGAGACCTCCTGCTGCCGGGACTCCACGCGCTTGCCCGAGGACATGAGCTGCAGGTAGTCGACCACCACCAGCTTGAGGTCCTGCCGCTGCTTCAGCCGCCGGCACTTGGCGCGGATCTCCATGAGGCTCATGTTGGGTGAGTCGTCGATGAACAGCGGGGACTCGGAGAGCCGGCTCATCGTCCCTGCGATCTTGTTCCAGTCCCGGTCGTCGAGGTGTCCCTTGCGGAGCCGCTGCAGTTCGATGCCGGACTCCGCGGACATGAGGCGCATGGTGAGCTCCGTCCGTCCCATCTCGAGGGAGAAGATCACCGAGGTGAGCCCGTGCTTGATGCTGGCGGAGCGGCAGATGTCGAGGGCGAGGGTCGACTTGCCGATGGCGGGACGCGCCGCGATGATCACCATCTGTCCCGGGTGGAGGCCGTTGGTGAGCGAGTCGAGATCACGGAACCCTGTCGGCACCCCGATGAGGCCCTCCCCGCGGTTCGCGTTGTTCTCGATCTCCGCGACGGCCTCGTCCATGATGTCGCTGATCCGGCGGTAGTCCTCGCTCGCCCGCCGTTCCGTGACGGCGTACACCTCCGCCTGGGCGGTATTGACGAGGTCGTCGACGTCGCCGCCGTCGGTCGCGTAGCCGAGCTGCACGATCCGCGTGCCCGCCTCCACGAGGCGCCGCAGGACGGCCTGCTCACGGACGATGCGCGCGTAGAACCCGGCGTTCGCGGCCGTCGGCACGGATGCGATGAGGGTGTGGAGATAGGGGGCGCCACCCACGCGCGCCAGGTCACCCCGCTTGGCGAGCTCGTTGGAGACGGTGATCGCGTCAGCCGGCTCGCCCCGGCCGTAGAGGTCCAGGATGGCGTCGTAGATGGACTCGTGGGCCGGGCGGTAGAAGTCGTTGGGCCGCATGGTCTCGACCACGTCCGCGATCGCGTCCTTCGACAGCAGCATGCCACCCAGCACCGACTGCTCCGCGCCGATGTCCTGCGGCGGGGTCCGATCGAAACCGACGCTCTCCCGTTCGTTGATCTGCGCGACCACGTCACTCCCTCGTCCGTTCCTCACCGTGCCCCCAGCACACCACCCGCCACCGACATCCTCGGCGGCGCGCGCGTGGTACGCCCGAGCGAGGCTATGCCCATCGTGTACGACTCTCAACGCCACCGGTCCGGACGTCCTGTGGACAGCGCTCCCCAACGTGTGGACGCGCTGTGGACTGCCGTGGTTCGCCCTGTGTTCACAGGTTGTGGACAAGTCTGTGGGAATCGTCGTTCCATTGCGGCGACGACGCCACCTCGTGGCGTCTTGCCGCGGTTCTGTCGCCGGGCTGGACCGTCCACGGGATGTGGACGGGCGCCCCAGCCAGCACGGTGGACGACACGCCCAAACTCACCGTCGTGACACGCCGCACGCCCCGATCGTCCACAGGCGTGCGGAGCTCACCACCCTCCACAGGGTCAGCTGCAGAGCGACGTACCGTCGCCCTCCGGGCGGCATCATCGCACTCATGAGCGAGCTGGTCACCTGGGCGCAGGTCTGTTCACGGACGGGGTCAGCGGAGGCGGCGCGGCACGCGATCCGCTCCGGAACCTACGTCCGGGTGCGGCGCGGTACCTACCTGCCGGCGGAGGACGCTCCTGCCGATCAGGGCGCCCACCACCGCCTGCTGATCGCTGCCACGCTTCCGCACCTCGGATCCTCGCCGACGCTCGCCGTCCAGTCCGCGGCGCTCGTGCTCGGCATCCCACTGGTCGTTCCTGTGCCTGACAGGGTGCAGATCGCCGAACGGCGCCGCTCGGGTGGGCGCTCCACCGGCCGCGTCGCCCGGCACTCCACCGTCGGCGACCTCCCCACGACGACCTCAGGTGGCCTCACGACGACGACGGCGGCGCGGACCGCCGTCGACCTCGCGCGCTGCTGCGGACTGCGGCAGGGGGTGGTGGCCGCCGACCACGTACTGCGCACCGGAGTTGCCACCCGTGCGGAAATGCAGGAACCATCAATAGTTGCAGCGGAGGTTCCTGGTGTGGGCGGTGCGCAACAGGTACTCCAGCCCGGTGGCGATCCCGATGTCCCCGAGGCGCGACGCCCGGGAGTTCATCTCGGACGACGAACGCCGAACACTGATCGGAACGGCGCTCACCGGGTCCGACGCCGACTGGACTCTGACCGACAGATTCGCGGTCCTCCTCGTGCTGTTGTATGGCCAGACGCCCCTGCGCATCGCGTCCCTGACGCGCGCGCACGTCACCACCCAACCCGGGGGAGGCGTTCAACTTCGACTGGGACGAGATCCCATCGATCTGCTGCCCCCGGTAGCCGCACTTGCGCGTCAGCTCCTCGGCCAGCAGGCACTGACCCAACCCTTGCGGGACCTGCCCTCCCTGTGGCTCTACCCCGGGCACAGTGCCGGACGCCACCTCCACCCAGCCACGCTCGCCCGTCGCCTACGACACCTCGGAGCGCCCGCGCGCGCAGCCCACAACACCACCCTTCTCGACCTCGCGCAGTCCGCTCCCTCCGCTGTGCTCGCGGATCTGTTGGGCATGCATCTGAGCACGATCGAGTCCTGGGGCGCCGCGAGCGGGGCACGCTGGGCGCAGTACGCCGGCCGCGACCTTCCTCCCCAGCCACACGCGTCCAGGTGTGAGGTCAGTGGACTCGGCGGTCTTCGTCCCAAGCTTGTCGGACCCCCCAGCTAG
>DBPQ01000043.1 GCA_002304945.1 Actinomycetales bacterium UBA1416 | reverse complement strand
CGGCGGGAGCGGGTGTCGGCGCCGTCTTCCCCGAGATCGGGCCGGTGGCGGGGCTGGTGCTCGGCGTCGTGATCGGGGTGGTCATGGCGCTGTCCCACCTGCTGTTCAACCAGTTCCCGGCCGCCCGCCAGCGGAGGGCGGCCCTCGCGGCCGCACTCATGCCCCTCCTCACCCTGGGGGCCCCGGTGCTCGTGCTCGGCTCCTACCTCGGCTGATTGTTAGCCTTGCGGCATGGCATTCTCCATCCCTGAGGACCTCGCGCCCGAGCTGTACCCCCTCGCGTGGCTCGTCGGCCGATGGCACGGCTTCGGCATGGTCGGGTACCACGGCGTGCCGGAGCGTTCCGTGGTCAGCGAGATGGTCGTGGATCACGACGGCGGCCCCTACCTCCGCGCCACCCACACCCTCTGGCTGGTGGACGAGGACCTCTCCGGACCCGTGGACCACGAACGGTCCGGCGCCGAGGGGTACGCGGCGCTCGTCAAGGACGTCCGGTGGTCCGCCGAGACCTCCTACTGGCGGCCGGTCGGGTCCGAGCGCACCGGCGACGGGGTGCGCGTGGAGCTCGAGGTGGTGGTCGCCGACCCCGCCGGCTCCCTCAGTCTCTACCTCGGTGCGGCGGAGGGGCCCCGGATCACGCTGGCCACGGACGCCGTGGTCACCTCGCCGACCGCGGCGCAGGTCTCCGCCGGCAGCCGCATGTACGGCCTCGTGGCCTCCGACCTCCTCTGGGTCCAGGACCTCGCCGCCTTCGGGCAGGACCTCGGCCCGTACTCCTCCGGGCGGCACTCGCGCGTGGAGGAGGCATGACCGCCGTGCCCGCCCCGGCACCGGACGGGGCGGTGGCCTGGCACCACGGCACGCCCGCCGCGGAGGCGCGGGCGCTCGAGGCCGGCACGGCCCTCGTGGACCTCTCCCAGCTCGAGGTGGTGACGGTCGGCGGGCCGGACCGGCTCCGCTGGCTCCACTCCTTCACCTCCCAGCACCTGGCCGCCCTGGCGCCCGGCACCTCCACCGAGGCGCTGATCCTCTCGCCCCACGGCCACATCGAGCACGCCCTCGCCGTGGTCGACGACGGCGAGGTCACCTGGCTCGTCACCGACGTGGGCGGGAGCGTGCCGCTCGTGGCGTTCCTGGAGTCCATGCGCTTCGCCTCCCGGGTGGAGGTGGCCGCGCGCCCCGACCTCGCCGTGCTCGGCCGCGCCGTGACCACCGGTGGCGAGGGCTGGGAGCTCGCCGGCTGGCAGGACCCGTGGCCGCGGACCACGGGGACGAGCTACTCGGTGGCCGACGACGCCCATCCCGGCGCCACGTGGACGCTGCGCCTGTCCGTGGTGACGCGCGACGGCGTCGCCGGCATCACGGCGGACTGGGTGGAGGCGGGCGGCACCCTCGCGGGCCTGTGGGCGCTCGAGGCCGCCCGCATCGCTGCGTGGCGGCCCCGCCCGGCCCGCGAACTGGACGAGCGCTCGATCCCCCACGAGCTGGACTGGCTGCGCACCGCCGTCCACCTCGGCAAGGGCTGCTACCGCGGGCAGGAGACGGTGGCCCGGGTGGTCAACCTCGGCCGCCCGCCCCGCCGGCTCGTGTTCCTCCACCTCGACGGTTCCGTGGACGAACTGCCCGAACCCGGGACGGATGTCACGCTGGGCGGGCGAACCGTGGGCCGGGTGACGTCATCGGCACGGCACCACGAACTGGGGCCGATCGCGCTCGCCCTCGTGAAGCGCGCCTCGGACCCGGCCGCGACGCTCCTCGTGGGCGGGTCGGTCACCGCCGCGCAGGAGGCCGTCGTGCGGCCGGAGGGCACGGCGGACGCCACCCCCGAGACCCGGCCGGGTGCCGAGCTGCGGCGCGGGACGCTCCGTCCCTGAGCGTCAGGCGACCACCACGTCGCCGCCCTCGACCATCACGTCGAGCGGCGGCAGCGGCTCGGTCGCAGGCCCCTCGAAGGGGACGCCCTCGAAGTCGAACTTCGAGTTGTGGCACGGGCACAGCAGGTGCTTCACCTCGTTGCGCACCGAGCAGCCCTGGTGGGTGCACACCCCGGACAGCGCGGTGACTCTCTCGCCGTCGCGGAACAGCACCACGGGGGAGCCCGCGTTCGTCATCACGACCTTGACGCCGCCGTCGGGCAGGTCCTCGAGCCGGGCGATCGCGTCACCCGCCGAGGGGGCCGGATTGGTGCCGTCCCCGCAGCCGGCCAGGAGGGGCGCGCCGGCGGCGCCGAGGGCGGCCGCCGCGAGCACGTGGCGTCGGGTGGGCAGCATCTGGTCCGTCATGGAGCCATCATGCACCGCGGGTTAAGCTCACTGCCATGGCCTGGCTCGCGAACCTGCAATTCGCCCTGTACTGGGTGCTCGCGCTCGCGCTCTTCGCGGTCGAGCTGGTCGCCCTCGTGGACGCCGCGCGGCGCCCCGCCGGTGCGTTCGTCGCGGCCTTCAAGCGGACCAAGACCTTCTGGGTGGCCCTGCTCGCCGTGATGGCGGTGCTCGGGTTCCTCTCCCTGCCGATCTCCGGGATGGGGCTCGGCTTGTTCGGCACGATGCTCGCCGTGGTGCCCGCCGCCATCTACCTCACGGACGTCCGGCCCAACCTGCCCCGCCGGGCCGGCGGGAGGTGGTGACGTGCGCGCCGTCGTCCAGCGCGTCCACCACGCCCGGGTCGGCGTGGCCGGGGAACTCGTCGGCGAGATCACCCGTCCCGGTCTCGTGGCGCTCGTGGGCATCACCCACGACGACGACGCCGCCACCGCGGCGGCGATGGCGCGCAAGATCGCGGACCTGCGGATCCTGCGGGACGAGCTGTCCTGCGTGGACGCCGGCGCGCCGGTCATGGTGATCTCCCAGTTCACGCTCTACGGCGACACCCGCAAGGGCCGGCGCCCCGGCTGGACCCGCGCCGCCCCGGGCCCGGTGGCGGAACCGCTGGTGGACGCCGTCGCCGAGGGGCTGCGGTCCCGCGGGCTCGAGGTGGCGACCGGACGGTTCGGCGCCATGATGGACATCGACATCCACGCCGACGGCCCGGTGACCATCCTGCTCGAGCTGTAGGGGCTCTCACGCCGGTGGCGAACACGGGAGGGCCGCGCGCGCTCCCGCCGTTAGCATCGATGCAGGCCATCCCCTGCCACGAGGAGAAACCACGATGTTCGAACGGTTCACAGACCGCGCCCGCCGCGTTGTCGTGCTCGCCCAGGAGGAGGCGCGCATGCTCAACCACAACTACATCGGCACGGAGCACATCCTCCTCGGGCTGATCCACGAGGGGGAGGGAGTCGCCGCCAAGGCCCTCGAGTCCATGGGGATCTCCCAGGACGGCGTGCGCGCCCAGGTCATCGAGATCATCGGCGAGGGCCAGCAGGCCACCACCGGGCACATCCCGTTCACCCCGCGTGCCAAGAAGGTGCTCGAGCTGTCCCTGCGCGAGGCGCTCCAGCTCGGCCACAACTACATCGGCACCGAGCACATCCTCCTCGGCCTCATCCGCGAGGGTGAGGGCGTGGCAGCCCAGGTGCTCACCAAGCTCGGCGCGGACCTGAACCGGGTGCGCCAGCAGGTGATCCAGCTCGTCTCCGGCTACCAGGGCAAGGAGCCGGTCTCCGCCGGGGGCCCTGCCGAGGGCACGCCCGCAGGTTCGGCGATCCTCGACCAGTTCGGCCGCAACCTCACCCAGGCCGCGCGCGAGGGCAAGCTCGACCCGGTCATCGGGCGCGAGAAGGAGATCGAGCGGGTCATGCAGGTGCTCTCCCGCCGCACCAAGAACAACCCCGTGCTGATCGGCGAGCCGGGGGTCGGGAAGACCGCCGTGGTGGAGGGCCTCGCGCAGGACATCGTCCGTGGGGACGTGCCGCAGACGCTGACCGACAAGCAGCTCTACACCCTGGACCTCGGTTCGCTGGTGGCCGGGTCCCGGTACCGCGGTGACTTCGAGGAGCGCCTCAAGAAGGTGCTGAAGGAGATCCGCACCCGCGGGGACATCGTGCTGTTCATCGACGAGATCCACACCCTCGTGGGTGCCGGCGCCGCCGAGGGCGCGATCGACGCGGCCTCCATCCTGAAGCCCATGCTGGCGCGCGGCGAGCTCCAGACCATCGGGGCCACCACGCTCGACGAGTACCGCAAGCACATCGAGAAGGACGCCGCGCTCGAGCGCCGCTTCCAGCCGATCCAGGTGGCCGAGCCCACGCTCGCCCACACCATCGAGATCCTCAAGGGCCTGCGGGACCGCTACGAGGCGCACCACCGCGTCTCCATCACCGACGACGCCCTCGTGGCCGCCGCCACCCTTGCCGACCGGTACGTCTCCGACCGGCACCTGCCGGACAAGGCCATCGACCTGATCGACGAGGCCGGCGCCCGCCTGCGCATCCGCCGCATGACCGCGCCGCCGGACCTGCGGGAGATCGACGAGCGCATCGCCGAGGTGAAGCGCGAGAAGGAGTCCGCGATCGACGACCAGGACTTCGAGCGCGCCGCCCGGCTGCGCGATGAGGAGGCCCGGCTCTCCCACGAGCGCGGTGAGAAGGAGCGCGCCTGGAAGACGGGGGACCTCGACACCGTCTCGGAGGTCAACGAGGAGCTCATCGCCGAGGTGCTCGCGATGTCCACGGGCATCCCGGTCATCAAGCTCACCGAGGAGGAGTCCACCAAGCTCCTGAAGATGGAGGACGGGCTGCACAAGCGCGTGGTGGGCCAGGAGGAGGCCATCAAGGCGCTCTCGCAGGCCATCCGCCGCACCCGCGCCGGCCTCAAGGACCCGCGGCGTCCCGGTGGGTCGTTCATCTTCGCCGGCCCCACCGGAGTCGGCAAGACCGAACTCGCCCGCGCGCTCGCCGAGTTCCTCTTCGGGGACGAGGACGCGCTCATCCAGCTCGACATGTCCGAGTTCGGCGAGAAGCACACCGTCTCGCGGCTGTTCGGTTCTCCCCCCGGCTACGTCGGGTACGACGAGGGCGGGCAGCTCACAGAGAAGGTGCGCCGCCGGCCGTTCTCCGTGGTGCTCTTCGACGAGGTGGAGAAGGCCCACCCCGACGTGTTCAACTCCCTGCTCCAGATCCTGGAGGACGGCCGCCTGACCGACTCGCAGGGCCGCGTGGTGGACTTCAAGAACACGATCATCATCATGACCACCAACCTCGGCACCAAGGACATCGCGAAGGGTCTCCTCACCGGCTTCCAGGCCGGCGGTGAGCTCGCCTCGGACTACCAGCGGATGAAGGCAAAGGTCAACGAGGAGCTCAAGCAGCAGTTCCGGCCGGAGTTCCTGAACCGCGTGGACGAGGTGGTGGTGTTCCCGCAGCTCTCGCGCGCGGAGATCCTCCAGATCGTGGACCTCATGATCGCGAAGCTGGCCATCCGCCTGAAGGACCGGGACATGTCCATCGAGCTCACCCCGGCCGCCAAGGCGCTGCTCGCGGACCGCGGGTACGACCCGGTGCTCGGCGCCCGGCCGTTGCGCCGCGCCATCCAGCGCAGCATCGAGGACTCGCTCTCCGAGAAGATCCTGTTCGGCGAGATCAGGTCCGGCCAGAAGGTCATCGTGGACGCGGAGGGAGAGGGCCTGCTCGGGGAGTTCACCTTCCGGGGCGTGCCAAAGGACCACGTGACCGCCCCCACGGACGAGGGGCACCACGACTCCTCGGAGAGCGCCGATCCGGACGCCGACATCCACGCGATGTTCAGGGGCGGCGAGCCCGAGCCCGTAGCGGAGGGCGGCGGCCACGACGAGCGGAAGGGCTCCGCGCTCGGCTGAGCCTCGGCGTCAGTGCGCGGAGGTGGACTCCATGACCGTCACCGTTCCGACGCCCGCGGAGAGGGACACCGGCACCTGGCCGTCGGTCCGCAGTCCGCGGGGGTCCGCCGGTGGGGCATCCATCGTCACGGTGCCGATCCCGCTCTGGGCGTCGCTGGCGAAGGAGTAGCCCTGCCGCAACACGGGCAGGAGGACGGTCACGGTGCCCACGCCGCCGTCGATCGTGACGGACTGGGGGGCGGTGGTGGTGCCGAGGTCGAGCCGCGTGGTGCCGACCCCTCCCTCGACGTCCACCGGGCCGTCCACCGCCATGTCCGCCTCCACCCGGCCGACCCCTGACTCCACGCGGAGCGACTCGGCCGTGCCGCTGAGCTGGACGTCCCCGACGCCCGAGCGGACCAGGGTGGACCCCCAGTCGCCGTCGACCGTCACCCGCCCGGCCCCGGCGTCGAGGTCCAGGTCGGGTGCGAGCCCTTCCGGGACCCGGATCGTGAGGGTGCGCCGTTCGTCCCGCGGATCGAACCAGTCCCAGTCCCAGCTCCAGTCCCAGCGGTCGTCGTCCACGGTGAAGGCGAGGGTGGAGCCGCGGCGTTCCACGATGTCGACGGCGTCGGGATCACCGCGCCACTGGGCCTCCCACTCGATGGCGGTGCCGGAGTGGGTGCTGATGACGACGTCGTGTACCCCGGCCTCGATCTCCAGGGCGACGACCGAGTCCGCCGGCTCGGATCCCGCGACACCGCTGGCCGGGTGGACGTGGGTGCGCGCGACGGCGCCCGCGCCGCCCGCCGCGACGGCCAGGACCGTCACCGCCGCACCGACGGCGACGATCGCGGCCCGCAGTCCGCGCGACCGGGGGCCCACGGCACCCGGGATCGGATCGGGGGCCTTCTCACGCGGCGGCGACTGCCACTGCTGGCCGCCGGGCCACTGCTGGGGGGTTGGTGGGGTCGACATGGTGGTCCTCCTTCAGGACTCGAGGTAACGCAGGACGGCCAGGACGCGGCGGTTGCCCGCCTCGTCCGCGGTGAGGCCGAGCTTGGAGAAGATGGAGGTGACGTGCTTCTCGACCGAGCCCTCCGAGACGTACAGGCTCCCCGCGATCGCGGAGTTGGACCGCCCCTGGGCCATGAGCTCGAGCACGTCGCGCTCCCGGGCGGTGAGCTGGGCGATGACGTCGCGCCGCCGGGACCGGACGACGATCTGCGAGACCACCTCCGGATCCAGGGCGGTCCCGCCGTCGGCCACGGCGGCGACGGCGTCGAGGAACTCCTCGACGTCCGCCACGCGTTCCTTGAGGAGGTAGCCGAGGCCGCGGGTGGAGCTGGCGATCAACTCGGAGGCGTACCTCTCCTCCACGTACTGGCTGAGGACCAGGATCGTGGCGTCCGGGTTCCGGTGGCGCAGCTCGACGGCGGCCCGGACGCCCTCGTCCGTGAAGGTGGGCGGCATGCGCACGTCCACGATCGAGAGGTCGGGCCGCAGCTCGAGGGCGGTGCGGACGAGGCCGTCCGCGGTGCCGAGCGAGGCGACCACCTCGTGGCCGGCGTCGGTGAGCAGGCGTTCGAGGCCCGCGCGGAGGAGGACCGAGTCCTCGGCGATGATCAGGCGCACGGGAGCTCCACGGTGATGAGGGTGGGCCCGCCCACCGGGCTGGAGATCGTCAGCGTGCCCTGGGCGGCGCGCACCCGCTCGGCGAGGCCGGCGAGGCCGGTGGAATCCGTGCCCGGGGTGATGTGGGCGCCCCCGGTGCCGTTGTCGAAGACGACGACGCGGGCGCGGCCGGCATCCCGGGTCACCACCACCTCGGCGTGGGTGGCGCGGGAGTGCTTGGCCACGTTGGTGAGGGCCTCGGCCACCACGAAGTAGGCGGTCGACTCCAGGGTGCGGGGCAGCCGCTCGGCGAGGTCCACCCGGACCCGCACGGGGATGGGGGAGGCGGCGGCGAGGGCCGAGAGGGCGGCGTCGAGGCCCCGGTCGGTGAGGACCGCGGGGTGGATGCCCCGGGCGAGCTGCCGCAGGTCGTTGACCGCGGCTTTCGCCTCGGAGTGGGCCTCGTCGATCATGGCGCGCGCGGCCTCGGGGTCGGTGTCGAGCTTCGATCTCGCCATCCCGAGCGTCATGGCGAGGTTGACGAGGCGCGGTTGGGCGCCGTCGTGCAGGTCCCGCTCGATGCGGGCGCGCTCGGCGGCGGCGGCCCGCTCGGCGCCCTCCCGGGCGTCCTCGAGGGCCAGCACGCGCCGCTGGAGCTGCTCGGCGGGCACGGACAGCAGGGCGGCGTCGAGCGCGCGGTCGATGAGCGCGGCGCCCCACAGGACGGCGAGCGCGAGCAGGAGGAACGCGGCACCCACCCCGGGGGCCCAGGAGGGCAGGATGAGGGCGCCGGGAAGGACCTCGAACGAGACGGCCCCGGTGCCCGGCACCGTCAGTCCCGCGACCCCGGTGGTGGCGAGCCACAGCACGATCGAGCCTCCGGTGAGGCCGAGGAGGAGCTTCAGGACGTGGTGGGCGAAGGAACGCCAGTACTCGCCGTTCCAGATGGGGCGCCAGGCGCGCCCCAGGGCGTTCTCACCCGGCCGGGTGGGCCAGGTGGAGAGGTCGGGGACCGGGAGGTCGTACACGGCGCGGGCCCGGCGGCGCTCAGCGGCGAAGGCCAGGCGCGCCAGCCACAGGACGCCGAACAGGACCGCCAACCCGATGCCGAACACGGGCACCAGCCCGACGCCGACCCCGATCGCGATGACCATGGCGATTCCCCAGGTGAGGGCGAGTGCGAAGGACACCATGACGTTCGCCATCCCGGGGAGGGCGTCTGAGAGGAGGCCGCGATGGGCGGCGGGGCGGACTGGGGGAGCAGTGGTGGTCATGTCCCCGAGCCTAGGACGGGGGCGGACGGCGCAGAACGGGGCGGGCCACCCGATTCCGTGGGGGTTAACCCCCGGCCCGGCGGGCGTGCTCCAGCCAGGCCGGGATGAGGGCGTGGGCGGCGGAGACGTCCACGCCGGCGGTCCCGGCGATCAGGTGCTCCGCCGTCTCGGGCGCGAAGTACCCGTGGTGCTTGTAGGCCCGGATGCGCACGGTCAGCGAGGCGTGGGACATCTCCGGGTGGAACTGGGTGATGTACACGTTCCGGCGGAGCCGCAGGAGCTGGACGGGGCACGTCGCCGAACCCGCCAGCACCGCCGCTCCGGGCGGTGGGAACCGGAACGCCTCGGTGTGGCCGACGAACGCGTCGAACGACGGCGGGAGGGCCCGGGCGACGTCGTCGGCGAGCCCGGCCCCGGTGAGGGTGACCGTGACGGGTCCGGTGTCCTCCCGGTACGTCGAGTCGACGACGCCGCCCGCCACCATCCCCATCGAGCCGACCCCGTAGCAGATGCCGAGGAACGGCATGTCCCGCTCGAGCACCTCGGCGAGCACGGGTTCGAGTTCCGCCTCCACCCGGCGCTGGGTGGCGGACTTCCGGGAGTGGGGGATGGAGGACGTGAAAGGCGAGCCGCCGAGGACGACGCCGGTGACGGCGTCCAGGTCGATGTCCGGCAGCGGCCCGGCCTCCATCCGGACGCGCACCAACTCATCCTCCCGGAGGTCACCCAGCCGGAGGAGGGAGGCGTACTCGTCGTCGGCCACCTCGTCCTCCGGGCGTGAGGCGAGGAACAGGAAGCGGTGGGACACGGGGACATGGTGCCGCATCCGTGGGCCCGGCCTCCTCCGGATGCGGGAGCGTGAGACGGCTTGTACGGTGAAGGATGTGACCCACGCAACAGAACGGGTCGACAGCCTCTGAAAGGACATCACAATGGGTATCGGAGACGACATCAAGCACGGCGCCGAGAAGATGGCCGGCAAGGCCAAGGAGGAGTGGGGCGACCTCACCGACAACGAGCGCCTCGAGGCCGAGGGGAAGAAGGACCAGGTGGAGGCCGACGTCAAGAACGCGGCCGACGACGCGGGCGACGCGATGCGCGACGTCAAGCGGGACCTGACCTGACCGACTGACACGCGAGGGGCCCCCGGTGCGAGCCGGGGGCCCCTCGTCGTCCGCTTTGGGGGCGTGGCAGCCATCCACGGTAGTCTGGATGGGTATGCAACGTCGCACCGATGAGAGCTCGAAAGGCCGACAGATGACCAAGTACGTCTACAAGTTCAGCGAGGGTGACAAGGACCAGAAGGACCTGTTGGGAGGCAAGGGCGCGAACCTTGCCGAGATGACCAACATCGGCCTGCCCGTCCCGCCCGGCTTCACCATCACCACCGACGCCTGCCGCTGGTACATGAAGCACGGCGAGGTTCCCGCGGAGCTTCCCGGCCAGGTGACCGCCGCCCTGGAGGACGTGCAGGGCGTCATCGGCCGTACCTTCGGGGACCCGGCCGAGCCGCTGCTGTTCTCGGTCCGCTCCGGCGCGAAGTTCTCGATGCCCGGCATGATGGACACGATCCTCAACCTGGGCCTCAACGACGTGACGGTCCAGGGCCTGATCGAGCAGTCGAAGAACCCCCGCTTCGCCTACGACGCCTACCGTCGCTTCATCATGATGTTCTCGGACGTGGTCATGGACGTGCCCAAGGGCGAGTTCGAGAAGCTCTTCCACGCCAAGAAGCGGTCCGAGGGCGTCACCGAGGACTCCAAGCTGTCGGCCGAGGCCCTCAAGGACGTCGTCGAGATCTTCAAGGCCAAATACCGGGACGAGAAGGGCGTCGACTTCCCGCAGGATGTGCATGAGCAGCTCCGCGAGGCGGTCCTGGCGGTGTTCCGCTCCTGGATGAACGAGCGCGCCATCGTCTATCGCAACCGCGAGAAGATCCCCCACGACCTGGGCACCGCGGTCAACGTCCAGGCGATGTGCTTCGGGAACATGGGGGACGACTCCGGGACCGGCGTGGCCTTCACCCGCGACTACAACACCGGCGAGAAGCGCCTGGTGGGAGACTTCCTGCTGAACGCCCAGGGTGAGGACGTGGTGGCCGGGATCCGCAAGGTCGAGCCCATCGAGGCCCTGGAGCGGATCATGCCCGAGTCCTACAAGCAGCTCTCCGAGATCGCGACCAAGCTGGAGACCCACTACAAGGACCTCCAGGACATGGAGTTCACCATCGAAAAGGGTCGCCTGTTCATGCTGCAGACCCGCAACGGCAA
>DBPQ01000083.1:4862-6575 GCA_002304945.1 Actinomycetales bacterium UBA1416 | reverse complement strand
GCCGATGATCTTGCGCTTCGCCTCGGGGTCGGTGACGCCGGCGAGCGCGCCGAGGAACGTGTCGGCGGCGTCGACGACCACGAGGTCGATCCCGGTGGCGGCCACGAAGTCCTGCTCCACCTGCTCGGCCTCACCCTCGCGCAGCAGTCCGTGGTCCACGAACACGCAGGTGAGCTGGTCCCCGACGGCACGCTGGACGAGGGCGGCCGCGACGGACGAGTCCACTCCGCCGGAGAGTCCGCAGATCACGCGGCTGGTGCCGACCTGCGCTCGGATGCGCTCCACCTGCTCGGCGATCACGTTGCCGGGCGTCCACGTGGGGGCGATCCCCGCCCCCTCCCGGAGGAAGTGCTCCAGGGCCTCCTGGCCGAGCACGGAGTGGCGCACCTCGGGGTGCCACTGCATGCCGAAGAGGCGCCGCTCGGCGTCCTCGAACGCCGCGACCGGGGAACCCGGCGAGGTGGCGAGCACGGTGAAGCCCTCCGGGGCGCGCTGCACGGAGTCACCGTGGCTCATCCAGACCGCCTGGGTGGCCGGTGAGCCGCGCAGGAGGGTGCCCTCATGGCCCACGGTGACGGTGGTGGAGCCGTACTCGCGGATTCCGGTGCGGCCCACCTCCCCGCCGAGCGCCCGCGCCATCGACTGGAAGCCGTAGCAGATCCCGAGCACGGGCACGCCGGCCTCGAAGAGGGCAGGATCGACGGTGGGGGCGCCGTCGGCGTACACGGACGCGGGCCCCCCGGAGAGGATGATCGCCGCCGGCTCGCGCCGGAGCATCTCGGCCAGCGGCATCGTGTGGGGCACGATCTCGNNCGCACGCGGCGGGCGATGAGCTGGGCGTACTGGGCGCCGAAGTCGACGACGAGGACGGGGCGGTGGCCGGTCATGCCGCACCCCCGGCCGCGGCGAGCCGCTCGGCACGGTCGAGCCGGGCCGGGAGGTCGGCGGCGAACCAGTGCCGGGCGCGGGCCTCCATCACGAAGGACAGCACCGGCACCACGCCCCCGAGGATGAGGACGAGGAGCCGGGTGAGAGACCAGCGCATGAAGGACCAGAGCTGGAACACCGTGACGGCGTAGACCACGTAGATCCAACCGTGGATGATCGCCACCCACGTGCCGATCACCGGCCGGGGCGCGCCGGACTCGCCCACCCCGTTCACCTGGAAGACGTACTTCAGCACCATCTCGACCGTGAGGAGGAGGAGCATGGAGCCGGTCACCATGGCCATGGTCCGGTACCGGGAGTACATCGCGCGGGCTCGCCGCTCCGTCGCGGCGGCGACGCCGGGGTTCTCAGTCACCCTCCCAGCGTAGTTGCCCCGGAAAAGGAATCGAGTTCCGTCCAGTGCTCGACTAGCATCATCCGGTGCTCCGTTACCCCGACGCCTTCCCCCACGACCCGCCGCTCGGCCACCCCGTGCGGTTCNNNNAGGCCGTCGACGCCGGCCTCGAGCGCGGCGCCACACCCGAGCTCTGGCGCTACGCGGGCCTCCTCCTCGCGCTCGGGGCGATCACTGCCGGGGCCGCCGCCCTGCGCCACATCGCCGAGGTCGCCAACTGGATGAGGGCCGCGTTCACCGTCTCGGACATGCTCGGCAGGCATGTGACCCGCACCGGCGACCAGGTCACTCGGCGGCTCGCCACGGGCGAGGTGGTGGCGACGGTGGCGACGGACGCGATGCACGTCGGCAACCTCATGGAGTCCCTCCCG
>DBPQ01000083.1:0-4833 GCA_002304945.1 Actinomycetales bacterium UBA1416 | reverse complement strand
TGCTGGTGGGTCTGCCGCTGGTGACGGCCGCCGTCGCCACGCTCGTGCCGCCGTTGCAGCGCCGCCAGGCGAAGCACCGGGAGGCGACCGGGGCCCTCACCTCGCTCGCGTCCGACACCGTCTCCGGCCTGCGCGTCCTGCGGGGCATCGGGGGTGAGGACGTCTTCGCCGCGCGCTACCGGGAGCAGTCGCAGGCCGTGCGGCGGGCGGGCGTCGGCGTGGCCAACACGCAGTCCGTGATGGCGGCCCTCCAGGTGCTGCTGCCCGGCCTGTTCGTGGTGGGCGTGGTGTGGTTCGGGGCCAACCTCGCGGTCGCCGGTGAGATCACGGTGGGCCAGCTGGTCGCCTTCTACGGCTACACCGCGTTCCTCGCCGAGCCGCTGCGCCAGATCAGCCAGTTCATCCAGTTCCTCACCCGTGCCCTCGTCGCGGCCCGCAAGATCTCCACCGTGCTCGCCGTCGAGCCGGCTGCCGGCCGGCTCGGGGAGGCGGACGCGGACGTCGATCCGCTCCCCCTCGATGGCGCGGTCGCGCTGCACGACCCACGCTCCGGCGTCGCCGTCACCACCGGCGCGTTCACCGTCCTCGTCTCCCCCGTGCCGGAGACGTCGGCGGAGGTGCTGCGCCGCCTCGCCCGGCTCGACGACGCCGCGTCCGCCGGCGTCACCCTCGCCGGCCGCCCGGTGGTCGACGTCCCGCTCGCCACCGTGCGCCGCACCGTGGTGCTGTCCGACGCCACCCCGCAGCTCTTCACCGGCACGCTCCGCCACGAGGTGGACGTGCGCGACTCCGGTGACCAGCTGCGTGTGGTCGAGGCGCTCGCGGTGGCCGACGCACGCGACGTCCTCGAGTCCCTGCCCGAGGGCCTCGACGGCGAGATCACCGAGAAGGGGCGCTCGCTGTCCGGCGGACAGCGGCAACGGGTGGCGCTCGCGCGGGCGACGCTGACCGCCGCCCCCGTGCTGCTGTTGGTGGAGCCCACGAGCGCCGTCGATGCGCACACCGAGCGGCGTATTGCCACCAACCTGAAGCGGCACCGTGCGGGCCTCACCACCGTGGTGGTCTCCGCCTCGCCCCTGGTGCTCGAGCACGCCGACGAGGTGGTGTTCCTCGACGCCGACGGCGAGCGCACCCGCGGGACCCATGCCGAGCTGCTCCGGCGCGCCCACGCGGGCGATCCCGATGCCCTCGCCTACCGGCGGGTGGTCGCCCGTGACATCGAGAACCCTGAGGAGGTGTCCGATGCTGTTGCCCGTCGCTGAGACCACGATGGTCTGGACCTACTCGCGCCGCCTGCTGCGGAACCACCGGCTCGCGCTCGTGGGCGTCGTCGTCCTCCAGGCGGGTGCGGCGCTCGCCGCGCTGGCCGTGCCGTGGATGCTCGGGGACCTCGTCGACGCCGTGCGTGCGGGGACCACGCGCGACGTCGTGGCACGGGTGGGCGTGCTGCTCACCATTGCAGTGCTGCTGCAGACGCTCTTCGCGGGCGTGGGGCAGCGGCAGGCGATGGTGCTCGGGGAGAGCATCTTCGCGCAGCTCCGCGAGGAGTTCCTCCACACCGTCACGCACCTTCCCCTCTCGACCGTGGAGCGCGCCGGAACGGGCGACCTGCTGGGACGCACCACGAACGACGTCGACCGGGTGCAGTGGGTGGTGCGCTTCGGCGTGCCGCGCGTCCTCGTCACGACGACGACGATCGCCCTCACGCTCGTGGCCGCGTTCCTTGTCTCGCCGTGGACCGCGGTGGCGCTCCTCACCGGCGTGCCCCTGCTCGTGGTCTTCGCGCGCTGGTACCTGCGCCGTGCCACGCCCGCGTACCTGAAGGGGTCCAGTGCCTGGGCCGCGATCAACGGCGTCATGACGGAGTCCGTGGAGCACGCCGCGACCGTTGACCAGCTCGCGCTGGGGCCGCGGCGGCGCGCCCGCATGACGGAGGTCCTGCGCGAGGCGTGGCACTGGGAGGACCACACCCTGTTCCTCCGGGCCGTCCTGTTCGTGGGGATGGTGCTCGGCTACGTGCTCCCCACCGCCGTGGTGGTGGTGTGGGGGGCGTGGCTGGTGGGCGGCGGGCTCGCCACGGTGGGCGCGGTCTCCACGGTGGCGCTCTACTCCATCCAGGTGCGCCACTCGATCGGGGAACTGCTGTTCTGGATCGACGAGATCCAGGTGGCGTCGGCCTCGCTGTCCCGCATCCTCGGGGTCAACCTGGTGGAGCCGGACCGGTACCCGTCCCACGAGACCCCTGCCGGCGAGGACATCGTGGCGCGCGAGGTGGCCTACGCCTACCGGACCGGCCACGACGTCCTCCACGGGGTGTCGCTCGACCTGGCGCGCGGGGAGCGGCTGGCGATAGTGGGGCCGTCCGGGGCAGGCAAGTCCACGCTCGGGCGGATGCTTGCCGGCATCCACCCTCCGACCGGGGGTTCCGTCACCGTGGGCGGGGTGCGGCTCGTGGACCTGACCGAGGAGGAGCTGCGCTCCGAGGTGGCCCTCGTGACCCAGGAACACCACGTGTTCGTGGGAACGGTGGCGGACAACCTCCGCCTGGCGCGGGCCGAGGCGTCGGAGGACGAGATGCGCGACGCCCTAGCGTCGGTGGACGCCCTCACCTGGGTGGACTCCCTGCCCGACGGCCTCGGGACGAAGGTGGGGAGCGGCGCCCTGACGCCCACCCCCGCGCAGGCGCAGCAACTGGCCCTCGCCCGGCTCGTGCTGCTCGACCCGCACACCCTCGTGCTCGACGAGGCCACCAGCCTCCTCGACCCGCGGGCCGCCCGGCACCTCGAACGGTCCCTCAACGCCGTGCTGGCCGGGCGCACCGTGGTCGCGATCGCGCACCGGCTGCACACCGCGCACGATGCGGACCGTGTGGCTGTCATGGAGGACGGGCGGATCGTGGAGATCGGGCCGCACGAGGAACTCGTCGCCCACGGGGGCGGGTACGCCGCGCTGTGGAGGTCCTGGCAGCAGGAGTGAGCGGGTTCAGGCGTGCGGACGTTCAGGTTTCTGCCCGTTCGGAGGCCTGCCGTTCGGGAACCTGCCCGTCGAGGGCCTGCCGGTCGGTCAGCCCGCGGCTCTCGCCTCCGCGACCAGCCGAGCCGGCGCCTCCACGACGTCGAAGGACGGGCTGGTGGCCGACGTCGTCGTGGTCCCGGCGATCGGGAGCCACGGCCCGGCCCCGTTCACCCGGTACTCCCCCGCCCACGTGATCGTCAGTCCGATCGTCTGGGCGGTGGACGTGCGGCCGTAGATGCGGGACACGTCGAGGTTGGGGTAGGGGCCGCCCGGGGTGGTGGTGACGAAGGGTTCGGTCCCCGCCCCGAAATTCCACGCCCATTCCACCGGGGTGGCCCGCACCTGAACCGGGGTCCCGAGGATCGTGGTGCCGAGGACGTGGGTGCGAGCCGTCGACCAGGCGACCGTCTCGATGTTCACCAGCACCTCGGCGGCCGCGGGCTGCATCCCGAGTGTCCCGCCCTCGATCGGCAGCGACCGGAACTCCGCGAGGGTCACGACGACCGGTAGGTCCGCCCGGTCGATGACCTCGCCGGTGGCACTCACCAGGAAGTACGGCGCCGTGGGCATCTCGAAGTCCGCGGCCCGGATCTCCACTCCCACGCAGTCGATGATCGTGGGATCGTCGGGCGAGCCGTAGGCGAGGAAGACGGAGCANNAGCAGTCGTCGATCGTGACGGGTGGCGCTTCGCTAGAGAGCTTGGCGACAGCATCCCTCTGACTCGTAGCTACCGTTCGGGCGCCCCCAACTTGCCACGATGCTTCTCCAGCACCTGCGAAGAATTTACTCTCGTCGCCGCTGCCAGAGGGCGCCACAGCGAGGATCAGAGAAAGTGTGGCCGAGTTAAGAACGCTCATGATTCTTCGCCAGTGTTTGCAGTTTCGCCCGCAACAATGAGCAGCCAAGTACCATCTTCGTGTTGCACGCCGAATGAGACCATTCCTGAACTGGCACCGACGCTCTCTACGACGTCGCCCTTCGGACTGACATAGTCGTGAGCTGCCTCAGCGACGCTGACGTCCACGAAATACAATCCTTCGATCTCGGTAGACTCGATGGCGTCAACCGATTCGATATCCAAGCCGCCCCCACTACGCGCCCAGCCCTGCGATGAGATTTCCTGCGCAGATTCCTCGATCGACTGGCAGAAGACACAGTCATCGTCCGTGACCGCGGCCCACTGGCTCACATCGCCAGTCGCGAGAGCGTAGTCAGCGAGCGCCACGAAGTACCGCACTGCGGCCTCTGCACCGGCCGCGTCGTTGTTCGCCATCTCCGGCGGCATGACGGGCAGGGGTACGGCGGTCGCGGGAGCGGTCGGTGTCGGTGACGGTTCCGGCGTGGCGGATGAGACCGTCGGCACTGGAGTGGCGGTCACCTCCACCGCACTGTCGTCACCGCAACCTGCGAGTGCCCCGAACACCACCAATGAGACGAGCGCGCGACGCGCTCCGAGCCTGCTCCCCATGCCGCACAGACTACGGCACCCCCCTTGCCCGCTCCGGGCCCGGGTTCACACTGTGGATAACTCCGGCCTCAGGTTGAACGCCGCTGCGGGGCTCGTGGGTGGATCTGTCACGCATGCGATCCAATGCCACCCGCGAGGGCTCGATTAGGGGTGACAGTGCCTCTCCGGCGTCCGTGGGGGGGNNGGGGGGGACGCCCAGAGCGTGCGCAGAACGATCCGGCGCCCGCACTTGGAGGCGGTGGCCAGCAATCGTCACACCCACGGCGTCCGCCGAACGATCCTGCGCCCGCAATCGGTGACGGCTGGCGGGTTCAGTGCCCAAAGAGCGTACGCAGAACGATCCTGCGGA
>DBPQ01000051.1 GCA_002304945.1 Actinomycetales bacterium UBA1416 | reverse complement strand
TCTGACCGGACGGCCTCTGACCGGACGGGCCCTGACCCGGCGGGGATCCGACCCGGCCTCCGGGGGCCGGATCAGCCGCCCAGGAGGCGGGCGGCGTCCTCGTCGACGGCGTCGCCCTGCAGCAGGGCACCCGCGATCCGCATCGCGACGTCCGTGGGCCGCAGGTGGAACTCCTCGATGAGCTCGTCCCGGCGCGCGTGATGGTGGAAGGCCTGCGGGATGCCGTGGACCTGCACCGGCACGCGCGAGCCGGCGTCCGCGAGGGCGTCCCGCAGCGCGGAACCCACCCCTCCGGTGACGAGTCCGTCCTCCAGGTGGGCCACCAGTTCGAACTCGCCCGCGAGCCGCACCAGCTCGGGCGAGACGGGCAGCACCCAGCGCGGGTCGACGACGAGGGATCCGATGCCCTGGGCGTCGAGGGCCTGCGCCACGTCGACGGCGGTCGCCGCCATGGCCCCGACGCCGACGACGAGGACCCGCCGCTCGCCGTCGTGGCGGGCGAGGACGTCCAGTCCCTCCCGGTGACCGATGGCGCGCAGCGGGTCGGGGAGCGACCCCTTCGGGTAACGGACCGCGGTCGGACCCTCCATGCCGACGGCCTCCCGGAGCTCCGCGCGCAGGGTGGCCTCGTCCCGTGGCGCCGCGAGTCGCAGGTTCGGGACGGTCCGCAGCACCGCCATGTCCCACATGCCGTTGTGGCTCGCCCCGTCGTCGCCCGTGATGCCGGCCCTGTCCAGGACGAACGTGACCGACTGGTTGTGCAGGGCGACGTCCATGAGGACCTGGTCGTACCCGCGGTTGAGGAACGTGGCGTAGAGCGCGACGACCGGGTGCATGCCGGCGAAGGCGAGGCCCGCGGCGGAGGCGACCGCGTGCTGCTCGGCGATCCCGACGTCGATGACGCGCGCGGGGAACTCCTCGCTCATCGGTCCGAGGCCCACCGGCTGCAGCATCGCCGCGGTGATGGCCACCAGGTCCTCCCGCTGGCGGGCGAGCTTCAGCACCTCGTCGGAGAACACCGACGTCCAGCCGAACCGGGCCGGCACCACCGGCAGCCCGGTCTCCGGGTGGATGACGCCGACGGCGTGGAAGCGGTCGGCGATGTCGTCGAGGGCCGGCTGGTAGCCCCGGCCCTTCTCCGTGATGGCGTGCACGATCACCGGCTCGGGGTACGCCTTCGCCCGGGTGAGGGCGAACTCCATGGCCGTGACGTCATGCCCGTCCACCGGTCCGATGTACTTGATGCCAAGGTCCTCGAACAGCCCCTGGGGCGCGATGACGTCCTTGACGCCCTTCTTGAGGCCGTGCAGGGCCTCATAGGTCATCCGGCCGGGCAGACCGCCCTGCAGCAGGGTGCGCTTGCCCCAGTCGAGGGCCTTCTCGTACCCGTGCGTGGTGCGCAGCGCGTCGAGGTGGTGGGCGATCCCGCCGGTGGTCGGGGCGTAGGACCGCCCGTTGTCGTTGACGACGATGACGAGGTTCCGGTCCGGACCCTCCGCGATGTTGTTGAGCGCCTCCCAGGCCATCCCGCCCGTCAGCGCACCGTCCCCCACGACCACCACGACGTGCCGGTCCGTGCGCCCCCGCAGCAGGTTGGCCCGCGCGATCCCGTCCGCCCAGCTGAGGGCGGAGGAGGCGTGGGAGTTCTCCACCACGTCGTGCACCGACTCACCGCGGGCGGGGTAGCCGGAGATCCCGCCGCGCTGCCGCAACCGGCTGAAGTCGTGCCGGCCGGTGAGGATCTTGTGGACGTAGGACTGGTGCCCGGTGTCGAAGACGATGCGGTCCCGTGGCGAGTCGAACACCCGGTGGATGGCGATCGTGAGTTCCACGACCCCGAGGTTCGGACCCAGGTGGCCGCCTGTTCGCGCCACGTTCGTGACGAGGAACTCGCGGATCTCCGCGGCGAGCTCGATGAGCTCGTCGGTCACCAGTCCCCGCAGGTCCCGGGGACGCGTCACGCGGTCCAGTACGGACATCGGGCCTCCTCGTGTGTGCGCTGCCCCCACTGTACGACGCGTCCCGCCGATGCACACAGGGGCGCACTAGGCTTGCCCCATGTCCCCCACCCCCGCGCCGTACGGCTCCTGGACCTCCCCCCTCACCCTCGCGGAGATGACCGCCGCCGTCGTCCGGCTCTCCCCGCCACGCATCGACGGCGAGGCCACCTACTGGAAGGAGACCGGCGGGGACGGCCGTGGCGTCGTCATGCGGGCGGCGAACGGCCGCCACGACGCCGTCACCACCGTCCACGCCGACGGCACCCCCGTCGACGTGGCCTCGACGGTGCACGAGTACGGGGGCCGGGACTTCGACGTCGCGGACGGCGTGTGCGTCTTCTCGGAGCGGGCCGACGCCCGCCTGTACGTCACCGTGGCGGGCGACGACGGCTGGTCCGAGCCTCGACCCGTCACCCCGGACGACGGCGTGCGCTACGCGGACCTGACGCTCGCCGGCCACGTGGTGCACGCCGTCGCCGAGATCCACGGCGCGGAGGTGGTCAACGCGTTGGTGCGCGTCGACATCCTCACCGGCGTGGTGACCAGGCTGCGCGCCAAGGCCGACTTCGTCGCGAACCCGCAGCCCAACCCGAGCGGGACCGCGCTCACGTGGTACGAGTGGGACCACCCGGACATGCCGTGGGACGCCACGCGGCTCATGGTCGCCGAGATCGACGGCGACCGCCTCGGCGAGGCGCACCAGGTGGCCGGCGGACCCGGGGTGAGCGCCGTGTCCCCGGTGTGGGCCGGCGACGAGGACCTCGTGTACGTGGCCGACCCGGACGGATGGTGGAACGTGCACCGCTGCACGGACCCGCTCGGGGAGTGCCGCACGCGCCTCGTCCACCCCGCCGAGGCCGAGTTCGCGGCCCCGCCGTGGCAGTTCGACCGTTCGCTGACGGTGCTCGACGCGGAGCACCTCGTGTGCCGGTGGACCCGTGTCGGCCGGTGGTCGCTCGGGGCGATGCGCCTCGCCAACGGTGAGCTGGAGGAGTGGATCACCGGGTACGAGGTCGGCAGTGAGGTCGCGGCCGGCGGCGGTCGCGTCGCGTTCGTCGGCCGTCACGCCAGCCGCCCCGACGTGCTCGCGGAACTCCTCCTGGCCGAGGGCTCGGTCCGGGAGCTGCGGGCGAGCGCGCCGGCGGTCCTGGCGGACCAGTGGGTGTCCCAGGCGGAGGCGGTGGACTGGCCGGTGGACGGCGCGGTGGCGCACGGGTTCCTCCACCCGCCGGTCAACCCGGACTTCGTGGCACCGGAGGGCGAACTCCCGCCCCTGCTGGTGCTGGTCCACGGCGGGCCCACGTCCGCCACGACGGGGACCTTCTCCCCCGGCGTCCAGTTCTGGACGACGCGGGGGTTCGCGGTCCTCGACGTCAACCACCGCGGCTCCACCGGTTACGGGCGGGCCTTCCGCGACGCGCTGCGCGGGCAGTGGGGCGTGGCCGACATCGCCGACATCGCCGCCGGCGTCACCGCGCTCGTGGAGCGCGGGCTGGTCGACGGCGCGCGGGTGGCCATCCGCGGCGGGAGCGCGGGCGGGTACGCGGTGCTGCGGGCGCTGACCGCGACCGACGTGTTCGCCGCCGGCACCTCGCGCTACGGGATCGCGGACCTCGCCCTCCTCGCCGGGGACACCCACAAGTTCGAGTCCCGGTACGTCGACGGCCTCGTCGGGCCGTGGCCCGAGGCGGCGGACACCTACCGGGAACGCTCCCCCCTGTACCACCTCGACCGGCTCCACGCCCCCGTGCTCCTGCTCCAGGGGGAGGACGACGCCGTCGTGCCCCCGAACCAGGCGCACCAGATGGCCGAGGCGATCCGGCAGGCGGGCGGCGAGGTGGAGCTGGTGCTCTACCCGGGCGAGGGTCACGGGTTCCGCAGGGCGGAGACCACCCGTGACGCCCTCGCCCGGGAACTGGCGTTCTACGGACGGGTGTTCGGCTTCACGCCGGCGTGATCAGGCCCGCACGAGGGACCGGAGCACGTACTGCAGGATCCCCCCGTTGCGGAAGTAGTCCGCCTCGCCGGGGGTGTCGATGCGAACCCGGGCGTCGAACTCGATCGCCGAGCCGTCCTCCCGCGCCGCTCGCACGTGCACGGTGCGCGGGGTGGTGCCCTCGTTGAGCGCCTCGATCCCGGTGATGTCGAACACCTCGGTCCCGGTGAGTCCCAGCGAGTCCGCGTCCTCCCCCTCGGGGAACTGCAGAGGCAGCACGCCCATCCCGATGAGGTTGGAGCGGTGGATGCGCTCGAAGCTCTCCACGATGACCGCCCTGACCCCGAGGAGGGCCGTGCCCTTGGCGGCCCAGTCGCGCGAGGACCCGGATCCGTACTCGGTGCCGCCGAGGACCACCAGGGGCACCCCGGCCTCCTGGTAGGCCATGGCCGCGTCGTAGATCGCCTCCTGCTCCCCGGTGAGGAGGTTCCGGGTGTACCCGCCCTCGACGCCGTCGAGGAGCTGGTTGCGCAGCCGGATGTTGGCGAAGGTGCCGCGGATCATGACCTCGTGGTTGCCGCGCCGGGAGCCGTAGGAGTTGAAGTCGCGCCGTGCCACGCCGTGCTCCGCCAGGTAGCGGCCGGCCGGCGAGTCCGGCTTGATGGCCCCGGCGGGCGAGATGTGGTCCGTGGTGACGGAGTCGCCGAGCTTGGCGAGCACCCGCGCCCCGCGGATGTCCGCGACCGGGGTGAGGTCCATGGTCATGCCCTCGAAGTACGGGGGCCGCCGGACGTAGGTGGAGTCCTCCGCCCAGGCGAAGGTGTCGCCCTCGGGTGTCGGCAGCGAGCGCCACCGCTCGTCGCCGGCGAACACGTCCGAGTAGCCGTCCGTGAACATCCCCCGGTCGATCGTGGAGGCGATCGTCTCCTCGACCTCCTGTGCCGAGGGCCAGATGTCGGTCAGGAACACGTCGTTGCCCTCGCGGTCCCGGCCGAGCGGCTCGGAGGCGAAGTCGAAGTCCATCGTCCCGGCGAGCGCGTAGGCGATCACGAGGGGCGGGGAGGCCAGGTAGTTCATCTTGATGTCCGGGTTGATCCGGCCCTCGAAGTTCCGGTTGCCGGACAGGACGGAGACGACCGCGAGGTCGTTCTCGTTGACGGCGGCGGAGACCTCGGCGGGCAGCGGCCCGGAGTTACCGATGCACGTGGTGCAGCCGTAGCCGACCAGGTGGTAGCCGAGGGACTCCAGCGCGGGCCAGAGCCCGGCCTTCTCGTAGTAGTCCGTGACCACCTTCGAGCCCGGCGCCATGGAGGTCTTCACCCACGGCTTGACCGTCAGTCCCCGCTCGGCGGCGTTGCGCGCGAGCAGGCCCGCGGCGAGCATGACCGAGGGGTTCGAGGTGTTCGTGCAGGAGGTGATGGAGGCGATGACCACGCGGCCGTGGTCCAGCTCGGTCTCCGTGCCGTCCTGCATCGTGACGGGGACCCGCCTGCTCGGGAGCGACCTGTCGGCATTGTGGTGCTCCGGCGGGGCGGCGTCGTCGAGGTCGTCGTCGCTCTTGACGGGGTCGGAGGCCGGGAAGGTGCCCGCGATCGCCTCGTCCAGCTCGGAGAGCTCCTCCTCCTCGTCGTCCACGTAGTCCGGCAGGACGTCCTCGAAGGCGCGCTTGGCGTCCGTGAGCTGGATCCGGTCCTGCGGCCGCTTCGGGCCCGCGATCGAGGGGACGACCGTGGAGAGGTCCAGCTCCAGGTACTCCGAGTACGCCGCCTCACGGGCCGGGTCGTGCCAGAGCCCCTGCTCCTTCGCGTAGGCCTCGACGAGGGCGACCTGGTCCTCGGTCCGTCCCGTGAGCCGCAGGTAGTCCAGGGTGACGTCGTCGATGGGGAAGATGGCGGCGGTGGAGCCGAACTCGGGGCTCATGTTGCCGATGGTGGCACGGTTGGCGAGCGGGACGGCGCCGACGCCCTCGCCGTAGAACTCGACGAACTTGCCCACCACGCCGTGCTTCCGCAGCATCTCGGTGATGGTCAGGACGACGTCGGTGGCCGTGGCGCCCGCGGGGATCTCGCCGGTGAGCTTGAAGCCCACCACGCGGGGGATCAGCATGGACACCGGCTGGCCGAGCATCGCCGCCTCGGCCTCGATGCCCCCCACGCCCCAGCCCAGCACGCCGAGGCCGTTGACCATGGTGGTGTGCGAGTCGGTGCCCACGCACGTGTCCGGGTAGGCCTGCAGCACGCCGTCGACCTCGCGGGTCATCACCACGCGCGCGAGGTGTTCGATGTTGACCTGGTGGACGATGCCGGTGCCCGGGGGCACCACCTTGAAGTCGTCGAAGGCGGTCTGGCCCCAGCGGAGGAACTGGTAGCGCTCCCGGTTGCGCTCGTACTCGAGCTCCACGTTGCGCTCGAAGGCGTCGGACCGGCCGAAGACGTCGATGACGACCGAGTGGTCGATGACCAGTTCGGCGGGGGCGAGGGGGTTGATCCGGGAGGGGTCGCCCCCGAGGTCCGCCATGGCCTCCCGCATCGTGGCGAGGTCCACCACGCAGGGCACGCCGGTGAAGTCCTGCATCACCACGCGGGCGGGAGTGAACTGGATCTCGGTGTCGGGCTCGGCCGCCGGGTCCCAGTTCGCCAGCGCCTCAACGTGCGCGGTCGTGACGTTCGCGCCGTCCTCGGTGCGCAGCAGGTTCTCGGCGAGCACCTTCAGCGCGTACGGGAGCTTCTCGAGGCCGGCGACGGCGTCCAGCCGGTTGATCTCGTAGGTGGCGCCTCCGACGGTGAGTGGGGCCTTCGAAGTGAAGCTGTCCACGGGGTCTCCTCGGTTCGTCGTCGAAATCTCGATATCAAGATACTGGCGGGGTGGACGGCCTGTCCACCGGACTCCTCCAGCCTAGTGACTCGCCCCGGTGCCCGCGTGGCGCTGGAGGACGGCCACGATCTCGACGTGGTGGGTGTGGGGGAAGAGGTCGAGCGCCGTGAACGCGGTGATCGCGTACCCGCCGACGAGGTCCCGCAGGTCGCGGACGAGCGCGGCCGGATCGCAGGCGACGTACACGATGCGCTCCGGGGCGTGCGCGGCGACGGCGCGCACGAGGTCCCGGCCCGCGCCGGTGCGCGGCGGATCCAGGACGACGACGTCGAGCGGCCCCGGGAGCCGGCCCACCGTCCGCGCATCGGCGCGGGCCCGGCGCACCCGGGCGTGCGGCAGCGCGGCCAGGGTCACGGTGGCGTCGTCGACGGCGGTGCGCGAGCCCTCGACGGAGACGACCTCGCCCCGTGCTCCGACGGCCCGGGCGAGTGGGAGCGTCAGCAGGCCCGCCCCGGCGAACAGCTCGAGCACGCGCTCCCCTCCCGTGAGCGCCGCGCCCGCCAGCACCTGATGGACGAGGGTCTCCGGTGCCTCGCGGTGCACCTGCCAGAAGCCGGCCGCGTCGACCACGTAGCGCAGATCCTCCCCCTCGTGGGGCACCCGCTCCCGGACCCGGCGCTCCGCCTCCCTGCCCGGTGCCGCGAGGACGCCTGCCCCGGTGACGACGACGGGTGGGGAGCCGCTCGGGACGACCGCGGTGACCCGGTCCCCGGGCACCCAGCCCCACGCCCCGGCGAAGAGGTCGAGGGCGGCGAGTCCGGGAACCGCGAGCGGCATCTCCCGGACGGCGACCAGGTCGTGGCTCCGGGGACGCCGCATGGCGAGGCGGCCGGCGTCGTCGACCGTGAAGGACACGCGGGTGCGGCTGCCGACCGACGGATCGCCGACCGCCCGCACGGCCGTGGGGCCGGGGAGGGCCTCCACCACCGCGGGCCCGCCGATCCGGGCCATCACGTCGGCGATCACGTTGGCCTTCCAGGTCAGCTGGGCGGCCGGACGGACGTGCCCCAGGTCCGCCCCTCCGACGTCCTCACGCGCCGCCGCCGGCCAGACGTGCTCGACGCGATCCGGTGAGGGGTCGAGGACCTCGACGACGCGGGCGGTGTCGTGCCGCGCACCCTCCGCCGTGACGACGGCCCGGACCCGCTCGCCCGGCAACCCGCCGCGCACGAACACGACCTTGCCCTCGTGCCGGGCGACGCAGAAGCCGCCGTGGGCCTCCCGCAGGAGCTGGAGGTCGAGCATCACTCGTCCGGCACGGCGGGGGCGTCCAGCGAGTCGACGGCCTCCAGCTGGAAGGGCACCGAGGCCATCACGACGCCGGGGACGAACAGGAGGCGGGCCTTCAGGCGCAGGGCGCTCTGGTTGTGGAGCAACTGCTCCCACCACTTGGTCACCACGTACTCCGGCACGAAGACGACCACGAGGTCCCGGGGGGTCGAACGGCGCAGGCCGCGGATGTACTCCACGATCGGGCGGGTGATCTCCCGGTAGGGCGAGGCGAGGATCGTCAGGGGCACGGGAACCGAGAACTCGTCCCACTGGCGGCGGAGCCCTGCGACCTCGTCGCCGTCCACCGCGACGTGGACCGCCTCGAGCGTGTTGGGGCGGGTGGCCCGCGCGTACGCGATGGCGCGCAGCGCCGGCTGGTGGAGCTTGGAGACCAGGACGACGCCGTGGGTGCGGGCGGGCAGAGCCCGTGCCTGCTGCGCGTCGAGCACCCGCAACTCCTGGTTGAGGCGCTCGTAGTGCAGGTGGATGCCGAGCATCGTGAGGAAGATGACGGCCATCATGATGAGCGTGATCCACGCCCCCTGGGGGGCCTTCGTGATGAGCACGATGACGAGCACCACGCCCGTCATCACGAACCCGAACCCGTTGATGAGCCGCGACCGGGCCATGCGGCGGCGCGCGTCCTTCGCGTACTCCGAGCGGAGCATGCGGGTCCAATGCCGCACCATCCCGAGCTGGGAGGTGGTGAAGGAGATGAACACCCCGACGATGTAGAGCTGGATGAGCCGCGTCACCTCGGCGTCGAACGCGACGATCAGCGCCACGGCGCCGACCGTGAGGAGGACGATTCCGTTGGAGAACACGAGCCGGTCGCCCCGGGTGTGGAGCTGGCGCGGCAGGAACTCGTCCCGGGCGAGGATCGAACCGAGCACCGGGAAGCCGTTGAACGCCGTGTTGGCCGCGAGGACCAGGATGAGGCCGGTGACGGCGGTGACCAGGTAGAACATCACCGGCAGGCCGGCGAACACGGTCTGCGCGATCTGCCCGATCACGGGGCTCTGGTGGTAGGACTCCCCCACGGTGGCCCCGTCCAGCATGAGCTGCTCGGCGGGTGACTCGACAAAGCGCACCCCGGTCAGCCGGGCCAGCACCACCACCGACATCAGCATCGAGGCGGCGATCACGCCGAGCAGGAGGAGCGTCGTGGCGGCATTGCGCGACTTGGGCTTCTGGAACGAGGGCACGCCGTTGGAGATCGCCTCCACCCCCGTGAGGGCCGCGCAGCCCGAGGAGAACGCCCGGAGCACGAGGAAGCCCCCGGCGAGGCCGACGAGCCCCTGGTCGAAGGCGCTCTGGGGAACGATCTCGTAGGCGGCGCTCTCCGCCCGCCCGAGGTTCCCGGTCAGGTACTGGACGAACCCTGCCACCGACATCGATCCGATCGCGATCATGTAGATGTAGGTGGGGACGGCGAACGCCCGGCCGGACTCGCGCAGGCCACGCAGGTTCGCGATCGCGAGGAGGACGACGACGGCCACCGCCATCTCGACCTCCAGCCCGCGCAGGGCCGGGAGGGCGGAGGCGACGTACTGCGACGCCGACGAGATGGAGACCGCGACCGTGAGGACGTAGTCGACGAGGAGCGCACTCGCCACCGCGAGTCCGGCCTTCTTGCCGAGGTTCTCGGAGGCCACCTCGTAGTCGCCGCCCCCGGAGGGGTAGGCGTGCACGTTCTGGCGGTAGGAGGCGATGACGGTCCCGAGCACCACGACGACGGCGAGCGCGACCCACGGGGAGATGGTGACGGCGGCCAGCCCGGCGAAGGCCAGGGTCAGGAGGATCTCGTCCGGGGCGTAGGCGACGGAGGACAGCGCGTCGGAGGCGAACACCGGGAGCGCGATCCGCTTCGGGAGCAGGGTGTGGCCCAGCATCTCGGACCGCATCGGCCTCCCGACGAGGAGCCGTTTCGCGGCGTCGGCGATATCCGTCACGAGAACACATGCTAAGCCCGTGTGGACGGCGTCGCGGACACCTTGGTCCCGTGGATGGAGTAGCGTCGGGCCTGTGCATTTCGTGATCATGGGCTGCGGTCGCGTGGGCGCGCTGCTGGCCACGCAGTTGGACGAGTCCGGGCACTCGGTCGCCGTGATCGACCAGGACGCCGACGCCTTCCGGCGCCTGCCCGCCGAGTTCTCCGGCCGGCGCATCACCGGGATGGGCTTCGACCGGGATGCCCTCCTGCAGGCGGGCATCGAGGACGCCTGGGCGCTCGCCGCGGTCTCCAACGGGGACAACTCGAACATCCTGACCGCGCGTGTCGCGCGCGAGACGTTCGGTGTCAAGCGCGTGGTGGCCCGCATCTACGACCCCCGCCGGGCGGAGGTCTACCAGCGGCTCGGGATCACGACCGTGGCCACCGTGCGGTGGACCGCGGACCAGTTCCTCCGCCGGCTCCTGCCGAAGGGAGCGCAGGTGGAGTACCGCGACGCCTCCGGGCTCGTCAGCCTCGCGTCCGTGGACCACCACCCGGCGTGGATCGGCCACACGGTCGGCGCGCTGGAGGCGGCCACCGGCGCCCGGGTCTCCCACCTGACCAGGCTCGGGAAGGGCATGGTGCCCACCGCCACGACCGTGATCCAGGAGAACGACGTCGTGTTCGTCACCGCGCTCGGCGAGGACCTGCCCCGGGTGCAACGCCGGTTCATGGCCGAACCCTCGAAGGAGGACTGATGCGAGTCGTCATCGCCGGAGCCGGCTCGGTCGGCCGCTCGATCGCGCGGGAACTGCTCGCGCACGGTCACGAGGTCACCCTCATCGACAAGCTGCCCGCCGCCATGAAGATCGCCTCCGTGGCGGACGCCGACTGGCTGCTCGCGGACGCCTGTGAGCCCAGTGCGCTGGCGGACGCGGAGGTGGCCGAGGCGGACGTGGTCGTCGCCGCCACCGGGGACGACAAGGCCAACCTCGTCATCTCGCTCATCGCCAAGACCGAGTTCGCGGTCCCCCGCGTGGTCGCCCGCGTGAACAATCCCAAGAACGAGTGGATGTTCGACCGCTCCTGGGGGGTGGACGTGCAGGTCTCCACCCCCCGGATCATGACCTCGCTCGTCGAGGAGGCGGTGAGCGTCGGGGACCTGGTGAAGATCTTCACGTTCCACCAGTCGGGCGCCTCCATCCACGAGATCACCCTGCCCGGGGACTCCCCCGTCATCGGCCGGCGGGTCGCCTCGATCCGGTGGCCGGGATCCACGGTGCTGGCGGCCATCATCCGGGGCGACCGGCCGATCCCGCCGTCCCCCGACGACACCCTCGAGGCCGGGGACGAACTGCTGCTCGTCGTCGACGCTAATGCGGAGGAGTACCTGGGGGAGATCCAGCGGACGCTGGCTCCCTGAGTTCCTCCGGTTCCCGCACCATCAGCCAGGTCAGCCAGATCACGACCGCGAACAGGGGCACGCCCATGAGGAGCTTCGCGGTGCCGAGCCAGCCGACGGCGTCGTCGAGCAGCAACGGCACCTGCACGGCGAGGCGGGCGGCGAACAGCCCGGCCCACAACCACGTGGCCATCACGTAGCGGCGGTACATCGGCGAGGAGCGCCAGCCCTCCCACTCACCCCGGATCAGCGCCACGATGGCGCCCACGAGCGGCCACCGGACGAGGATCGAGAGGACCGTCCCCACCAGGTAGGCGGCGTTGACCCACAGCCCCCACTGGAAGAAGTTGGCGGCCTCGCCTGTCTGCCAGGCCCACACCACCGAGATCGCGACGCCGAGCATCCCGCTGAACGCCTGCGTGAGGGGGGTGCGCTGGACCAGGCGGACGACCACCGCGAGAACGGCCAGCGCCGAGGAGGCGACGAGCGCGGGGAGCAGCTCGCGGGTGATGAGGAAGACGACCACGAACACCAGTCCGGGGGCGATGGATTCCACCAGGCCCCGCACGCCCCCCACGGCCGCCATGAAGTCGAATTCCTCGGCCGCGAGCTGGCCGACGCCCCTGCCCGCCCTCTCCTCAGTCATGCCTCACCTCGGGAGCAGCTCGTAGGTCGGATTCAGGATGATGGGCAGGCCGCTGTCCTCACCCACGGTGCCGGACGCGACGATCCGCCGCCCCGGCTCGATCCCCGGGACGTCGGAGCGCCCGAGGAACACGAGGCCGATGGTGCCGCTCCCGTCGCTGATCCGAGCGACCAGCGCGGGGGTCGCGCCCTTCGGTTGGTGGGTGACCGAGACGATGTGACCGGCGATCCGCGCGTGCGCGCGGCGGGCGAGGCCCCCGATCGGTTCCGCACCGACTCCGGGGATGCCCCGGTCCTGCGCCTCCAGGTCCCCGCGCGGCGCGAGCAGCCTGCGCCACCAGCTCATCGGATCTCGGTGATCTCGGGGCCGCGGCGCAGGATACCGAGCGGGTCGTCGGACGGAGCCTCCTCGGGGGCGGGGGTGGTGCCGGGCAGCGTGAGCACGAGCACCTCCCGCGGCGGGCGGGCGTGGGGCCCGCGGACCACGACGACGTCGCGGAGCACCTCCTCGAGCGGTGCGGCCGCCTCGGTGTCGAGGGCCGCCTTTCCCGAGAACGCGCCGCGGATCATCCACCGCGGCCCGTCGATGCCGACGAACCGGACGGCCCGCAGCCCCGTACCGCCCTGCGTGGTCACCGGCATGCGGGCGAGCAGCTCGCGACCGAAGACCCCGGGGACCTCATCGCAGGTCCCCGACCTGTCCGTGACGGAACGGGCGAGCTCGGGCCGGATCTCATCCCAGAGGGAGGAGGACCGCGGTGCCGCGTAGGCCTGCAGCTGGAGCGCCGAGGCGCCATCGGTCAGCGTCAGCGAGACCGGTTTGCGGGTGGCCCGGTCGAGTTCCACCCGCACCTGCATGCCCGGACGGGGAGGGATGCGCAGCGCGCCGAGGTCGATGCGTCCACCGAGCTCGGGGACGTCGGCGACGTCGAACGGTCCGGGACCCGTGGCGGCGGCCTCCTCGGCCACCTCCTCCTCGGGTTCCTCGATCCTGCGCCGGGAGAACAGGCCCATCTCATCCCCTCCAATCGTCGAACCACTGTACCGCGGGCGGGGCCGTGGAACGGGCGCGGGTTCCCGTGCGAGAGTGGGAGGGTGCCGTACCACGAACGCGTCCAGCCCTCCCTGCCCCTGCTGGCTCTCGCCGCTTTCGCGGGGGCGTCGTTCGGGCTGATCCTGCTGCCGTTGTCCCCGCTCGTCGCCGCGCTCGTGGCGCTGGTGCTGGGGGCGGCGACCGTGGCGGTCGCGCTGCTGGCCAGCCCCAGCGTCGTCGTCGACGCGGACGGGTTCCGTGCCGGTTCCGCCCGCATCGAGCCCGAGTTCCTCGGGGATGTCGAGGTGCTCGACCGCGAGCGGCTGCGGGCGGTGCTCGGGGTGGAGGCCGACGCCCGCGCCCACCTGTGCCACCGGGCCTACGCGGCCGGCGCGGTGCGGGTGGAGATCGTGGATCCGCGGGACCCGACCCCCTACTGGGTGGTCAGCTCGAACCGGCCGGCGGAACTGGCGGACGCCCTCGCCGTGCTCCGGCGCTGATCAGCCGGCGCACTCGGAGCACACGGGGTGCCCGTCCTCCTCGTAGGCGAGCTGTGAGCGGTGGTGCACGAGGAAGCACTTCCAGCAGGTGAACTCGTCCGCCTGGCGCGGCAGCACGCGCACCGAGAGTTCCTCCCCGGAGAGGTCCGCGCCGGGAAGCTCGAAGCCCTCGGCGGCCTCCGTCTCGTCCTCGTCGACGACCGCGGCGTTCTTCTCGGCACGGCGGGCCTTCAGTTCCTCGATGGAGTCCTCGTTGAGGTCCTCCTCGTTCTTACGGGGTGCGTCGTAGTCGGTCGCCATCTCGGCGTCACGCTCCGCTTCTTCTGGGAGTGGTGGTCAAAGTGAGTGGATTATACATACCCGGTCGCCCGGTCACGCACCGAGCGACCGCAGGGCGTCCGAGAGCTCCTGCGCCGTGCCCCCGTGGCCGGCCACCAGCATCCCGTCGGGCCCGGGACCGAGGACGGTTCCCCCGCTCTCGCGCACGATGAGGGTCCCCGCCGCGATGTCCCAGGCATTGAGGCCGCGCTCGTAGTGGGCGTCCAGGGAGCCCTGCGCGACGAGGCACAGGTCGATGGCCACCGATCCCAGGCGCCGGAGGTCCCGGACCCGGGGGACGAGTCCGGCCGCGACGTCTCCCTGCCGTGCCCGCTCCTCCGCACGGTACGAGAACCCCGTCCCCACCAGCGCCCGTGCGAGCGGGACGCCCGCCCGCGGGCCGAGTCGCGACCCGTCCCGGAACGCGCCACCGTCCCGGAGGGCGTGCCAGGTGAATCCCAGGGCCGGCGCCGCGACCGCACCGGCGAGGAGTTCCCAGCCCCCCGGCTCGGGCGGCCCGGCGCACACCGCCACCGAGACGGACCAGTGGGGCAACCCGTACAGATAGTTGACGGTGCCGTCGATGGGATCCACCACCCAGGTCAGCCCCGATGTTCCCGGCCTCCCGTCGCTCTCCTCGCCGAGCACCGCGTCGTCCGGCCGGATCTCGGCGAGGCGGGCGAGCAACCACTCCTCCACCTCGCGGTCCACCGCGGTGACGACGTCGACGTCCGAGGACTTGGTGGCCGCCACGGACACCCCGCCCGCGAGGCGGTCGAGGGCGATGGCGGCCGCGCCGTCGGCGAGGGTGCGGCTGAGGGCGTGGAGGTCCGCGACGAGTTCGGGGGTCATGGGCCCATTGTCGTCCACCTTCCGCCACACCGGACCAATTGCGGGCCGGTCGGGTGTGACAATGGCACTCTCGATGGGGACACGTATGGAGGGGTCATGGTGGAGCTGAGGTTGACGGGCCTGCACCCGGACGGTGAGCACCTGACGCTGACCGGCCCGGACGGTGTGCAGTACACGCTCGCCGTGACCGAGGAGCTGCGGGCCGCCGTCCGCCGCGATCGGCCGTTGATGGAGCAGATCCGGGCGGCGCAGCAGCCCGTCCGGCCACGCGAGATCCAGGCCATGCTGCGGGCCGGATCCTCGGTGGAGGAGGTGGCCGAGGTCTCCGGCCTCCCGCTGGAGCACGTGGAGCGGTACGAGGGCCCGGTGCAGGCGGAGCAGGCGTGGGTGGTGCAGCAGGCGCAGGGCTTCCCGGTGGGCCGCCAGCCGGACTCACCGGCGCTCGGTGACCTCGTCGTGAACCGGCTGGCGACGCGGGCGGTCGATCCCGACGACCTCTCCTGGACCGCCACCCGGTCGGGCAACTCCCCGTGGGTCCTGGCGGTCAGCTTCCCCGTGGGGGCCCGCAGCGCGGAAGCCCGCTGGGAGGTCGATCTCTCCGCACGGTCGCTGCACGCTCTGGACGACGAGTCGCGCTGGCTGTCCGAGACGGACTCCTCCTCGCCGCGGGCCCGCCGGTTCCCGCTGGCGCTGCCCCCCGAGCGGAACGAGCTCAAGGTCTACAACGTGGAGGCCGACGGGGACCTCACCGAGGGATCGCCCACGGAGGACCTCCTCGACAGGCTGCACTCCCACCGCGGGACCCGGCAGGGCGTCGAGGACGAGCCGCTCGAGGGTGACGAGGACCTCCTCACCCACCTGATGGACGACGAGGTGCCCGCGGCGCACCCCGCTGCCTCCGACCCGGAGGCGGCGACCGACGCGCGGGTGCTCCCCCTTCCCGTCCGGCAACGTGACGAGTCTCCCGACGCCCCGGCCGAGCGACGTCCCCGCAAGCCTGCCCGGCGCTCCGTCCCCAGCTGGGATGAGATCGTCTTCGGCTCGCGGAACGACTAACCGGCCGGTTCCTCCCAGGACTCGGCGAGGGTCATCGGGGAGAGCGCGGCGGCGTGCGCGCGGGCAGCGGTCATGCGCTGGACGTGGTGGCGGCGGCAGAGCACCTCGTAGGCGACCTCGGACCGCCCCCCGGTGTCGCCGACGACGACCTGGTCGCCCTCCACCACCATCAGTCCTCCCACGGTGCGGGCGTTGTGGGTGGCGCGCCGGCCGCACCAGCACAGCGCCTCCACCTGGAGGCGTTCGATCCTGTCGGCCACCTCGATCAGCCGCGCCGAGCCGGGGAACAGACGGGTGCGGAAGTCGGTGGTGATGCCGAAGGCGAACACGTCCACCTCCGCCTCGTCGACGACGCGGACGAGCTGGTCCACCTGCTCCGGGGTGAGGAACTGGGCCTCGTCGCAGATCATGTGGTCAACGCGCTCCCCCCGGGTGCGGCGCAGCACGAGCTCCCGCCAGAAGTCGGTGGCGTCGGTGACCTCGATGGCGGGCACGGCGAGGCCGAGGCGTGAGGACAGGACCTCGCTGCCCGCCCGGTCGTTCCGGGTGAAGATGAGGCCCCGCCTGCCCCGCTGGGCGTGGTTGTGGTCCATCTGGAGGGCGAGGGTCGATTTCCCGGAGTCCATGGTCCCCGAGAAGAACACGAGGGAGGCCATCAGGTCACCGTCACCAGCAGCGGGACCAGCATCTCCGCCGGCGTCAGGGAGCCGTGCACCCCGATGAGGGCCATCGAGGCGGGGGTCTGGGTGCGGGAGTCGACGACCACGGTGCGCCCCCGCATGAAGACGACGACGTCCCCTATGACCCGCTCGAAGCGTGGCTCGAGCCCGGGGTAGAGCGGGAGGGCCTCGTCGTGTGGCAGCACCCAGGCCCGCTCCCCCAGGTGGTCGCGCCAGCGGGAGAGGACGCCGGGGTCGCTCGTGTGCAGGTGCATGGCCCGCGGCTCCCCCGAGATGAGATCGACACCGCGAACCAGCTCGGGCACGCGGGCGGCGTCGATGGTCTCGGCCACGTCCACCATGCCGTGGTCCGCGGTGATCACGAGCAGGGTGCCCGCCGGGAGTGCCCGGGCCAACCGCCGCAGCTCCCGGTCGGTCCGAGAGGCCTCCTCCCCCCACTCCCAGGAGTCCCAGCCGGAGACGTGGCCGACATGGTCGACCTCGCCCCAGTAGAGGTAGGCGAGGTCCGCGGCACCGGAGCGGAGTTCGGCGACCGTGGCGTCCACCCGGTCCGGCAGATCCTCCGCGCTGACGTCCCGCGCCCCGCGGAAGGCGGCGGTGTTGAGCCCCGACCCCGCGAAGCGGGCGGGCCCGACGTTGACGAAGCGCCGCGGCGCCGCGAGGGACCCGGCCAGCGAGCGGTGCCGCTGCCAGCTCTCGACGGGGACGATCTCCTGGTCCCACCGGATCATGTTGAGCAGCGTCCCCGTGCCGGGATCCCGCACCGTGTACCCGAGCATCCCGGTCTGCCCGGGCGTGAGGCCCGTCCCGATGGAGGTGACGGCCGCCGCCGTCGTGGAGGGGACCACCGACTCGAGGACGGCGGCGTCCGGAAGCAGCGAGCGCAGGAACGGGAAGTGGCCGCTGCGCTCGGTCAGCTGGGTGAAGCCCAGTCCGTCCACGAGGACGACGCACGCGCGGCGCACGCGGGGCAGGCCGAGGTCGGGGTGCTCGCCCTCCCTCTCCATGCCGGCCGCGTCCATGCCCGCGGCGAGCACGGTGCGCACGGACGTGCCCCCGGGGCGGAGCAGGTCGGGGGGAGGGACGGTCATGCGCCGTAACTCTCGGCGACGGCGCGGGAGAGCGCGGCCGCGAACGCGCTGGCCTGCTCCAGCTTCCCCCGCCCGTCGGCCCCCGCACTCACGCGGAGCACGAGGTCGTCGGGCGTCGTGAAGCCGGTGTAGCCGTGGTCGGCCTCGCACTGCGGGTCCCCGCAGGTCGCGGGCTCGACGTCGAGTCGCGAGACCGACCCCCAGTTCACCGAGATCGTGATCTCGTCCACGACGGCGCGTTCGATGTTCGCGGGATTGCGCACCCCGTGGGAAAGGACCACGGAGCTGATGCGCCGGAGCGCCACCGCCTCCGTGGTGGCGATCGCCATGGGCCGGCCCTCGCCGTCGGGCTCGTCGTCGACGTGTGCGCCGATCAGCCGAGTCGGCGTGAGGACCACGGCAGTCAGGTGGCGGCGCACCTCGGCGGAGTCGAACGTCGTCTCCGGGTGCACGAGGTAGGAGACGATCTGCTGCCCGCCCACGGCCACCTGGAGCACGCGCTCCACGAGCTCCGGGTAGTAGCCGCCGCGCTGCAGGTCGCGGCGCAGGGCGGCCGGGAGGTTGTCAGACACGCGTCCCATTGTTCCATCACTCCAGACCGAGTGTCGGCAGGGTGCGGCGGGAGCCGTCGGTCCGGGTGCCGCCTCCCACCTCCACCTCGGCGGCCAGCGGGAACGCCCCGGCGTGCGAGACGACGACGGGATTGACCGTGATCCGCCGGATCACGGGGAAGTCGTCCTTCAGGAGTGCGAGCCGGCCGACGAGGTCGCGCAGCGGCTCGAGGTCGTAGCCGGGGCGGCCGCGGTGCCCCCGGAGCCGGACCGCGGCCCGCGGTTCGGCGACGAGCTCGGCGACGTCGCGCTGCGAGAGCGGCGTGATCCGGTAGGACACGTCCCCGAGGATCTCCACGGCGTCACCGGCGAGCCCGAAGCTGACGACCGGCCCGTAGAGCGGATCCTCCACCGCCTCCAGGACACAGGCGGGGCCGGGCGGGACCATCCGCTGGAGGCAGACAGTGGCCACCCCGAGGTCGGCGAGCTGCCCGACGGCGTGGACGAGGTCGGCGTCGTCGTGCACGTCGAGGTGCACCCCGCCGAGGTCGACGCGGTCGCGCAGCACCGGATCCTGCGCCTTCACCGCCAGGGGGTAGCCGAGCCGCTCGGCGACGTCGCGCGCCCCACCGATCCCGCCGGCGCAGACCTCCGGCTCCACCTCGATCCCGTACGTCGCGAGCAGGGCCGCGGCCGCCTCCGGGGCCAGCAGGCCGCCGTCGTGCTCGGCCAGCAGCGCCGCCGCACCGGACGGGACGGCGTCCTCGGCAGCCACGAGCGGGGAGTCGTCCCGTGGGCGGGCGGTGGCGAGCGCCGCCACCAGGCGTACCGCCCGGTCGACGTCGTCCACCACGGGCGCCCGTGTGTCAGGCGCGGACGTGGCCACGACGACCGACGCGTCCGCGGTCGAGACCTCGCGCCGCCACTCGTCCGGTTCGCCTGCGAGAGGCAGGTCGACGGCGATCCGGGCGTCGGCCCCGGCGGCGACAGGGAGGAGCCCACGGGCCCGGGCCGCACGGGAGACGAACTCCCCCGCGGGCGCGGTGGTCGCGTCGATCAGGACTCGCGGGCCGGTCACGGCGCGGCGGGAGGCGACGTGGGCGAGGTCGATGAGCTCCTCGTGATCCGCCGCCTCGATGACGCCTGCCTGGCGGAGCATGTCCGAGAGCACCGCACGCGGCAGGGGCGAGGTGCGCACCACATGCCCCGGGGGCGCGGACTGGCCGGTTGCGGAGTGGATGTGGCAGAGGACCGTGCGCGTGGTCGCCAGGTGTCCGGCGATCCGGGCGAACTTGCGGGGGTTCCCGATGGAGTCGAGGCTGAGCGCGACGACCCGCGTGCGTTCGTCGTTCATCCACCACTGCATCGCGTCGTTGCCCGAGACGTCGATCCGGTGGCCGGCGGAGACGAAGCCGGACACGGCCAGGTCGTGGGCCACGAGCCGGCCGGCGAGCTCCGCACTGGACCGGGCACTCTGCGCGAACACGCCGACGGCGCCCCCGCCGGCGAGCGCCGGCACGAGGGTGAGGTTCGCACCGGCGCCGGTGAGCAGCCCGTAGGACCCCGGGCCGAGCAGCCGGAGGCCGGTGCCGCGTGCCGTCTCCAGCACGGCCGCGTGCCAGCCAGGATCGCGGGCGCCTCGGCCGCTGAGGACGACCGCGGCCCGCACCCCCTCGCCACCGAGCCGTTCGAGGGTGGCCGGGAGGTCGGCGTCGTCGACAGCCACCACCGCGAGCGTCCCCTCCCCAGGCCCGGTCGTCCCGGAGACCCCGAGGAGGTCGAGGAGGCGTGCCGCCCGCCCAGCACCGACGGGGAGGATGCGGCCCGGGTCCATCAGGACCCGCATGGAGCGGGACTCGGAGAACTGCTCGCGGGCCGTCATCACGCGCCACGACTTGTCGGTGGTGGCGAGGTCCACTGACACCTCCACGACACCGTCCTCGAAGCCCGAGTCCACGGTGTAGCCCGCCTCCCGGAACACGGCGAGCATCTTCGCGTTGGTGGGCAGCACGTCGGCGACGAGCCGGGTGAAGCCGCGCTCGCGCCCGGCGGCGGCGAGGTGGTCGAGGAGGACGGAGCCGAGACCCCTCCCCTGCTGGGAGTCGGCGACGTAGAACGCCACCTCCGCGGTCCGGGCGTCCACGGCGTCGTAGCACCCGAACGCCAGCAGCGGGCCGCCGTCGCGGTCCGTGACCACGAGGGCCACGCGGTCACGGTGGTCCACGTGGGTGAACCGCTCCAGTTCCGCCTCCGTGAGCGCACCGCGATGGCCGAAGAACCGGAAGAACCGGCTGCGCTCCGACTGCGCCAGGTGCAGCGCCTGGAGCCCGGGGGCATCCGCGGGGAGGATCGGGCGGACATGCATGGTGGCCCCGTCACGTGCCACGATGTCCGCCTCCCAGTGCCGCGGGTACGCGGGGCGGGTGGGCATGGCACCCAGCCTAACCCGTGCCGCTGTGCCGGATCCGGTGGCGGGGAGGCGATAATCGGGCCATGGCACCTCGGACCCCGCACCCCGTCGACGAGCACATCGTGGACATCGACGTCTCCGCCGAGATGGAGGGGTCCTTCCTCGAGTACGCCTACTCGGTCATCTACGCCCGCGCCCTCCCGGACGCCCGCGACGGCCTCAAGCCCGTCCAGCGCCGCATTCTCTACCAGATGGACCAGATGGGTCTGCGGCCGGACCGGGGCCACGTGAAGTCGGCCCGCGTCGTCGGGGACGTCATGGGGAAGCTGCACCCCCACGGCGACGCCGCCATCTACGACGCCCTCGTGCGGATGGCGCAGCCCTTCTCCCTGCGCCTCCCTCTGGTGGACGGCCACGGCAACTTCGGCTCCCTCGACGACGGCCCCGCGGCTCCCCGCTACACCGAGGCCCGGATGGCCCCGGCGGCCCTCGAGATGACCCGGTCCCTCGACGAGGACGTCGTGGACTTCGTCCCCAACTACGACTCCTCGCTCCTGCAGCCCGCCGTCCTGCCCTCGGCCCTGCCCAACCTGCTGGTCAACGGCGCCCAGGGGATCGCCGTCGGGATGGCAACCAACATGCCTCCCCACAACCTCGTGGAGGTGGTGGCGGCGGCCCGGCACCTCATCGCCCACCCCGACGCCACCCTGGAGGAGCTGATCCGCTTCGTCCCGGGCCCCGATCTCCCGAGTGGCGGGAAGGTGATCGGCCTCGACGGGATCCGCGAGGCCTACGCGAGTGGGCGTGGCAGCTTCCGCACCCGGGCGCGGGCCCGGGTGGAGTCCGTCTCCGCGCGCAAGCGCGCGATCGTCGTGACGGAGCTGCCCTACCAGGTGGGACCGGAGCGCGTGATCGACAAGATCAAGGACGCGGTCAACGCCAAGAAGGTGCAGGGGATCTCCGCCGTCGCCGACTTCTCCGACCGGGAGCACGGCCTCCGCCTGGTGATCGAGGTGAAGAACGCCTTCAACCCCGAGGCAGTCCTGGAGGCGCTGTACCGGTACACGCCGCTCGAGGAGTCCTTCGGGATCAACAACGTCGCCCTCGTCGACGGCCAGCCCCGGACNNCCCGCCGCACCCGGCACCGGCTCGGCGCCCGGGTGGATCGCCTCCACCTGGTGGAGGGGCTCCTCGTGGCGATCGCGGACATCGACGAGGTGATCCAGGTCATCCGCTCCAGCGACAACGCCGAGGAGGCACGCTCCCGCCTCATGGCGATCTTCGACCTCTCGGAGCGCCAGGCCGAGTACATCCTGGAGCTCCGGCTGCGGCGCCTCACCCGTTTCTCCCGCATCGAGCTCGAGGCGGAACGCGATGGACTGGCCGCGGAGATCGCCTCACTCCGGGCCATCCTCGAGTCGGACGAGATGCTCCGTGGGGTCGTGTCCGACGAGCTCGCCGAGGTGGCCGCCCGCTTCGGCACCCCGCGCCGCACCGTCCTCCTGGAGGCCTCCGGTGCGACGGCGACCGCCGCCGCGTCGCCCGCCCGCGGGCCGGCGATGCCGATGGAGGTGCCGGACGTGCCGTGCACCGTGATGCTATCGGGCACGGACCTGATCGCCCGGGTCGACGGCAGCATCAGTCGCGAGGGTCCCAGGCGCGCGCACGACGCCCTCCGCTCCGCCGTCGTCACGACGACGCACGGCCGGGTCGGGCTCGTGACGTCGCGTGGCCGCGTGCTGCGCGAGTCCGTCCTCGACATCCCGGCGCTCGCACCCGTGGAGGGGGCGCCGGGTCTCAGCGGCGGCAGTGCCATCAGCGAGATGGTGCCCCTCGAGGGCGACGAGGACGTGGTCGGCCTCGTCGACCTCTCCACCGACGCCCCCGTCATGGTGCTCGCGACCGCCGGCGGCGTCGTCAAACGGATCTCCCCGGCCGAGCTCCCCACCAACAAGGACGTCTTCGACGTCATCGCGCTCAGGGACGGGGACCGGCTGATCGGGGCCGCGACCACGGCGCGCGAGGACGACGAGGTCGTCCTCGTCGCGTCCGACGCGCAGCTGCTCCACTTCCCCGCCGCCCTCGTCCGGCCACAGGGCCGTGCCGCCGGTGGCATGGCCGGCATCCGACTCGACGGTGCCGCCCAGGTGATCGCGCTCGCCGTCGTTCCCGCCGACTCGGCGTCCGTCGCGCTCGTCGTGACCATCGGTGGGACGGCGGGCGCCCTGCCCGGCACGGTCGCGGGTTCCGCCAAGGTGACCCCCTTCGACCGGTACCCGGGCAAGGGCCGCGGGACGGGCGGGGTGCGGTCGCACCGCTTCACCCGCGGTGAGGACAGCCTGCAGCTGGCGTGGGTGGGCGTGGCGCCCCGCGCCGTCGGTGCAGGCGGCCAGGCGATCGAGCTGCCCGAGCCCGACGAACGCCGTGACGCCTCCGGCCGGCCGCTCGGCAGCCCGGTGGCCGCGATCGGCTAGAGGTCGGTCGCGTACATGATCGTCCGGTGGGTCGGCTCGAAGCCCAGCTCGGCGTAGAGGTGCTGCGCTCCCGTCGGATCGTCGTGGTCGACGTCGATGCCGGCGAAGTCCATCCCCGCCGCGCGGAACGCCATCATCGTGTGGGTGAGCAGCGAGCGGCCGACGCCGCGCCCACGCCACTCCGCCAGGACGCCGAGGGCCTCGATGTACCCCTCGCGCCACCCGAGGGCGGGCCAGTCCTCCTCCCACTTCGAGGCGAGGATGTACCCGGCCACGCGTGCGCGGTCCTTCGACCGGTCGACGGCCACGAAGCACCACTCCGGCACCATCGCTCCCACGTGGCGCTCCCACTGGTCGGGCGCCACTGCGAGGGACTGCCCATAATCGGAGAACGCCTGGTTGTGCGCCCGGCGCGCCTGGTCCGACCACACCGGTGACCACGGCTCGATCGCCAGGTGGGTCCCGAGTTCCACGTAGGGGATGTCCTCGGCGAGGTCCCGGCGCATCTGGGTGTACCACCGGCGGGCGGTGAAGCCGCTGCGCACGAGGAGGTCGATCATCCCGTCGACGTTCTCGTCCGCGAAGTGCACGATCTGGGCGGGGCCCTCGAGCCCCGACTTGGCGAGGAGGTGCCGGGCGATGTCGCCCTGCCACGCCACGATGGAGGTCCCGAGGGCCTTGTCACGCCACGCCGGGTGCACGCCCCCGGAACACGTCGCCCGCACCGTGGAGGTCTCGGTGGTCTGCACGCGGACGAAACCGTAGGCCACCAGGTCGCCGGCGTCGTCGAAGGCGCCGTAGGCGCTGTGCGGCACGGAGGGTTCGAACAGGTCGATGATCTCCGCCTCGGTGGTGCGGTACGGGATGCGGTCGTGGTCCTCGACGATGCGTTGCAGCACGACGATCGCACGGGTGTCCCCCACGTGCAGCGCCCGCCACCGCCCCGGGCCTCCCGGGAGCCTGATGTGGCGCGGCGGGGCCGCCCGCACCGCCAGGGGCACCCCGGGGTCCGGGAGTTCCGGCCGTGGCGCACTCGGGTCGACGCCGAGGCGCGAGAGGTCCAGGAAGTTCATGTGGTCTCGATGCTGTAGAGGAGTTCGACGTCGACCGCCTCCGCGCCCAGGTCGGCGAGCGCGCCTCGCCACCGCGCGGAGGTCGCCGGCGTCGTGTAGAGGTGCAGCCGGTGGAGCCCGGTTGCGCCGGCCGCCGCGGCGGCCTGCGCGAGGACGGGCCGGAGCACGGCCTCGGAACCCTCGCCCGCCAGCAGGGCACGGGCCCAGCCGGCCGCGCGGCCGGCGGCGTCCGTGGTGCGGTGGACGAGCACGGCTGCACGGGCCACCCCGTCAAGGTCGCCGACGAGGGAGAGCGCCGGCTCGCAGGTCTCCGCGAGCTCCGTCACGGTCATCGCGGCCGCGACGAAGCCGTGCGCGTCCGGGCCGGTGAGCTCGGCCAGTCCGGCCCCCTCACCGGGCTGGAGGTGCCGGACGGTCCACCCGGGCGGAGTGAGCCGCGCGGCGCCGTCGCCGTCGCCGTCGCCGTTGACGGTGTCGACGACGTGGTGCTCCACCCGCGAGCGGCAACTGAAGCCGGCGGCGGTGTAGAGACGGCGCCGGTCGATGAGCGGCGCGGCGATCGGGACGGCGACGGTCGCGGGCGCTGTGTCACCGAGGAGGTCGCGCGCCCACCCGTCCTGCCAGGCGAGGACGGCGCGTCCGATGCCCCGACCGCGCCACACCGGGTCCACGAGCGCGCGGATGGCCACCTGCGTGCCGTCCGGGGAGAGCCGCACGGCCGCGCACGCCCGGAGGGTCCCCCGGCGATCCCGCCCCACCATCGAGACGGTCGCCGGTCCGGCGAGGGTGCGTTCGACCACGACCCGGGGCAGGCGGACCCCCGCACCGTCCGCGTCCTCGCACCGCCGCGAGAGTTCGACGACGTCGCCGAGGTCCGCGGGTGTCGTCCCCGACCACTGCAGCCCGAGGTGCGCGCCGGGGACCCCTCCGAGGGCGTCGAAGGGGCGCGGACTCGATGAAGGCACGTCTCCGATCTTACGGGCACGCGCGGCTGCCGGTGGGATCAGGCGTCGATCGCCTCCCGGTCCACCCGGTGCGCGCCCGCCACGATGAAGTCCTTGCGCGGGGCCACGTCGTTGCCCATCAGCAGCTCGAACACGGCCTGGGCACGGGCGAGGGACTGCTCGTCCGCCGTGGTGATGCGGCGCAGCGTGCGCCGCGCCGGGTCCATGGTGGTCTCCGCCAGCTGGTGGGCGTCCATCTCGCCCAGGCCCTTGTACCGCTGGATCGGGTCCCTGTGGCGGCGGCCCTGCTTCTGCAGGCGCGCAAGGAGCGCGCTGAGTTCCTCCTCCGAGTAGGTGTACACGACCTCGCCCTGCCGGCGCCCGGCGGCGCTCACCTCCACGCGGTGCAGCGGCGGCACCGCGGCGAACACGCGCCCGGACTCCACGAGGGGACGCATGTACTTGAAGAAGAACGTGAGCAGGAGGGTGCGGATGTGGGCGCCGTCCACGTCCGCGTCCGTCATCAGGACGATCTTGCCGTAGCGGGCCTGCGAGAGGTCGAAGGTGCGGCCCGAGCCGGCTCCGATCACCTGGATGATGGAGGCGCACTCGGCGTTCTTCAGCATGTCCGTGGGCGTGGTCTTCTGGACGTTGAGGATCTTGCCGCGGATGGGAAGGAGCGCCTGGAACTCCGAGTTGCGCGCGTCCTTGGCGGTGCCGAGGGCGCTCTGGCCCTCGACGATGAACAACTCGGAGCGTTCCACGTCGGAGCTCCGGCAGTCGGACAGCTTGGCGGGGAGCGAGGAGGTCTCCAGCGCGTTCTTCCGCCGCGTGATCTCCTTGTGGAGGCGCGCGGAGACCCGGGCACGCATCTCGCCCACGACCTTCTCCAGGAGGAGGCCCGCCTGCTCCTTCTCCTTCCGGCGGCCCGAGGTCAGGATGGCCTCGAGTTCCCGCTCGACGACGCGCGCGACGACGCCGCGCACGGGGGCGGTGCCGAGGACCTCCTTGGTCTGGCCCTCGAACTGCGGTTCGGGGAAGCGCACGGTGACCACGGCGGTCAGGCCCGCCATGACGTCGTCCTTCTCGATCCTGCCGTCGCGTGCGGTGACCTTCAGGCGCCGCGCGTTGCCCTCGACGGCCGTTCGCACCGTCTTCAGGAGGGCCTGCTCGAAACCGGCGAGATGGGAACCGCCCTTCGGCGTGGCGATGATGTTGACGAAGGTCCGGACTGCCGTGTCGTACCCCGTGCCCCACCGCACGGCGATGTCGACGTGGCACTCCCGCTCGACCTCGCGGGGCCTGAGGTGGCCCTTCGCGTCGAGGTGCTGGACCGTCTCGGCGAAGGTGCCGACACCGGTGAGGTGCCAGGTATCGGTCACCGGGGGGTCGGGGGCGAGGAAGTCCGCGAAGTCCACGACGCCGCCGTCGTGGCGGAACTCCTCCGTCCTCGGCTCCTCGCCGCGCGTGTCGGTGACGCGGATCGTGAGGCCGGGGACGAGGAAGGACGTCTGCCGGGCCCGATCGAGGAGATCCTCGTGGCTGAAGCCGGCGCTCTCGGGGAAGATCTGCCGGTCGGCCCAGTACCGGATGCGCGTCCCCGTCCGCCCCCGGGCGACCCTCCCCGCCACCTCCAGGCGCGACGACGTCGTGAAAGGCGTGAACGGGTTCGACGGCGCGACGCCCGCGGCGTCGTCGTACGTCCCCGGTTCACCGCGGTGGAAGGACATCCGGTGGGTCCGGCCGCCCCGGTCGACCTCCACGTCGAGCCGTTCGGACAGGGCGTTCACGACGGAGGCCCCCACCCCGTGCAGGCCGCCGGACGCCGCGTAGGAACCACCGCCGAACTTCCCGCCGGCGTGGAGCTTCGTGAACACGACCTCCACGCCGGACAGGCCCGCCGACTCGACGGTGTCCACGGGAATGCCACGGCCGTCGTCCCGCACCTCGACGGAGGAGTCCGGATGGAGGATGACCTCGATCAGGCGTGCGTGACCCTCGAGCGCCTCGTCCACGGCGTTGTCGATGATCTCCCACAGGCAGTGCATGAGCCCGCGCGAGTCGGTGGATCCGATGTACATCCCCGGCCGCTTGCGGACAGCCTCGAGGCCCTCCAGCACGGAGAGGTGGCGGGCGGTGTAGTCGGACTTCGTCGTGGGAGGCACCCCCAAATCCTACGTTCCGCCCCTGTCACGGCGGGTCCGCGCGCCGGGCAGGCGTGGCGCGGCCCGCCTACGCCACCAGCGAACGTGGCCCTCCTGCGGGCATGGATGTCGGTGGGGCGTGGTTACATGCTGGTGTGAGCACGACAACCGAGTACCCCGCCCTGACCGCCCAGGACCGCTGTGACGCCTGCGGCGCGCAGGCGTACGTCCGGGTGGAGCTGTCCGCCGGTCCGCTCCTCTTCTGCGCGCACCACGCCCGGAAGCACGCGGACGCCCTGGCCCAGGTGGCCACCTCCATCCACGACGAGACCGCGCGCCTCTCCGAGGACCTCTGACCCGGCGGCCACCCCGCCGCGCGAAGGGCCCCACCGTTGCGGTGGGGCCCTTGGCATGTCCGGCGGACGCCGGGTCCGGGGTCAGTCGAGGTAGTCGCGCAGCACCTGCGAGCGCGACGGGTGGCGCAGCTTCGACATCGTCTTGGACTCGATCTGGCGGATCCGCTCCCGTGTGACGCCGTAGACCTTGCCGATCTCGTCGAGCGTCTTCGGCTGTCCGTCCGTGAGCCCGAACCGCATGGAGACCACCCCGGCCTCACGCTCGGACAGCGTGTCGAGCACCTGGTGGAGCTGCTCCTGGAGCAGGGTGAAGCTGACGGCGTCGGCAGGCACGATCGCCTCGGAGTCCTCGATGAGGTCACCGAACTCGCTGTCCCCGTCCTCGCCGAGCGGGGTGTGCAGGGAGATGGGCTCACGCCCGTACTTCTGGACCTCGACGACCTTCTCCGGCGTCATGTCGAGTTCCTTGGCGAGTTCCTCGGGCGTGGGCTCGCGGCCGAGGTCCTGGAGCATCTGCCGTTGAACGCGCGCGAGCTTGTTGATGACCTCGACCATGTGTACGGGGATCCGGATGGTGCGGGCCTGGTCGGCCATGGCGCGGGTGATCGCCTGGCGGATCCACCACGTGGCGTAGGTGGAGAACTTGTAGCCCTTGGTGTAGTCGAACTTCTCCACCGCCCGGATCAGGCCGAGATTGCCCTCCTGGATCAGGTCCAGGAACAGCATCCCCCGCCCGGTGTACCGCTTGGCCAGCGACACCACGAGGCGCAGGTTCGCCTCCAGCAGGTGGTCCTTGGCGTTGCGGCCGTCCTGGGCGATCCACTGCAGTTCCCGCTTGGCCATGCGGTCCATGGCCTCGCCCTCGCGGGCGAGCTTCTCCTCGGCGAACAGTCCGGCCTCGATACGCTTGGCGAGGTCCACCTCCTGCTCGGCGTTCAGCAGCGCGACCTTGCCGATCTGCTTCAGGTAGTCCTTCACCGGGTCCGCCGTCGCGCCCGCAGTGACGACCTGCTGGACGGGGGCGTCGTCGTCGTCCGAGAACGACACCACGAAGCCCGAGTCCGCAGCGGCGGGCTCCTCCTTCGCCGCGGCCCGCGCGGTACGCCGCGCGGCACGACGACGCGTCAGCGCCTCCTCATCGGATCCCGCCTCGTCGGATGCCTCGTCCTCGGACTCCTCGTCGTCGTCCGAGTCCTCGGAGTCCTCCTCGGCCGATGGGGTCACCTCGTCGGTCTCCACCACGTCGATGTCCTCGGCGACGATGACCTCGACGTCGTCCGGTTCCGGGGCGCTGTCCGTATCCTCGGGCTCGTCCGGCTCCGGGGAGGCCTTGGCGCTGGCGGGAGCACTCGCCGGGGCGGGCGCGGCTGTCTTCGCGGCCGCGCGGGAGGGGCGGCGCCGTTTCGCCGCGGCCGGCGGGGCGTCCGCCTCCGGCTCGGTGGGCGTGGGGGTCTCGGTGGGGGTCGGGGTCTCGGTGGTCGTCGCGGGAGCGGCGTCCACCGTGGCCTTCCTGGCACGGCTGCGGCGGGGGCGAGAGGTCGGGGTGGTGTTTCCGTTCGATTCCGTACTGACAGGAGAGATCACGGAGCACCCTTCGGGAGGAGGTTTTCGGAGGCTGGCCACGGCTTCGCCGACGCCCACCGATTATAGACCGACATACGGCGGCGGGGTCGGGGCAGGGGCTGCCCTGACACCCGTACAACCGTCGGTCGGGGGCTTCTATTCCGACCCGGCGGCGAATGCCTCGGGTGCCGGGCAGGCACACACGAGGTGCCGATCGCCCCAGGCGCCGTCGATCCGCCGCACCGGAGGCCAGTACTTCGCCTCCGTCCCGCCCGGGAACACGGCCGTCTCCCGGGAGTACGGGTGGGGCCAGTCCCCGACGGCGCAGGCGGCGGTGTGGGGCGCGCCCACGAGGGGGTTGTCGTCCGCTGGCCACCGCCCCGCTGCCACTGCCTCGATCTCCGCCCTGATCGCGGCCATCGCGTCGCAGAACCGGTCCAGCTCGCCCCTGTCCTCGGACTCCGTGGGTTCCACCATCAACGTGCCGGGCACGGGGAACGACATGGTCGGGGCATGGAAGCCGTGGTCCATCAGCCGCTTCGCGACGTCATCCACGGTGATGCCTGTCCTGGCACGCACCTCCCGCAGGTCCACGATGCACTCGTGCGCGACGAAGCCTCCCCTGCCGGTGTAGAGGATCGGGAAGTCGCCCGAGATGCGGGTGGCCACGTAGTTGGCGGCGAGCACCGCACTGGCGGTCGCCTGTCGCAGGCCGTCCGCACCCAGCAGCCGCAGGTAGGCCCACGAGATCGGGAGGATCGACGGCGATCCGTGGGGCGCCGCGCTCACGGCACCACCCCGGCGGCCGCCGAAGGGATCGAGCGGATGCCCGGGCAGGAAGGGCGCCAGGTGCGCGCGTGCCACGACCGGACCGACCCCGGGGCCGCCACCGCCGTGGGGGATGGCGAATGTCTTGTGCAGGTTCAGGTGGGACACGTCCCCGCCGAACCTGCCCGGGCGTGCGACCCCGACGAGGGCGTTGAGGTTCGCACCGTCGATGTAGACCTGTCCCCCGGCCTCGTGCACGACGTCGCAGATCTCGACGACGGCCTCCTCGTACACGCCGTGCGTTGAGGGGTAGGTGATCATGATGCCCGCGAGCGCATCGCGGTGCTCCTCGACGAGCCGGCGGAGGTCTGCGAGGTCCACGTTCCCTGCGTCGTCGCACGCCACGACCACGACCCGCAGGCCAGCGAGCACCGCGGACGCCGCGTTCGTGCCGTGCGCGGAGGAGGGGATGAGGCAGACGTTCCGCGACTCCTCCCCCCGGGAGGCGTGGTATCCCCGGATCGCGAGCAGGCCGGCGAGTTCTCCCTGCGAGCCGGCGTTCGGCTGGAGGCTCGCGGCGTCGTAACCCGTGGCGGCGATGAGCCATTCCTCGAGTTGGCCGATCAGCTGGCGGTACCCCTCCAGGTCGCTGGCCGGCGCGAAGGGGTGGATGCGGGCGAAGGCCGGCCACGAGATCGCTGCCATCTCGAACGCCGAGTTGAGCTTCATGGTGCAGGAGCCGAGGGGGATCATCCCGCGGTCGAGGGCGAAGTCCTTGTCCGAGAGCCTCCGGAGGTACCGCATCATCGCGGTCTCCGAGCGGTGCGAGTGGAAGACGGGATGGGTGAGGAACTCGCTCTCCCGGACCATTCCGGCCGGGATGCCCACGAGGGCGACCTGTTCCTCCCGCGCCGGGAGGTAGCCGCGCAGGACGCGCGCCACGGTCGCGACGTCGGCGGCGGTGGTCCGTTCGTCCACGCTGATCCGCAGCGTCGTCCCGTTCTCGCGCCAGACGGTCACGCCGCTGCGCAGCAGCTCATCGGCCGCCGCGGCGGCACTGCTCACGCGGACCTCGAGGGTGTCGAAGAACGTCCCGTTCCCGGGGGTCAGTCCACCGTCGGCGAGTTCGCGGGCGAGTGTGAGGGCGTGGCCGTGCACCCGCTGGGCGATCTCCCGAAGCCCGTCCGGGCCGTGCCACACGGCGAACATGGAGGCCATCACGGCGAGCAGCACCTGCGCCGTGCAGATGTTGGAGGTCGCCTTCTCCCGCCGGATGTGCTGTTCCCGGGTCTGGAGCGCGAGGCGGTAGGCGACGGCGCCGTCGGCATCCCGGGAGACGCCGACGAGACGCCCCGGGAGCTGGCGTGCGAGCCGGTCCGCCACCGCCAGGTACCCCGCGTGCGGTCCGCCGAAGCCCATCGGGACCCCGAACCGCTGCGTCGTGCCAGCCGCGATGTCGGCGCCGAGATCCCCGGCGGAGGCGATCAACGTGGACGCCAGCAGGTCGGCGACGACGGTGACGAGGGCCCCGGCGTCGTGCGCTCGCCGCACCACGTCCTCGAGGGCGTGCCGGTCCAGGACTCGCCCGGACGCGCCGGGGAGCTGCACGACGACGCCGAACACGCCGTCGAGGTCTCCCACGCCGGTGGCCGGGTCGAACTCGACGAGCTCGATGCCCACCGCGGTCGCGCGGGTGGCCAGGACCGCCCTCGTCTGGGCGAACACGTCGCGGTCGAGGAGGAGCCGTGACCCCGCGACGCGACTCGCGCGCCGTGCGAGCAGCATGGCCTCCGCGACCGCGGTGGCCTCGTCGAGCATGGAGGCGCCGGCGACCGGGAGCCCGGTCAGGTCCGTCACCATCGTCTGGAAGTTCAGGAGCGCCTCGAGCCGCCCCTGGGAGATCTCCGGCTGGTAGGGGGTGTAGGCGGTGTACCACGCCGGGTTCTCCAGCACGTTCCGCTGGATCACGGCGGGGGTGACCGTGTCGTAGTAGCCCTGCCCGATCATCGAGGTGCGCACGGTGTTGCGGGCGGCGATCGCTGCCAGCTCGTCGAGGACCTCGGCCTCCGGGGAGGCGGTGGGCAGCCCGGCGGGTGGGGCGTCCTCCCGGATCGTGTCCGGGACGGCGCGGCGCAGGAGGTCCTCCAGGTCCGTGACGCCCACTGCGGCGAGCATCCCGGCGGCCGCCGCGCCGTGCGTGCCGACGTGGCGGTCGAGGAAGGTCACGCCGACTGCTCCTCGACGAGGGCCCGGTACTCGTCCGGGTCCAGCAGGCCGTCCGCCGACTCGACCTGCACCGTGTACAGCCAGCCCTCACCGTACGGGTCCGCATTGACCTTCTCGGGGGCGTCGACCACCGCGTCGTTCACCCCGGTCACGGGTCCGGTCACCGGGGCGACCAGGTCGGAGACCGACTTGGTCGACTCGATCTCCCCGCAACTGGCCCCGGCGACCAGTTCCGTGCCCTCCTCCGGAAGATCGACGTACACGACGTCCCCGAGGGCGTCGGCGGCGAACTCCGTGATACCGACGACACCGGTCTCGCCGTCGAACCGGACCCATTCGTGGTCACGGGTGTACTTGAGGTCGGCTGGGAACTCCATGGTTGTCCTCTCCTGTGGTGAAATCCGCGGGCTGTCAGTGGGTACGGGTGTGGAAGGGTGGCGTCGTCACCGTCATTCGCAGGGGCCTGCCGCGGACGTCCACCTCGAGTCCGGTCCCCGGCTCGGCGGCGTCGGTCGCGAGGAGGGCGAGGGCGATGGGATGGCCCAGCGTCGGGGACAGGACGCCGGAGGTCACCACGCCGACGTCGTCGCCGCCGCGCAGGACGCGGGCGCCCGCACGGGCCGCCCGCCGCCCCTCGCCGACCAGGCCCACGAGGCGCCGGCGCGGTGGCTCAGCGGCGAGTCGCGCGAGGGCGTCCCGGCCGACGAAGTCGTGGTCGAGGTCCACCACCCGGCCGAGTCCCGCCTCGAACGGCGAGATCTCCTCGGAGAGCTCATGGCCGTAGAGTGGCATGCCTGCCTCGAGCCGCAGGGTGTCGCGGGACGCCAGGCCGCAGGGAATGAGCCCCGAGCCGGCACCGGCCTCGAGGAGGGCGGACCACACGGGGGTCCCCGCGGCGTCGCCGACGATGACCTCGAAGCCGTCCTCGCCGGTGTACCCGGTGCGCGCGACCAGGGCGGGGGCACCGGCCACCGTCGCGGGGGTGATGGCGTAGTAGCGCAGCTCCGAGAGGTCGGCGTCGCACACCGAGGCGAGGATCTCCGCGGAGCGGGGCCCCTGCACCGCGACCATGGCGCGCGAGAGCGTGTGGTCGATCACCTGGGTTGCGGTGGCGCGCGACCGGGCAGTGAGAGCGTCGACCACGCGCTCCCTGTTGGCCGCGTTCGCGACGACGTGGTACTCGGTGTCCGCGAGCCGGTAGACGATCAGGTCGTCGAGGACACGGCCGTCCGCGTCGGTGATCATCGTGTACTTCGCGCGGCCCGTCCGCAGCCTGCTCGGAACCCCCACGAGCGCGCCGTCCAGGAACTCCGCCGCCCTGCTGCCGGAGATCTCGATCTGCGCCATGTGGGACAGGTCGAAGAGGCCCGCCGCGGTCCGGACCGCGGCGTGCTCCGCGAGATCCGACCCGTAGCGCAGCGGCATGAGCCAGCCACCGAACGGGACCATGCTGGCTCCGAGTGACTCGTGGACGGCGAGGAGCGGGGTGGTGTGCAGGGTCACGTCACAGACTCCGATCAGGTCGGCCGATCACCCAAAATTACCAGCCGTTCCGTGCGGAGGACCGCGGTTCGTGCAGTGCCGGACCCGCCAGTGGGAACCATGGCGGCGGACAGGCGCGCGCGAGCGCGTCGCGCACCAGTCCCGCCAGTGAGTGGTCGGGATCCTCCTCGAGCGCCTGCTCGGCGAGGACGCGGGCCCGCGCACCGTCACCGGACCACCATGCCAGGTAGGCGGCGACGGCGAGGGGTGAGACCGCTCGCCCGGGCGGCGCGTGCCGCGCGACCCCCTCGAGGACGCCCTGCACACGCTCGAGCATGTCGCGGTCCGGTGGGAGAGGATCGTCGAACGCCGCGTTCTGCCAGGTGAGGTCGCCGCCCGAGTTCCCCGACACCGCTGCGGCGATCACCCCGTCCCGGAAGGGGATGTGGTCGAGGGCGCGCAGGAGCCGTGCCCGCATTCCGCTCCCGCGCGGCGAGCCGCGCTCCACGGCCGCCCACCAGAGCGTGCTCTCCTCGTGGGACGGGCAGGCCGGGGGCAGCCGGTCGAGTTCTGCCGCTACCCGCTCGGCCATCTCACCGGCCGTGACCCGCGCGACGCGGAAGTCCTCCGGTCCGCGGACGAACGCCTGGGCGGGCTGCGACATGGCGACCCTCGTGGTGAGCAACTCGAGCGCGTCGTGGGTGCCGCGGGGCTCGCCGTCGGGGGCGAAGCCGTGGATGGTGCCGGCCGACAGGACGTGGTAGCCGCCGTGCTCGAGGAACGGCCACCGCGCGGTCACGAGGTCTGCCAGCTCGAACACCCACGGCCCGATCTCCCGCTCGGTGTGGATCGTCACGAGCGCCGCGTCGGCGCCGGTGCGCACGAGGGCGGAGCAGACGTGATCCACGGCGTTCACGGCAGCGGGATGTTCCAGGTCGGGCAGGTCGAGACGGGCCGAGGCCCCGATGGTGAGGCGCCACGGCTCGAGCGCCACGGTGGTGAACACCACCGACTCCCGGGGCGCGAACCCGAAGGTGAAGGGGAGGGAGGCGAGGACCTCGTGGACGACCTGGTGGGACTCGAATTCGATCATGGGTCCGATCCCACCGCGGGGCGCCCCACCTCCGCGGCGGCGGGCCCGGGACCTGTGGACGGCGATGCGCTCATGACGGACCACCCGACCTGGGGACGGGGACGTGACCCCCGTACGCTGGGTGTCATGGACGCAGCATTTGTCGGGGCCGTATCCGCCCGGTGCGCCGAGGTGGTGCGCGAACCCCTCGACGACCTGCCGGACCTGCCCGGCCTCGCCGACTTCCTCGCTCCGGCGCAGGAACTCACCGCGGGCGGCAAGAGGGGTCGGGCCCGGCTCTGCGCAGCGGGGTGGCGCGCCGTGGGCGGCGCTGAACTCGCGGAACCGCTGATCGGGGCCGGGTGCGCCCTGGAGCTGTTCCAGGCCGCGGCGCTCGTGCACGACGACGTCATCGACGACGCCGCCACGCGGCGCGGGCGGCCGGCGAGCCACGTCCGGTTCGCCGCCCTGGTGGCCGGTGGCGCGCCCGATCCCGCGCGCTTCGGTGCGAACGCCGCCATCCTGCTCGGTGACCTCCTCCTGGTGCTCGCGCAACGGGAGATGCGCCGCGCCGCCGATCTCGTGCCGGACCACCGGTCTGCCGCCCTCCGCATCTGGGAGGTGATGACGGCCGAGGTCGCCGTCGGGCAGTACCTCGACGTGCGGGCGAGCACGGGCGAACTCCTGGAGGAACCACTCGAGACGGCCCTCGACAGGTCCCTCACCGTCATTCGGCACAAGTCCGCGCGCTACTCGGTGGAACACCCGCTCGTTCTCGGCGCAGCCCTGGCCGGGGGGTCACCCGGCCTGCTCGCGTCGCTCAGCCGGGTGGGTGAGCCCCTGGGTGAGGCCTTCCAGCTGCGCGACGACGACCTCGGGGTGTTCGGCGACCCGGCGGTCACCGGCAAGCCGGCGGGCGACGACCTGCGGGAGGGCAAGCGCACGCCGATCGTCCACCTCGGTCTGGCCCTCGCGGCCCCGGAGGACACCGCCTTCCTCCGCGCGCGCCTCGGTGACCCCACCCTCAGCGCCGCGGACGTGGATCGGATCAGGGCGATCCTGATCGGCTCCGGCGCCCGCGAGCGACACGAGTCGCTGATCGCCGATCGCCACCGTCGTGCGACCGAGGCGATCGCCGCGGCGCCGCTGGACACGGAGACGAGGTCCGCACTGCACGCGCTCGCCGGGGCCCTGACCCGGCGCACGGCCTGACTCAGAGGCCCTCCGCCTGCGCCGCCCGGCGGACGGCGTGCTTCCTGCCCTCACGCATGGCCGCGGCAGGACTGCCGCCCAGCTCGGGATGAGGGGACAGCAGCCAGGACACGACCTGCTCGTCCGTCATCCCGGCATCACGCAGCTGGATGATGCTGCCGCGCAACCCGTCGACGAGGCCGTCGGGCCGCGCGGCGGACAGGAAGGCCGAGGGGATACGGGCGCCCTCGAGTCCCGGGAGGCGGCACCCCACGAGGTGCTGGGAGCGGATCAGGTTCCGGACGTCGCGCGGGGTGACGCCGAGAATCTCGGCCACATCGGGTACCGGCAGCCAACGCTCGTCCAGCTCTCGCAGAGACACGTGCGGAAAATAGCACGTCGCGGCACACGAAGTGCTTTGCGACACGCTCACACGCGCACTGGAGTTCACACGGTTAACAGTTGTCACATTGACATCATCTGTCACTGCCCCAACGTTGGAGCTCGCATGTCCTCTCTCCCCGCTCGCGTGTCCCTCACCGCCGCTCTCGCCGCTGGGACCGTCGCGTCCTCGGCAGTGCCGGCCATCGCCGTGGAGGGGACGGCTGCCCTCGACTCCCGCGGACTGTCCCGGCACGCACCCGCGGCACCGGTGAGCGCCTCGGTACGGGTACCCACAGCGCCGGTGTCGATGACGTACCAGGTCCAGGTCGGGGACTCGGTGTGGCTCATCGCGCAGCGCACCGGCACGTCCGTGGCGGCGATCGTGGAGGCCAACGGCCTGGACCGCGACGCGCTGATCCGCGTGGGGCAGATGCTGACGATCCCGAGCCCGGCGGCGGTCCCCTCCCCGGCTGTCACCTCCGCCCCCGCACCGTCGGCCGCGGCCGCCACCCACACCGTCGTCCGCGGCGACACGCTGTCCCACATCGCCGCCAGGCACGGCACCACCGTCGCCACCCTCATGAGCACCAACGGACTGCGCTCCACCCTCATCCACCCCGGCCAGGTCCTCCGGCTCACCGCGACGGCACCCACGCCGGCGCCACAGAGTGCGGGAACGGCACCCCTGGTTCCGAGCACGTTCCTCCACTACTCCTACCCGAAGGCCACGGTGGATGCCGCGAACGCGAACAAGGCCGCGCTCCTGGCCGTGGGGGTCCCCTCGCGCGAGGAGATGCGTACCCTCGTCCGCTCGACCGCGACGGCGATGGGCGTCGACCCTGCCCTCGCGCTGGCGATCGCCATGAAGGAGTCCGGGTTCAACCACGCCTCCGTGTCCCCCGCCAACGCCATCGGCACGATGCAGGTGATCCCGTCGTCCGGGGTGTGGGCCTCCGACCTCGTGGGACGCGAGCTGAACCTCCTGGACCCGCGGGACAACGTCACGGCCGGGGTCGCCATCATCCGCCAGCTCGTTCGGACGTCGAGCTCGCTGGACATCGCGATCGCCTCCTACTACCAGGGTGCGGGCTCCGTGAAGCGCAACGGGATGTTCTCGGACACGAGGTCCTACGTCTCCGGCGTGCGGTCCTTCATGACCCAGTTCGGCGGCTGAGCGACACTCCTCGTCGTACGGCGGGATCGCGGCGCGGGCCGCATAGGATCACGCTGTGACCACTGTGCCGCGCGACGCGATCATCGGCCGTCTCGTCGACGGCCGCTATGAGGTGCTCGAGCGCATCGCGCGCGGCGGCATGGCGACGGTCTACCGCGCGATCGACCGCCGGCTGGACCGCGACGTCGCCGTCAAGGTCATGCATCCCCACCTCGCAGAGTCCGAGGACTTCGTGAGCAGGTTCCGTCGCGAGGCGCGCGCCGCGGCCCGGCTCTCGCATCCGCACGTGGTCGGGGTCTTCGACCAGGGGATGTGGGAGGACTCCTTCTACCTCACCATGGAGTACGTCGACGGGCACGACCTGCGCTCCGAGCTGCGCGTCGACGGAGCGCTCACGCTCGAGCGCGCCCTGGCCGTCACCCAGTCCGTCCTCGACGCACTGGCGTCCGCGCACCGCCGTGGTCTCGTCCACCGGGACATCAAGCCGGAGAACGTGATGGTGACCCGTGACGGCGTCATCAAGGTCGCCGACTTCGGCCTCGCCCGTGCGGTCAGCGAGGCGACGGCCGCCTCGACCGGGACGGTGCTCGGCACCGTCGCCTACCTCGCCCCGGAGTTGCTCACGGACGGTCGCGCCTCCGAGCCGTCGGACGTGTACGCCGTGGGCATCATGCTGTACGAGATGCTCACCGGTCACCAGCCGTTCACCGGCGACGTCCCCATCAACGTCGCGTTCCAGCACGTCAACTCGTCGGTTCCTGCTCCCTCGGACCACCTGGACTGGCTTCCCGTGGAGGTGGACGAACTCGTCGGGGCCCTCACCGCCCGCGATCCCTCCGAGCGCCTGCAGGACGGCGATGCCGCCCTCGCGGCCACGCGCCGGGTGATCGCCACCGTCACCGGCGACGTGCTCACCCGCCGGGCGGAGAGTTCCGAGCAGGCCGGGGACGCAACCACCACCGGGCTCGACGTCCGCTCCCCCGGTGGAACGGTCGCCCTGCCCGTCGGCGAGGTCACCGAGGGCCCACCCGCACACGCGGCACGGAGACGACGCCGCGTCCTGCCGTGGCTCCTGCCCCTGCTCCTGGTGCTGGCCGCCGCGGGAGGCGCCGCCTGGTGGTTCCTGCTCGGTCCCGGTTCGCTCGTGCCGACGCCGCCGGTCGTCGGGATGACCGAGTCGGACGCGACGTCGACACTCGAGGCCAACGACCTGGGCGTGCTGGTCGAGCGTGCCAACCACGACGACGTGCCGGCGGGCGAGGTCATCTCGACCGAGCCCGGACCCGGTGAACCGATCGTGCGCGGCGGTGACGTCACCCTCCTCGTCTCCGAGGGTGTCCTGATGCTCCTGCTGCCGACGGTGGAGGGAATCCCCCTGGAGGACGCGGAGGACGCGCTCGACGTCGCCGGCTTCCCCGCGCCGGACATCGCGGAGACCTACCACCAGACCGTCCCCGCGGGCACCGTGATCTCGGCTCCGGAGACGGCTGGGACGAGCCTGCCCCACACGACGGTCGTCCAACTGCTCGTCTCGCTCGGCCGCGAACCTGTCACGGCGCCCGACGTCGCGGGGTCGGCCGAGGAGGACGCCGTGGCCGCCCTCGAGGAGGCGGGGCTGGTCGTGGAACGCGCCGAGGAGTACTCGAACGACGTCCCACTGGGTGCCGTCGTGTCGCAGGATCCGGGGCCGGGCCAGCTCTTCCGGGGCGACACGGTCACCATCACGGTGTCCCTCGGCCGTCCCTTCGCCACGGTGCCCTCCGTGTTCGGAATGGGGCGGGCGCAGGCGGTCGACACGCTCGAGGACGCCGGCTTCGCCGTCGAGGTGGAGACCCTGTGGGGCGGCTCGCTCGGGGTGGTGCGCTTCCAGGATCCCGCGGGAGGGCAGGACGCGCGGCTCGGCTCGACCGTCACCATCACGGTCGTGTGACGGGCGGGCCCCCGGTCGGGGGGCCCGCCCGTTCACGCGATCAGACGCTCGGGTCCGCCGAGAACGGCTGGCCGATGGCGTTGAGCAGCTCCCGGAACCACGGCTGGAAGACGTCGAACGCCTTGTGGCCCTTGATGCGCGGGAAGGCGATCACGGCGAGCTGGTCGCCGTTCTCCTCGTCGTGCCCGACCACTCCCGGCTCGCCCGCCAGCGCGCGGTCCACCGCGAACTCGGTCATCGTGCGGATGAGCTCCAGGTCCGTCTCGTTGGCCCGTGCGGACCGGGAGAAGTAGCCGGACTTCTGCACCATGACCTTCTCGGCACCGATGCGGTCGGCGAACTGGCGCGCGAACCAGGCGCCGGGGTTGATGGTGTCCAGCTTGACGTGGCCGAACGGATCGCGCTGCACCTCCTCGCCCGCCTGCTCCATCTCGGCGATGATCTCCGGCACCCCCGCGCCCTCGGACAGGAAGATGTTGACGTTGCCCTGCTCGTCCATGACCCTGCGCAGGCGGACGGCCTCGGTGTCGAGGTTCGGCGCCATCTCCGGGACGTAGACGGCGTGGATGTCCCAGCGTTCGCGTGTCAGCCCGATCGAGGGAACCCATTCGCGGGTGTCGAGCCACGACCGGTACTTCTGTGCGGCAGCCGCGGTCAGCCATCCACAGTTGCGCCCCATCACCTCGTGGACGATGAGCATGCGCGGGCTGGAGCGGTGCTCCCCGATGACGTTCTGGGCGAAGAGGCTCGCCTGCTCGGCCGCCGTGTCGGCACCCAGCGACTGCCGGATGGGCACGATGTCGTTGTCGATGGTCTTGGGCAGTCCCACCACGGTCAGCTGGTAGTGGTTCCGCTCCAGGTACCCCGCCAGGTCCGCCGCCGTCGTGTTCGTGTCGTCACCACCGATGGTGTGCAGGATGTCGACGCCGTCCGCCCGGAGCCGCTCGGCGGCCACCTTGAGCGGATCCTCACCCTCCCGCACGAGGCCACGGCGCACCAGGTCGGCAGCGTTGGTGAGCTTGACCCGCGAGTTGCCGATCGGACTGCCGCCGTAACGGTGGAGGACCGCCGCATTCGCGCGCGCCTCGTCGTCGATCACCACCGAGTTGCCCGTGAGCAGGCCGTGATAGCCGTGCTGGTAGGCGATGATCTCGATCTCCGGTGCCACCGCGGTGTACCGCTCGATCAGGCCTCCGACGGCCGAGGACAGGCAGGGGGCGAATCCCCCCGCGGTCAGCAACGCTACGCGACGAACCATCGTCACACCTCTCTCGTGGGGAAACGGGCGTGCGCCCCGGGGCGCACGCCCAGTCTATTGCCCGGACCCGCGCTCCTCAGCGGCCTCGCCCTCCGCCGCGGACTCCCCGCCGCGCGCCGGCGTCCCGGCCTGGGAGGCCTCCGCCCGCTCGGCATCGGCACGCTCGGCATCGGCACGCGCAGCCTCGGCACGCGCAGCCTCGAGCACCTCGAGACCCTCGCGGATCTCCTCCTCGGTGGGCTCGGGCACCTCGACGGCCGGGACCGGCCTGCCTCCCGGGGCGGCCACGCGGTCCGGGGCGACCGGGGCCGCGGTCTCCTCCTTCGCCTTCTTCGCGGCGGCCAGCCGGTTCTTCATGGTCGCGGCGTAGATGTCCACGTACTCCTGCCCGGACAGCCGCATGAGCTCGTACATGATCTCGTCCGTGATGGACCGCAGCACGAACCTGTCACTGGACATGCCCGCGTAGCGCGAGAAGTCCAGGGGCTCTCCCACCACGATCCCGATCCGGTGGAGCTTGGGGATCTTGGTGCCGATCGGTTGCGCGATGTTCGTGCCGATCATCGCGACCGGGATCACCGGGGCACCCGACTCGAGAGCGAGGCGCGCGACACCGGTCTTCCCGCGGTAGAGGCGGCCGTCGGGGCTGCGGGTCCCCTCGGGGTAGATGCCGAACAACTCCCCCTCGTGCAGTCTCCTGAGGCCGGTCCGGAGCGCTGCCTCGGAGGCCTTGCCGCCGGACCGGTCCACGGGGATCGTCCCCACCCCGCGCATGAAGGCGGCGACCGCCCTGCCCTTGACGCCGGTGCCGGTGAAGTAGTCCGACTTCCCCATGAAGACCACCTCGCGGCGGATCATCAGCGGGAGGAAGAAGGAGTCGATGACGGCCAGGTGATTGGATGCGAGGATGGCCGGACCGTCGTCGGGGATGTTCTGCGCGCCCCGGATCCACGGTTGGTAGAACACCTTCAACGCGCTGCCGAGCGTCGCCTTCATGAAGCCGTACAGCACGTCACTTCCCTCCGTCGGTTCGGCCTTGCGTGCCCGGACGACGCCGACGCCCACGACCCGCCTAGAGTCGGTGCCATGGCACGTACTCCCGACGACTTCGATCCCGACGAACTCGATGCCCGGTGGGACGATCTTACGTCCCGGCTCGGGCCGCTGCGGCAACCTCGCGACGACGGGCGGGTGGATTCGCCGATGCCCGGGACCGACGGCCCCCGCGACTACGAGGTGGCCGAGGACGAGGAGGGCTTCGAGGAACCGGACCCACCGCTGGGGAACCCCGACCCTGTGACCGTCCTCGCCTGGCTCGCACTCGGGGTCGGCATCCTCGCCGTCTTCGTCGGGGTGGCCGCGAGCACGCCCGGGTGGGTGGCCCCACTCGGGGTGATCCTCGCCGTCGGGGGGCTGGTCACGCTGTTCGTCCGACTTCCGGAGCACACCGACCGAGACGACGACGGCGCCCAGGTCTGACGGCGATTCGCCTCAGAGCCGGGCTAGGTCGCCGGCGCCGATGATCCCGGCGTCGTTGCCGAGGACCGCCAGTTCGATGCGCGCCTCCGGCCGGTGGCCACGGGCCGAGAGGTGGTCGACGAATCCCTCCCGAGCGGCGTCCAGGAAGAGCTCGCCGGCCTCGGCGACCCCACCACCGATCACAATGAGCTCCGGGTCGAGCACGGCGGCCAGGCTGGCACAGCCCATCCCGATCCAACGGCCCAGGTCGCCGAAGATCTCGAGTGCCGTGGGGTCACCCTCCATCGCGGCGCGTGCGACGTGGGGTCCCTTGATCCGGTGGCCCTCCCCCGCGATGCGCTGCATCGCTCGCCCGCCCTCGGGATCTGTGGTGACCCGGTGCCGTGCGGCGAGGGTCAGTGCCTGGCCCGAGGCGTAGCGCTCCCAGCAACCCTCGTGACCGCACCCGCAGTAGTGGCCATTGGGCACCATCTTCAGGTGGCCGATCTCCGCCGCCACTCCGTACGCCCCCCGGAGCAGGTGGCCGTCGACGATGATGGCGCCGCCGACGCCCGTCCCGATCGTCACCATCACCATGTGCTCGACGTCGCGTCCGGCGCCGAACCGGAACTCCGCCCATCCGGCCGCATTGGCGTCGTTCTCCACCACGATCGGGAGGTCCACGGACTCGGCGATGCGGTCCCTGAGTGGGTAGTCCCGCCAGGCGATGTTGGGCGCGAACATGACGGAGTCCCGCCGAGGGGAGACGAATCCGGCGGCGGCGACACCCACGGCGCCCACCTGGAAGCCGGCTCGCAACTCCGTGATCGCCGCGACGATCGAGCCGTCGATGCGGGCGAGATCCTCCGGGTCCGTCTCCCAGCGGGTACGTTCCAGTATCGTCCCGTCCTCATCGACGATCCCCGCGGCGATCTTCGTCCCGCCGATGTCCACGCCGACCGTGAGCATTCGCTCCGCCTTCCTCCCATCACCGCGCCGCCACTTGTACGGTGGCCACAACCGACATCCTAGTGGCCCGTGTTTGAAGTTGGTTGTCGGTTCGCCTTCGTGAGGATCTCGTCGGCGGGTTTGGTCCATACGAATGGGTGGGCGCGTTCGTTCCACCCGTTGATGAAGGCCCGGATCTTGGCGTTGAGGTCCTTGACGGAGCCGAAGGACCCGCGGTGGATGGCTTGTCGCTCGATGATGCCGAACCAGACCTCGACGAGGTTGAGCCAGGAGGCGGAGGTCGGAGTGAAGTGGACGTGGAAGCGCGGGTTCCTCTCCAACCAGGTCCGGACCTCGGCCGTCTTGTGGGTGGCGTAGTTGTCCATCACCAGGTGCAGTTCCTGCTCGGGGTAGGCCCGGGCGACCTGCTTCAGGAAGGCGAGGAACTCCTGGTGGCGGTGGCGCGGCTTGCATGCCCCGGTGACCTTCCCTGTCGCGATCTCCAGCGCGGCGAACAGCGTCGAGGTGCCATGCCGCTTGTAGTCATGCGTCCGGCGCTCCGGCAGGCCCGGTTGCATCGGCAACATCGGCGCGGTCCGGTCCAACGCCTGGATCTGCGACTTCTCGTCCACGCACAGCACGATCGCGTCCTCCGGCGGCGCCAGGTAGAGCCCGACGACGTCGGTGACCTTGCCGACCAGTTCCGGGTCGGTGGAGAACTTGAAGGTCTCCACCCGCCAGGGCTGGACCCCTTACTCCCGCCACGCGGTCGCCACCGTCCGGTTCCCGATCCCCAGGTGACGCCCCAACAGGCGGGACGACCAGTGCGTCACCCCGTACTTCTTCGGCGGCGGCGCCAACGTCACCGACACGATCCGGGCGTGATCCACGCTCCGCGGCCGCCCCGAGCGTGCCTCGTCGGCCAGGCCCGCCAGTCCCTTGTCCTGATACCGGGCCCGCCACTTCAGCACCGTCACCTTCGAGACCCCCACACGGTCCGCGATCCGCTCGTTCGCCTCACCCTCCGCGGCGAGCAGCACGATCCTGGCCCGCATCGCCAACCCCGCCCGCACACTCGTCGCCCGCGTCCAGCGCTCCAATTCCTCCCGATCACCAGGCCGCAACATCAAAGCCGGGGCAGCACGATTCGCCATACCCCATCATCCCAAGAACCGTACCGTTTAGGAATTAACGACACGCCTCACTAGGACTTGTCAGGCGCTCGATGCGACTGGCGTCACACCCGCCGGTAGGCTTCGGACATCACCCTCCCGAAGGAGACAGGAATGCACGAAGTCCACTTCCCGGCCGTGGTCGAGGTCGACCCCGCCACGTCGATCAGCACCTACCTGGTCCGGCACGGCACGGAGAGCCCCTCCGCCACCATGTTCCGGCAGAAGGTGGGCGAGACCTGGGTCGACTGGTCCGCCAGCAAGGCACTGGATGTCGTCCGGGCGATCGCGAAGGGCCTGAGGGCGGCGGGCTACGGACCTGGCGATCGGATCGCCATCATGTCGCGGACCCGGCTCGAATGGACCCTCGCCGATTTCGCGATCTGGCACATCGGCGGCGTACCGGTGCCGATCTATGAGACGTCGTCGGCGTCGCAGGCCCAGTGGATCCTCTCCGACGCCGCCTGCGTGGGCGCCTTCGTCGAGACCACCGCCCACGCAGCAGTGATCGAGGAGGCCCGCGGTGAGGACGAGGGCCACCACGTGCGCGACATCTGGATCTTCGACGAGGGCGCCCTGGCGGTCCTCGAGGAGTCGGGCGACGGCGTCGACGAGGACCCGGACTCGGGGTTCCGCGAGGTCGGCCTCGAATCCCTCGCCACCATCATCTACACGTCCGGGACCACGGGACGCCCCAAGGGTGTCGAGCTGAGCCACGGGAACTTCGTCGTCCTGCTCGAGCAGGCGATCGAGGTGGTCCCTGAGATCCTGAAGGAGCCGGGAGCCTGCACCCTCCTGTTCCTGCCACTCGCCCATGTGTTCGCCCGCGTCGTCGAGGTGCTGATGGTCATGTCCCTCGTCCCGATGGGACACGCCTCGGATCCGAAGGAGGCGGTGAAGGACATAGCGGTGTTCAAGCCCACGGTCCTGCTGAGCGTTCCACGCATCTGGGAGAAGATCTACAACAGTGCCGAACTGAAGACCGGCAGCGGCCTCAAGCGACGGATCTTCCGCTGGGCAGCCAAGGTGTCGATCGTCCACTCTCGCGAGAGTGCCCAGCCGGGTGGCCCGGGCTCATCCCTCGCCCTGCAGCACCGGCTCGCCGACAAGCTGGTGTACAGCAAGATCCGGGAGGTCCTCGGGGGCAACCTCCACTGGACCATCTCCGGTGGCGCCCCCCTCGGGGAGAGGCTCGGCAACTTCTTCCAGGGCATCGGCGTCAACATGCTCGAGGGCTACGGGCTCACGGAGACCACCGCTCCCTGCAACCTGAACCTGCCGGGCAAGGCACGTATTGGAACGGTGGGACAACCACTCCCCGGCACGTCGATCCGCATCGCCGAGGACGGGGAGATCCTCATCAGGGGCGTCGGCGTCTTCGAGCGCTACCACGGCAACCCCGGGGCGACGGCCGAGGCGATCCAGGACGGTTGGTTCCACTCCGGGGACGTGGGGTACCTCGATGCGGACGGCTACCTGACGATCACCGGCCGGAAGAAGGAGATCATCGTCACCGCGGGTGGCAAGAACGTGGCGCCCGCGATGATGGAGGACCCTCTGCGCGGCCACCCGATCATCTCCCAGGCCGTCGTGGTCGGCGACGGCCAGCCGTTCATCGGCGCCCTCATCACGCTTGACGCGGAGGTGCTCCCGAAGTGGCTCGACACGCACGGGAGGCCGGCGATGACCGTCGCGGAGGCGGCGACCGACGAGTACGTGCTTGAGCACATCCAGATGGCGATCGACCGGGTGAACCGCAAGTTCTCCCGCGCCGAGTCGATCCGGGAGTTCCGCATCCTCCCGGACGACTTCACGATCGAGAACGACCTCTTGACGCCCTCCATGAAGTTCAAGCGGCGCGAGGTGCTCGCCACGTACTCCGACGTCGTCGACTCCATCTACGCGTCGGTGGCGCGCTGAGAGATCCGGGACGCGCGCCGCATCCGGTGCGCGTCCCAGTGTCGGTGCGGTCCCATACCCTCGCTGCATGAGCCACGCGATCGCACTCGCCGGGCGTCGACTCCCGATCGACCGGCCGGGCGCCCCACCCGGGCAGCTCGCCTTCGACGCCCTCGGGACGCCGCTCGCGGAGGTCACCTTCGTCGTCGTTGACCTCGAGACCACCGGCCAGGCACCCGGTGCCGCGGCCATCACGGAGATCGGAGCGGTCAAGGTCCGCGGCGGTGAAGTGCTCGGCGAGTTCCAGACCCTCGTGAACCCGGGCGTCCCCATCCCGCCGATGATCACCGTGCTGACGGGCATCACCACCGCGATGGTGCTGCCCGCACCGCGCATCGACGCCGCGTTGGCCGCCTTCCTCGAGTTCGCGGGGTTTCACAGCGGTGCCGTCCTCGTGGCGCACAACGCCCGCTTCGACGTCTCGTTCCTCCGCGCGGCCTCGTCCGAGCTCGGGCACCCCTGGCCCGGGCCCGTCGTCGTGGACACCCTCGCCCTGGCGCGCCGGGCGCTCAGCCGGGACGAGGTACCGAACTTCAAGCTGGCGACGCTCGCCCGGGTGTTCGCGGCGGCCACCGCCCCGGACCACCGTGCGCTCAGCGACGCCCGCGCGACGACGGACGTGCTCCACCGGCTCCTCGAACGCCTGGCACCACTCGGGCTGAGCCACCTCGAAGACCTGCGGACGATCACCGACCCCGTTCCGGCCACCCGGCGGCGCAAGTCCACCCTCGCGGACGGCATCCCGCACGGCCCGGGCGTGTACCAGTTCATCGGACCGGCCGGCGAGGTGCTGTACGTCGGCACCGCCACCGACCTCCGGTCTCGGGTGCGGAGCTACTTCACGGCGGCGGAGAAGCGCGCCCGCATCGGGGAGATGGTGGATCTCGCCGTCGAGGTGCGGGCCATCCCCTGTGCCAACGTGCTCGAGGCGCAAGTGCGCGAGGTCCGGCTCATCGACTCGTGCGACCCGCCCTACAATCGGCGCTCACGACGTCCCGCGCGCCGCCCGTGGATCCGGCTCACCGACGAGCCCTACCCGCGGCTGTCGATCGTCCGGTCGTTGCCCGTCTCCGAACTCGACGCAGCGTGGGGACCGTTCGGCTCCCACCGCCAAGCGACCGCTGCCCTCGAGGCGCTGGAGGACCACCTCCCCCTTCGAAGCTGCTCCCGGCGTCTTCCACGCCTGGCCCCGCAGTCGGCCCGCAGTTGCATGGCGGCCGAGATCGGATCCTGCCCCGCTCCGTGCGTCGGCGCGATCGACGTCGAGCGATACGCCGTCCACGCCGAGGCCGCCCGCACCGTGCTGGCGGGCTCGGTCGAGGATCTGGTCGCGCATCTCCACGGCAGGATCGCCGCATTGTCCGGCTCCCTGAGGTACGAGGACGCGCTGGAGGTGCGCGAGCGCCTGCGGTCCGTCCTCGTCGGTGCGGCGCGCGCCGAGCGGCTTCGCGCCTGGGCTCGCCTCCCCGAACTCGTCGCCGCACGGCCCGTCGCTGACGGCTGGGATCTCGTGCTCGCCCGCCACGGTCGGTTCGCCGGCTCGGTGCACCTCGAGCCCGGCGGCGACCCTGCGGCAGCCCTCGCCGCGCTGCATGCCACCGCCGAACACGTTGAGGCCTCCGGCATCGTCGGCTCCGCCGCCACCGCCGAGGAGACCGAGATCCTGATCCGCTGGTACGAGGCGAGTGGAACGCGCCTGGTCGAACTTGCCGGGCCCGCGCCCCCCATCGCGCTCCCCGTCCGCGGCGCACACCGCTGGGATCTCCCTCCGAGCGGCTAGTCGTGGGACGGCGAGGCCGGCCGGGCGGCATGATGGAGCCAGCCACCACCGTGCCGAGAGGAACCACCGTGCTCACCGCCATCGTCCTGATCCAGACCGATCCCGCACTGATCCCTGAGGTCGCGCAAGCAGTCGCCGACGTCGCCCGCGTGAGCGAGGTCTACTCGGTGACGGGGGATGTCGACCTCATCGCGATGGTGCGGGTGCGAGCCCACGAGGAGCTCGCCAAGGTGATCGCGGACGAGATCTCCAAGGTCCCCGGCGTTCGGGAGACGCGGACGTACATCGCGTTCCAGGCATACTCGCGCCACGACCTGGAGGAGGCCTTCGACCTCGGCCTGGACTGATCAGCCGGCAGCGGTCGAGAAGACGACCCACCGGTCGAGGACGGCCCTCGCACGTCCGCTCGACAGGGATTCGCGTGCCAGCTCGAGTCCGGCCGCCAACCGATCCTCCAACGAGCCCTCCCGCGTGCCGTCGACCCCGTGGGCGACCAGGCCGGCTGCCGCGTTGAGGGCGACGGTGTCCGCGATTATCCCGTGACCCCCGGCGAGCACCTCGCGGGCCACGTCGGCGTTGTGGGCCGCATCCGCCCCGCGCAGGTCCTCGACGGTGCTCGGGGCGATCCCCAGGCGGGTGGCGTCGATCTCCTCGCGCCGGACGGAACCGCCGTCCACGACCCACACCTCGTTGAGGGAGGTGCTGGTGAGCTCGTCCAGTCCGTTGCTGCCCCGGAAGACGAGGGCGGAGTTCCCACGCTCGGCGAGGACTCCGGCGACCAGCGGCGCGTGCCGCGCGCTCGACACGCCGATCGCGCTCGCATGGGGGCGTCCCGGGTTCGTGAGCGGGCCCAGGACGTTGAACGCCGTCGCGATGCCGAGTTCGCGGCGTGTCGGGGCGGCGAACCGCATCGAGGGATGGAAGAGGTTGGCGAACAGGAAGGTGATCCCGACCGCACCGAGCGCCTCCTCGACCTTCTCGACCGGCATCGCCAGGGACACGCCCAGCTCCTCGATGAGGTCGGCCGAACCGGAGGCGGAGCTCGACGCCCTGTTCCCATGCTTGACGACGGGCACCCCGGCCCCCGCGATCACGAGTGCCGCCATGGAGGAGATGTTCACGGTCCGGGCACGATCTCCGCCTGTGCCCACGATGTCGAGCGTGGACGTGGGGAGCTCGATCGAACGGGCGTGGGCCAACATCGAGTCGGCGAGCCCGCGGAGCTCGGCCACCGTCTCGCCCTTGGTCGCGAGGGCGGCGAGGAAGGCGGCGAGGGTGGCGGGTGGCGTGTTGCCGGCCATCACCTGGTCCATCGCCCACGCGGTCTCGGCCGCGCCCAGGTCCCGGTGACCGATGAGGTCGGTGAGCAGCGCCGGCCAGGTCGGTTCCACGGTCGTCAGCTCCCGGTGAGGAGCGCCGCCACAGCCTGCTGCAATTCCATCGGGTCATAGGGGGCCGCGACATGACCGTCGGCCAGGGACCAGGTTGCCAGCCAGGCGTCCTGGGGGCGGCCGGTGAGCACCAGTGCGGGCGGGCAGTCGTAGATCTCCTGCTTGAGCTGCCGGCAGACGGCCATGCCGCCCACCTTGGCGGCCTCGCCGTCGAGCACGAGGAGTGCGTACCTGTTCGACTCGACCTTGCGGACGACGGCGTCCGCGGTCGCCGTCTCGTCCCACCGGATGAGGGGAAGCCCCTTGCCCGCCCGGCGTCCGATGGCACCCATGACGGCCTGGCGCGTCGCCACGTCATCGCTGTACAGCAGAACGTCGACGTGCTCGTCGTGCTCAGACATGTCAGTCCCTCCCACGGTTCGGGTAGCTCCGATGCTCCGGAACCATGCTACCCGGTGGGCGCGAGCGGCTCGGCAGGGCGTCACGTCTGAGCCATTTTTCCAGATCGTGGGACTTTCGGCCCATTAGCGCGGGAGAAATGCGGTGCGGGCAGGCATAATGGCTGCGTGTCGTCTCCTGCAGCTGTAGCCCCCCGCATCCACGTGGACAGGCCGAACCCGGTGTCCGTGGGCACGATCGTCTGGCTCGCGAGCGAACTGATGTTCTTCGCCGGCCTGTTCGCGATGTACTTCACGCACCGGTCGGTGAACGCCGACCAGTGGCCCGGGAACACGGAGCTCCTCAACGTGCCGTTCGCCCTCGCCAACACCACGGTCCTCGTGCTGTCCTCCGTGACCTGCCAGATGGGCGTGTGGGCGGCCGAGCGCTACCGGCCCCGGCGCACCGGGTCCCTGTTCCAGGTGGGACAGTGGGGCGTGATCGAGTGGTTCACCCTCACCTACGTGATGGGAGCGGTGTTCATCGCCGGGCAGGTCTACGAGTACGCGGAGCTGTACAGCCTCGGAATGGATGTCTCGTCCTCCTACGGATCGGTCTTCTTCATCACCACCGGGTTCCACGGGCTCCACGTGGTGGGCGGACTCATCGCGTTCCTGTTCGTGTTGGGCCGCGCCTTCGCCGCCAAGCGTTTCGGGCACCACGAGGCGACCAGCGCCATCGTCACCTCGTACTACTGGCACTTCGTCGACGTCGTGTGGGTCGCGCTCTTCACCACCATCTACTTCATCCGCTGACGCAAAGGACACGTCCATGAACGCCCACGCATCGCCGAGACGTCACCGGTACGCACCGGCGGTCCTCGTGCTGCTCGCGCTCATCCTCACCGGCGGCCTGTACGCCCTGATGGGCCCCGCCGCGGAGGCAGACACCGCGTCCGCCTCCGACATCGAGGACGGCCAGCGCCTCTTCCAGGCGAACTGCGCCACCTGCCACGGCACGCAGGGCCAGGGCACCGACGTCGGCCCCTCCCTCGTGGGCGTGGGTGCGGCCTCCGTCCACTTCCAGGTCAGCACCGGCCGGATGCCCATGGCCAGCAACTCGGCGCAGGCGCCGGTGAAGCCGGCCCAGTTCGACGAGGAGGAGATCGGAAAGATGGCCGCCTGGGTGGCGACCCTCGGACCCGGTCCCGCGATCCCGGACGCCGAGGCCGTCGACCCGGCGCTCGGCGATCCGGCGAACGGCATGCAGCTGTTCCGCACGAACTGCGCCATGTGCCACAACGCCGTCGGCTCGGGTGGTGCCCTCACCGAGGGCAAGTACGCACCTGCGCTCTACGACTCCACGCCGACCCAGATCTACGAGGCGATGCTCACCGGGCCCCAGGCGATGCCCGTGTTCAACGACTCGTCCGTCACGCCGGAGGGGAAGCGCGACATCATCGCGTACCTCATGGAGCAGCGCGAGGTGACCCCGGGTGGCCTGTCGCTCGGCTCCCTCGGGCCCGTCAGCGAGGGCATCTGGGCGTGGGTCATCGGAATCGGGAGCCTCATCGGAATCGCCGTGTGGGTGGGAGCGAAGTCGTCATGAGTGACAAGGAACTGTCGGTGTCCGAGGGCGTCCCCGAGCGGTTCGAGAACCCCGGTCTGCCGCCACACCGCCACCGCATGTCGGACACCGATCCCGCCGCCGCGACGCGGGCGGAGCGGCAGGTGGTCGGGCTCCTGCTCGTGTCCATCCTCGCGGCGATCGGCGGGGTCGCGGGCTACTTCCTCTTCCCCGCAGGGGTCTCGCTCTGGCAGCTCCGCCTCGGCAACACGGCCCTGGGGCTGGGGCTGGGTCTCGGGATGCTGGGGATCGGACTGGCCGCCATCCACTGGGCCAAGGCGTTGATGAACGACACGGAACAGGTGGAACTCCGGCACGAGATCGCCTCCGACGCCACCGGGCGGGCCGGCGCCGTCGAGAAGCTCCAGGCGGGCATCGCGGACGCCAACGTCGCACGCCGCCCGCTGTTGAAGGGCGCGCTCGCAGGGGCTGTCGCACTCGCCCCGCTGCCCTTCATCCTCCCCCTCGTGGGGAACCTGACCCCCGACTGGGACATCACCCGGTTCGGCTACACGGCGTGGCGCAACCGCCCGGCCGGAGCGACGGGCCGCCGCCTCGCGATCGACCCGACCAACGAGCCCATCCGCGCCTCGGACGTGACGATCGGCTCCGCGTTCCACGTCATCCCGCACGACCTGGGAGAGATGCCCGGCGAGGACCACTTCCTCAACGAGAAGGCCAAGTCCGTGGTGCTCCTGGTTCGGATGCACCCCGACGAGATGAGGGTCTCGGAGGGTCGCGAGGACTGGTCCTATCACGGCATCGTGGCCTACTCGAAGGTGTGCACCCATGTCGGATGCCCGGTGGCCCTGTACGAGCAGAACACCAAGCACCTGCTCTGCCCCTGCCACCAGTCGACCTTCGACCTCACGGATGAGGCACGGGTGATCTTCGGACCTGCCAAGCGGGCCCTTCCGCAGCTGCCCATCTCCGTCGACGAGGAGGGGTACCTGATCGCCACCTCCGACTTCCACGAGCCCGTCGGACCTAGCTACTGGGAGCGCCTGAAGTGACCGCACAGCCGAACGCACAGACACCGGGTGGTCCGAGGGCCGCGGCCGCCGCCGACTTCCTCGATCAGCGCACCGGAGTCGCCAAGGTCGTCAAGGAGTTCGCCCGCAAGATCTTCCCCGACCACTGGTCGTTCCTGCTCGGTGAGATCGCGCTGTACAGCTTCATCGTGCTCGTCCTCACCGGCGTGTTCCTCGCCCTCTATTTCGACCCCTCGATGGTCGAGGTCCACTATCCCGATGACGCGCTCCCGGTGACGATGCAGGGCGTCGAGATGTCGCAGGCCTTCGCCTCCACGCTCCACATCTCCTTCCACGTCACCGGCGGGCTGCTGATGCGGCAGATCCACCACTGGGCGGCCCTGCTCTTCATGGCCGCGATCGTGGTCCACATGTTCCGCGTGTTCTTCACCGGCGCGTTCCGCAAGCCCCGCGAGATCAACTGGGTGATCGGCTTCCTCCTGATGACCCTCGGCCTGGTCGCCGGCCTGACCGGCTACTCGCTGCCGGACGACGTGCTCTCCGGCAACGGACTGCGCATCACCGACGGCATCGTCCGGTCCGTGCCGATCATCGGCACCTGGACCTCGCTCGCCATCTTCGGGGGCGAGTTCCCCGGAACCGTGATCATCCCGCGCTTCTTCGCGCTCCACATCCTCCTGATCCCGGGGCTCATCATCGCGCTCGTCTCCGCGCACCTCATGCTCGTGGTCGTCCACAAGCACACGCAGTACCCCGGACCGGGCCGGACGGAACGCAACGTCGTGGGCTTCCCGCTCTTCCCGGTCTACGTCGCCAAGGCGGGCGGGTTCTTCTTCGTCGTGTTCGGGGTGCTCGCCCTGATGGGCGGACTCCTCTCCATCAACCCGGTGTGGAACTACGGCCCGTACGACCCCTCCCCCGTGTCCGCCGGGTCCCAGCCCGACTGGTACATGCTCTTCCTCGACGGAGCGCTCCGTCTCATGCCCGGACAGGCGGAGGTGGTGATCCTCGGCTTCACCCTGTCCCTCAACATCCTCATACCGGCGATGGTCGTTCCCGGGGTGCTGCTCGGCATCCTCGCGGCATGGCCCTTCATCGAGGCCGCTGCCACGGGTGACCGCCGCGAGCACCACCTGCTCGACCGCCCCCGCAACGCCCCCGTGCGCACCGCGGTGGGGGTCGCCCTGCTGACCGCCCTCATCCTCCTCGCGGCGGCCGGTGGTCTCGACCTCATCGCGGACCACTTCCACCTCGACGTGTTCCAGGTGCTCCGGGCCTTCCAGGTCGGCTTCCTCGTCCTCCCGTTCGTCGCCTTCTTCGTCACGAAGCGGATCGCCCTCGCGCTACAGCGCCGGGACCGCGAACTCGTGTTGCACGGCCACGAGACCGGCCGGGTCGTCCAGCTGGAGAACGGCGAGTTCAAGGAGGTGCACCGCCCCCTCACCCCGCACGAGCGCTGGACGCTGGTCTCCTACAACGACTACCGGCCCCTCGAGATCGGACCCGCCGAGGACGCCAACGGGATCCCCCGGCCCGGCTATCGGAAGGAACGGCGGCGCCAGATCCTGTCCCGCTTCTTCTTCGAGGACCGGGTCGAACCGGTCACGCCCGCCGAGCTGGCCGCTGCGCACGCCGAGCACGCCGGCGTCGCCCCGGCGGCGCGGCACGAGGAGATCGGTGCGGCCACCCGCTGACGGCCCCCGGGATGCCTCGCGCGGACCCGGACAGTAGGGTGGAGGCATCGCCAGGCCATTCCGGCACCACTGGAGAAAGAGGAGAACACATGGCTGTCTACACCCTGCCCGAGCTGCCCTACGACTACGCGGCGCTCGAGCCGCACATCAGTGCGAAGATCATGCAGCTCCACCACGACAAGCACCACCAGGCCTACGTCGACGGTGCCAACACGGCACTCGACAAGCTCGCTGCCGCTCGGGAGTCCGGCGACTTCGCGGCGATCAACCTGTATGAGAAGAACCTCGCCTTCAACCTCGGTGGCCACGTCAACCACTCGATCTTCTGGCAGAACCTCTCCCCCAACGGGGGCGGGGCTCCCGAGGGTGAGGTCGCCGCGGCGATCGCAGACTCCTTCGGATCCTTCGAGGGATTCAAGGGGCAGTTCACCGCCGCCGCCACCGGGATCCAGGGCTCCGGCTGGGCGGTCCTCGCCTTCGACGCGGCCTCCGGGAAGCTCGTGACCTACCAGCTGTTCGACCAGCAGGGCAACGTGCCCGTCGGGGTGCTGCCGCTCCTCCAGCTCGACATGTGGGAGCACGCCTTCTACCTCGACTACCTCAACGTCAAGGCGGACTACGTCAAGGCGTTCTGGAACATCGTCAACTGGGAGAACGTCGCGGAGCGGCTCGCTCAGGCCACGAGCAAGGCCCCCGGTCTCATCCTCCCCGCCTGACCGCGCACCGGGAGAACGGACAAGGGAGGGGGCCCCGCCGAACCGGCGAGGCCCCCTCCTTGCGCGTTCTCCGCCGTCCTGGCAGACCCGATCAGTGGGCGTGCTGCCCGCGGGAGAACTCGAAGACCTGGCCGACGAGGCCGATGAGTCCGATCGCGGCGCCGATGCCGCTGATCCACCAGCTGATGGCGGCACCGAGGAAGAGGAGCGCGGCAGCGACGCCGAGGACGAGCGGCCACCAGGAGTGCGGCGAGAAGACGCCGATCTCCCCCGTTCGCACGGAGATCTCCCCCAGCGGGTCGTCCTCCGGCCGCAGCTCGATCCGGCGGGACAGGACCCACAGGTAGCCGGCGATGATCCCGGCGAGGCCCGCGAGCATGTAGAACACGGTCGTGCCGACGGGCTCTGCGGCGGCCACGACGAGGTACACGGTGCCCACGATCGCGAAGAACACCATGAGGAACCCGAAGAGCAGGAACTCGGGGCGGAGAGGCGCGGCGTGGCGCCTGGTCACCCGTGCGTCCGCGGTGTCGGTCATGGCGTGATCCTCTCGTGCTGGACAAGGCTCAGGTTGTCGATGGCTGCCACCTCCGGGTGGTGGAGGTCGAAGGCGGGCCGCTCGGACCTGATGCGCGGGATCGAGGTGAAGTTGTGCCGAGGGACGGGGCACGCCGTCGCCCACTCGAGTGAACCCCCGAAGCCCCACGGGTCGTCGACGAACACGGTTCGCGGCCCCCGCTGGGTGATGTAGAAGTTCCACAGGAACGGCAGCGTGGAGATGGCGGTCAGCCAGGCACCGACGGTCGAGACCTGGTTCAGGAACGTGAAACCGTCCTCGACCATGTAATCGGCGTAGCGGCGCGGCATGCCCTCGACGCCCAACCAGTGCTGGACCAGGAAGGTGGTGTGGAAGCCGACGAAGAGCAGCCAGAAGTGCACCTTGCCGAGGCGCTCGTCGAGCATCCGCCCGGTCCACTTCGGCCACCAGAAGTAGAACCCTGCGAACATCGCGAACACCACGGTCCCGAAGATCACGTAGTGGAAGTGGGCGACGACGAAGTAGGTGTCGTGGACGTGCCAGTCCATCGCCGGGCTCGCGAGGATCACGCCGGTGAGGCCGCCGAAGAGGAAGGTGAAGAGGAAGCCGAGCGCGAAGAGCATCGGGGACTCGAAGGTGATCTTGCCGCGCCACATCGTGCCCAACCAGTTGAACATCTTCACGCCCGTGGGCACCGCGATCGCCATCGTGAGCAGCGAGAAGAACCCGAGCATCACCGCACCCGTGGTGTACATGTGGTGCGCCCAGACGGAGATCGAGAGGGCCGCGATCGCGATCGTGGCGAACACGAGGGTCTTGTACCCGAAGATCGGCTTCCGGGAGAACACCGGGATCACCTCGGAGATGATGCCGAAGAAGGGCAGGGCGAGGATGTAGACCTCGGGGTGGCCGAAGAACCAGAAGAGGTGCTGGTAGAGCACCGGTCCGCCGCTCTCGACCGCGAAGACACCGGCCCCGAACACGCGGTCGAACAGGATGCCGAAGAAGGCTGCTGCGAGGACCGGGAAGGCCATGATCACGAGGATCGAGGTGATGAGGGTGTTCCAGGTGAAGATCGGCATCCGGAACATCGTCATGCCCGGCGCTCGCATGGTGATGATCGTGGCGATGAAGTTGACCGATCCGAAGATGGTGCCGAACCCGGTCATCGCGAGGCCGGCCAGCCACAGGTTCACACCCACGCCGGGGGTGTAGGGCGCCAGGGAGAGCGGTACGTATCCGGTCCATCCCATCGACGCCGCACCGCCGGGGGTGAGGAATCCGGCAGTCGCCATCAGCCCGCCGAACAGGAAGAGCCAGTAGGCGAACATGTTGAGCCGGGGGAACGCCACGTCGGGCGCGCCGATCTGGAGCGGAACCATGATGTTGCCGAACGCCGTGAACAGCGGTGTGGCGAACAGGAACAGCATGATCGTGCCGTGCATCGTGAACAGCTGGTTGTACTGGTCCTTCGACTGAAGGAGCATTCCCGGCGAGAAGAGCTCGGTGCGGATGACCATCGCCATGATGCCCGCGAGGATGAAGAAGAAGAACGCGGTGTACAGGTACATGTACCCGATCACCTTGTGGTCCGTGGAGGTCAGCCACGAGACGATGGTCTGGCCGAGGGACTGGCGATCGGGCTTCAGGCCCGGGACGAACTCGGTCTGCTGCGGCAGGGTGGCGGCCATCAGTTGTTCGCTCCTTCGCTGTCGTACCGGTTCAGCTCATCCCCCAGCCGGCCCACGTTGCCGGCCTCCCGGAGCGCCTCCATCTGGGCCTCGAACTCCTCCTCGGAGACGACAGCCACGCGGAACAGCATCTCGGAGTGGAACTCGCCGCACATCTCGGCGCACTTGCCCATGTAGACGCCCTCCTTGGTGGGGACCACCTGGAAGGAGTTCGTGCGGCCGGGGATCATGTCGGTCTTGTAGAGGAACGCCGGGATCCAGAACGCGTGCTGCACGTCCCGGGACTTGATGTCGAACTGGACGTTCTGGTCGACCGGCAGGTAGAGGGTGGGCAACTTGTCGGCCACACCCTCCTCCCCTGTCAGCTGCACGCGTTCGCCCGAGTAGTAGACGTCGTGATCGAGGTAGTTGAAGTCCCAGCTCCACTGCTTGCCGTAGACCTCGACGGTGAGGTCGGGATCCTCCTCGACGGCCTGGACGGACTCGATGGTCCGCTGCGAGAACACGAACAGGACACCGACCATGACGATCGGGATGACCGTGTACATGAGCTCCAGTGGCACGTGGTACTGGAGTTGGACCGGCAGCTCGTGGTCGTCCTTGCGCTTGCGGTAGACGATGAGCGCCCAGATCATGAGGCCCCAGACGAGGACGCCAACCGCCAGGGCCGCGACCCAGGAGCCGTTCCAGAAGGCGATCAGTTCACCGGTCTTGTTCGTCACTCCCGCGTCCGAGGGCAGGAAGCCCGTGGAGACGTCGGTCGCACACCCGGACAACCCCGCGGCGAGGGCTCCGGCGACCAGGATCCGCCACGTCCTGGAACGACTGGGCGGTGAGGGGTTTCGCACCGGTGACACCTTCCGACATGTGACATGGGACCATGGTCCCCCTGAGGGAAACCCTACAACCTCAGTGTGCCGGATCGCGCGCCGAGGCACGCCTCTCTCACCGTCCGGACCGTCAGCCGACGTGGGCGACGACGTCGATGACCGCGGCGATCGCGGGAGTCTCCCCGTCCGCCGGGACCAGGGCGACGACGCGCGACCCCACAGGGACGCCGACGAGTTCGTCGAAGAGGGTGCCGAGGCCGAGCGGGATGGTCTCGGGGGCGCCGTAGTCCCAGGTCGACCCGCCGTCGGAGCCGTCCCAGCCGGTCGCGGCGAAGGAGACGACCACGCTGCCCTCGTCACCGACCTGATCCCCGCTGCCCTCGGCGATGGTCGTCACGGTGAGCTCAGTCGGTTCGTCGCTGTCCGGCGCCACCTGAATGTCCGCCTGCTCACCCAACGCGCCTGACACAGTGACGGGGAGGTCCGCCAATGCCCCGGTGTCGGCGGCATCTGCCTGCGCGGCCAGGTCGTCAGGGCCGAGGGCGGCGAGGATGTCGACGACGAAGACGAGCGTGTCACCCTCCGCGATGCCGGCGTCCGGGTTCCCCTCGGGGTACCCGAGGTCCGGCGGGATCGACAGCAGGACGCGGTCGCCCACGTGGGTGCCCGGCAGCCCCTCCTGCCAGCCGCCGATCACCTGGTCGAGCGAGAAGCCCGCGACCTGGCCGACGGCGAAGGAGTCGTTGAACGACTCCGCCGCACCCCACACCTGCCCGATGTAGTCGGCCACGAGGAAGTCCCCGGCGGCCACCTCCTGGCCGTCGCCCGGGCTGAGGATGTCGACGGTGAGTTCCGCCGGCGGTTCGGCATCGGGAAACGAGAGGGTGGGCTGTTCGCCGAACGCCCCGTCCACCTCGACCGCCGGTGCGGTCTCGGCGCTGCCGCAGCCGGCGACCACCAGGGCCAGGAGGGCGACGGGCACGAGGAGGATGCGACGCACGGCGGGCCGGGCGCTCAGTGGAAGGAGTCGCCGCAGGCGCAGGAGCCCTGGGCGTTCGGGTTGTCGATGGTGAAGCCCTGCTGCTCGATCGTGTCGGCGAAGTCGATGGTCGCGCCGTCGAGGTAGGGGGCGCTCATGCGGTCCACGATCACCTCGACGCCGTCGAAATCCTTGGTCGCGTCGCCGTCGAGGACGCGCTCGTCGAAGTACAGCTGGTAGATCAGCCCGGAGCAGCCACCCGGCTGCACGGCGATCCGCAGACGCAGGTCGTCGCGGCCCTCCTGCTCCAGCAGGCTCCTCACCTTGGTGGCGGCCACGGGGGTGAGTGCGACGTTGTGGGACTGGGTGTCGGTCTGGGTCATGGTGGATCTCCTTCCGGTGCAGGTTCGAGGGTACGTGCTGGGCACCCGCTCCGGCCAATCGCTGTGAGCGAAACTCACCGGGTCCAGGTGCGCGCGACCCGCACCACGCGCTCCGCCAGTGCGGCGGGACCCAGCGGCCCCCCGGTGGCGTAGGAGCCGACGATGCCGAGCCCGGCACGCTGGTGGCGGGACGTGTGGTCCTCGCCGGTCAGGACGATCACGGGACACCCCGCTGCGAGGGCGGCCGGCGCGACCGCCGCTGCAGCGGAGTCCTCGAGCGCGAGTGCGTCCATCTCCTCGACGACGACCACGCACAGGTCCGCCGTCACGACCGCCTCCGACAGACCCGACGCGTCCACGGTCCACGCGATGCCGCTCCGGGCGCGCGCCCCGAGCGCCAGGGCGAGGAACGCACTCCCGCCGCCCAGACCCGAGTGGTCCGCCGTCGCGAGGCGCAGCGGCCGGCCGGAGAGCAGATCGTGGGGCAGCTCCGCCTCGACCGCCGCCGCGAAGTCCGCCACCTCCCGGTCGAGCCGCTGAGCCCGCTCCGCACCGAAGGTGGCCGCGAGCTGGGCGCCGGCGCCGTGCAGCCCGACGAGGGGGAGCCGCTCGTTGCCGAGCACCACGATGTCGTGCCCCGACAGCCGTTCACGTGCGGCTGCCAGGGACCCGAAGCGTCTTCGCATGACCGCCGCGAAGCCCCGCCCGCCGTCGTGCACCGCGGACCGCCCCATGCCGAGCACCACCCGGCCCACTCCGCTGTCGAGGGTGTCGAGCAGGGCCTCGGCAACCGGTGCGGTGGACGTGCCCGTGAGCAGGTTCGCCGTCTCGATGACGGCGGGCTGGGGGCCCGGCGAGGCGGCGACGGCGTCGGCGAGCCCGGTCACGCCGTCGGACAGCAGGTGGACCGCCAACTCGTCCGGTGCCGTCGCGCGCCACCCGCGGACGACGGCGGCCCCGAGTTCCGCCGCGGTTGTGTCGCGGACGGCACTGGTCCCCACCACGATCCTCATCGGCTCCACTCCCTCCCCCGCGCCGTGTGGCGCTGTGCCATTCTGGTACCCATGTCGAGATTCGTCCTCGCCGGCCTGCTCCTCGCCGCGGCCCTCACGGGCTGCGCGGACGACGGCGGCGTCCCCCCGATCGCGCCCGACGACCTCGCCGCCGAGATCAGCTCGCGCATGGAGGAGGAGGTGGGCGTGGCGCCCGAGGTGGACTGCCCGGCCGAGCTGCCCGCCGAGGTCGGTGCCACTGCCACCTGCACCATCGCGGCCTCCGAGGAGGTCACCACCGCGCTGGTCGTCGAGGCCACGGTGACGGAGATCGACGAGGCCGAACGCGTCGTCATGTTCGACATCGCGGTGTCCACCGCCGAGGAGGCGAGCCCGGATCCGTCCGCCCCGGCCGAGGAGACTCCCGTCGAGGAGACCCCGGTGGAGGAGAGCCCGCCCGCGCCGGAGGAGGCCGCCGAGGAGACCACCGAGCCGACTCCCTGACGCTCACTCCTCTGACGCTCACTCCTCGACGAGCGTCCCGGAGAGCCGGGCGAGCATGAGCGCCTCCGCGAGGATCGCGTTCCGCAGCTCGCCGAGGTGGATGGACTCGTTGCCGGAGTGGGCCCGCGTGTCGGGGTCCTCGATCCCGGTCACGAGGATCTCGGCGTCCGGGAAGACCTGCGCGAGGTCCGCGATGAACGGGATCGAGCCGCCCACCCCGATCTCCACGCCGTCCACGCCCCACGCCTCGCGCAGCGCCCAGTGGGCGAGGCGCATCGCGGGGCTCTCCCCCGCCGCGAGGAACGCCGGGCCCTGCTCACCCGGGGTGATGGTGACCTGTGCGCCGAACGGGACGTGGGCCCGGAGGTGTGACTCGAGGGCGGTCCACGCCTCGGCCGGGTCCTGACCGGGCGCCACCCGGAGAGAGAGGGCTGCTCGACAGGTGGGGGCGATCGTGTTGGAACGGCGGTCGACCGGGGTGGCGTCGAAGCCGACGATGCCGAGCGCGGGTCTCGTCCACAGACGGGAGGGGATGCTGCCCGTCCCGGCGAGCCGGTACCCGTCCACCACGGCGGCGTCGGCACGGAAGTCCGCCTCCGGGTAGTCGATGGGCGCGGCCTCGCGGTGGAGGAGACCGGGGACCGCGACGTCCCCGTTCTCGTCGTGGAGGCTGGCGAGCAGCCGGCACATGAGCGTCGGCGCGTCGAGGACCGGACCGCCGTACATCCCGGAGTGGAGGGCGTGCTCGGCCACGCGGAGCTCCACCTGGCACTCGACGAGGCCACGCAGGGACGTGGTCAGGGCGGGGACTCCCACCTTCCAGTTGCTGGAGTCGAGGACCACGATGACGTCGGCTGCCAGGGCGTCCCGGTGCGAGGTCAGGAAATTCACGAACGACGGCGAACCCACCTCCTCCTCCCCCTCCACGAAGCAGCGCACGCCCACCGCCAGGTCCTCGCCCAGGGCCCGCAACGCCGCGACGTGCGCGATGACGCCGGCCTTGTCGTCGGCACTCCCCCGTGCGTACAGGCGCTCGCCCCGCACCACGGGCTCGAACGGGTCCTCCTGGTCCCAGTCCTCGTGGGGTCCGGGGGGCTGGACGTCGTGGTGCGCGTACAGCAGGACGGTCGGGAGGCCGTCGGCCGCCGGCCGGGCGGCGAGCACGGCCGGCCGGCCCGGCGCCCCGGACGGAGCGGGGGCGGAGGAGACCGTCGCGGTCAGCCCCGCGTCCTCGAGGAGGCCCCGCACCATCGCGGCGCTGGCGTCCAGGGTCGACTGGTCGAAGGTGTCTGCGGAGACGCTGGGGATCCTCACGAGAGCTGCCAGGTCCTCGACGGTCCGGTCGAGGGCGGCGTCCACGCGGGTGCGGAGTTCGGAGATGGTGACCACGTCCCGAGGGTACCTCGCGGGGGCCGGCCGGCTCCCGTCGACTAGGATCGGTGTCGTGTTCTCCCGCAAGCCCGCCGACCAGCCCGAACCGGCCCCCGCCCCGCGCGGCAAGGGTCACCCCACGCCGAAGCGGAAGCAGTCGCAGGCCGCCCGCCAGCGCCCGCTCGTGCAGACCGACCGCAAGGCGGCGCGAGCGGCCCAGCGTGCGAAGCGCGATGAGGCCTACGCCCGGCAGCACCAGGCGATGCTGGTGGGTGACGATCGGTACATGCCGGCACGGGACCGGGGGAAGGCACGCCGCTTCGCCCGCGACTACGTCGACGCCCGCTGGTCCATCGGCGAGGTCTTCATGCCGATCGCGTTCCTCATCCTGTTCGTCATGCTGCTGGCGAGCATGTACCCCGAGGTCGCCTGGGTTGCGACGCTGGCGATGTACGCCGTCGTCCTCGGAGGCGTCGCCGACTCCCTCGTGATGGTCTGGCTCCTGAAGCGCCACCTGCGCGCCCGGTTCGACGACGACGAGGTGCCGGCGTGGACCGGGATGTACGCCTTCCAGCGCAGCTTCATGCTGCGCCGCTTCCGCATGCCGAAGCCGCAGGTCAAGCGCGGCGAATGGCCCCAGAACCAGCCGCAACGACCCTGAACGACACCCCGTATCATCGGTTCATGTATCGATACCTCGGCAACAGCGGACTGAAGATCAACGAGATCACCTACGGCAACTGGCTCACGCACGGCTCGCAGGTGGAGAACGAAACGGCCATCGCGTGCGTGCACGCCGCCCTCGACGCCGGAATCAACACCTTCGACACCGCGGACGTCTACGCGAACACCGTCGCAGAGGAGGTGCTCGGCGCGGCGCTGAAGGGCCAGCGGCGCGAGTCGCTCGTCCTCATGACCAAGACGTACTGGCCGGTCGGCCCGCGCGGCGCGAATGACTGCGGGTTGTCCCGCAAGCACATCCTCGAGTCCATCGACGGCTCCCTCCGCCGGCTCGGCACTGACCACGTTGACGTCTTCCAGGCCCACCGGTACGACACGGAGACACCGCTGGAGGAGACGATGCTGGCGTTCGCCGACGTCGTGCGCTCGGGCCGGGCGCATTACATCGGTGTCAGCGAGTGGACGGCGGACCAGATCCGCGCCGGGCACGCGCTCGCACGTGACCTGCACGTCCCGCTGATCTCCTCGCAGCCGCAGTACTCCATGCTGTGGCGGGTGATCGAGGACGAGGTGGTCCCCACCAGCGCGGAACTCGGCCTCTCGCAGGTGGTGTTCTCCCCGGTGGCACAAGGGGTGCTCACCGGGAAGTACCGCCCCGGCCAGCCGCTGCCCGAGGGATCACGGGCGACGGACGCGAAGGGTGGGGCGACCATGATCAAGCGGTGGATGGACGACCGCGTCCTCACCGCGGTGCAGGGGCTCCAGCCGATCGCCGCAGATCTCGGCCTCACGATGGTGCAGCTCGCCATCGCCTGGGTGCTGCAGAACGACAACGTGGCCGCAGCGATCATCGGGGCGTCCCGCCCGGAGCAGGTGGCGGACAACGTCAGGGCGTCCGGCGTGGTGCTCCCGTCCGACGTCATGACGCGGATCGACGAGGTGCTGGGCGATGTCCCGGTCCGCGACCCCGGCCTGACCGCCCGGAACGCCCCCGCCGCCCGCCCCTGCTGAGAGGACCTCAGGCCCGGGCGAGTGCCCTGTTGACGCGCCCGGGCCAGAGCGGGCCCTCGTACACGAACGCGGTGTAGGCCTGTAGGAGGTCGGCGCCGGCGTCGAGGAACTCCCGGCCCGTCGCCGCGTCGGTGATCCCGCCGGAGGCGATGATCACCGGTCGCGCCCCGAGGTCGCGCCGCAGCAGGCGCACCACCTCGAGGGCACGGTCCCGCAGGGGTGGTCCGGAGAGCCCGCCGGGGCCGAGGTCATGGGCGATGGTGGTGTTGACGGCCACCACGCCCGCGAGCCCCTCCTCCACCACCATGGCGGCGATGGCCGTGAGTTCGTCGTCCGCCAGGTCGGGGGCGATCTTCACGAGGACCGGGACGTCGCGGCCGGACACGCGGCGCGCCTCCTCCCGCACAGCGCGCGCGATGGGGCGCAGGGCCTCGACCTGCTGCAGCTCCCGCAGCCCCGGGGTGTTGGGCGAGGACACGTTCACCACCAGGTAGTCCGCCCAGCGGGCGACCTCGTGGGTGGAGGAGCGGTAGTCGGCCTCGGCGTCCTCGAGTGCGGTGGTCCGCGTCTTGCCGAGGTTGACGCCGACGACGACGGCGCGCCCCGCCGGCGAGCGCCGGAGCTCCCGCAACCGCTGCCCGACCGTGGCCGCGCCGTCGTTGTTGAAACCCATGCGGTTGCGCAGCGCGCGCATGTCGGGGTGGCGCCAGAGGCGGGGCCGGGGGTTGCCTGCCTGCGGCTCCGCCGTGACGGTTCCGACCTCCACGAACCCGAACCCCAGGGCGTCCATGCCGAGGACCGCCTCGGCGTTCTTGTCCATCCCCGCGCAGAGGCCGAGTACTCCGGGGAACGCGCGGGGGAACACGAGGAGGCGCGGGTTCGGGACGCGTCCCGGCAGGGCCCCCACGCTCGCCTTCAGTGCGCGCCGGGTCGGCTCGGTGCGGCCGGCGGCGGCGATCGCCTCGATCGCGGCGTGATGGGCCGCCTCCGGATCGGTGTGGACGAGGACGGTGTCGTACAGGAGGCGGTACACGACCCCGATGCTAGTGGATCAGGACCGGCGCGAACCCTCGGCGAGGCGTTCGATGCGGACCGGGGCGGAGCGCCACAGCCACGCCATGCCCAGGAACGGCAGGACGAGCGGGACGTACAGGTACCCGCTGCCGAAGTGCGACCAGACCGTCTCGTCGGGGAAGAGGTCGGGCCGGGCGAGCGAGAGCGCCCCGACCATGAGGACCCCGGTGAGCTCGACCACGACGGCGGCCCACGCCACCCTCCTCATCCGGCGTCCGTTGTGGGCGAGCGCGACCGTCGCGACGATGTAGACGACCGCGGCGAGGGCGGACAGCCCGTAGGCGAGCGGGGCCGCCTCGGCGTCGCGGATGAGCTGGACGGTGGAACGGGCGGTCGCGGCGAGGGCGAAGATCCCGTAGACGAGAATGAGCACCCGTCCGAGTCCGTAGGCCCGGCGCCGCGTGTCCGGGAGCTGGGCGGTCACAGACCGGCCACCTGGAGACTGCGCCACATCATGACAGCCACTGTGGCACACGCGACGAGGAGCGCGAGGCTCGACGTGCGCGTGCGGTCGGCGAACGCCCACACGCCCGCCACCGGGAGGATGAACAGCGCGGTGAGCAGGTAGCCCCAGAGCACGAGGGGGTCCCCACTGAGCGAACCGCGGGACTGGGCGACACCCGCACTGATCGCGGTCAGCACGAGGGTGAACTCCACGAAGGCGGCCCCGATGAGCTGCCGCAGGATGACGGGCCTGTCCCGCAGGGCCCTCCACGCAGCCCACGCGCCGAGCAGCACGCTGCCGACGACGGTCATCGCGGCGGCGGTCTCCACGTCCCCAGACTAACGCGACCCGCCCGGCCGGTCCGGGCTAGG